>NZ_JBDPMH010000010.1:0-214035 GCF_039871735.1 Plantactinospora sp. B24E8
GATAGGGTTACGGCGGTTATGGCGGAAGGGAAACGCCCGGTTACATTCCGAACCCGGTAGCTAAGCCTTCCAGCGCCGATGGTACTGCACTCGTGAGGGTGTGGGAGAGTAGGACACCGCCGGACATTCTTTCAGTGTGGGGCCGACCCTTTGCGGGTAGGCCCCACAACTGTTTTCCCGCTCGTTTTACCGCCGCCGCGTCGCTGGGACCTGTGCCGCTAATCCCGCGACAGCGTCGACAGGACCGGGGCAGAAAATCGGAGCACGCCGCGAAACCGACGTACGGGAAGCGGAACCGGTCAGCTCCGGCGCTGTATGGCGGCCCGGATGTCTCGGAGCAGGTCGGCGGACTCGTTGACGTCACGTCCCGGGAACATCGCCATCACCACGCTGCCGTGGTCGGCCCAGCCACAGACCGCGATGTCACTGCCCTCGCCGGTGCTCGTACCGCACTTCATGACACCGCCGAACTGACCGGCCGGCACCTCACGGACGCCGTCGATCGCGCCCTCGCCCTCCGAGACCAGGTCGAAGAGCCGGTCGAGGCTACGCTCCGGCTGCCAGACCAGCGCGGTGCCACCGAACAACAGCACACTGCGGTTCGGCGCGGCCGGATCGGCGTACACGGCACCGATGCTCTGCTCGGCGTCGACGATGTCGGCGGTGAACCCGGTCCGCAGGTAGTCGGCGGTCGTCCGGGCGCGTTCGCTCACGTCCAGGGTCAGCCCGGCGACCTCGGCCGGGGTGCCGAGCGCCGCGTCCTTCTCCGTGGCGATCCGCCAGCCGACGGTGCCCAGCCCGGCGGCACCGACAATCGCGAGCGCCAGCACCGAGCCGAGGACGATCCGGCGGCGCCGGGACATCCCCGCCCGGGCGGCCGGCTCGTCGGACCGGCCGTCGGCGCCGAACAGGTCGTCGCCCGACGGTGCCGTCTGATCCAGTACGACCGGTTCCGACGTCATCTCGATGGGCTCCGGCTCGACCGATGGACGCCGATCGGAGAGGGGGGCATCGGACATGCCCGCCACCGTACGCGAAGGGGGAGGTGGCGCACGACGTACCCGGCGGCGCTCCGTAGACTTTGCGGGTGACCGAGACTCTGGACCCCCACCGCACGCCGACCCCGACCCTGTCCGCCCAGTACCAGCCGGGCGAGGTAGAGAGCCGGCGGTACGAGGCGTGGGTATCGGCGGGGCACTTCCGGGCCTCGGCCGACAGCGACAAGCCCCCGTTCACCATCGTCATCCCGCCGCCGAACGTGACCGGCTCGCTGCACATGGGCCACGCGTTCGAGCACACCCTGATGGACGCGCTCACCCGGCGTCGGCGGATGCAGGGCTACGAGGCGCTCTGGCTGCCCGGCATGGACCACGCCGGCATCGCCACCCAGAACCTCGTCGAGCGGCAGCTCGCCGGCGAAGGGCTCTCCCGGCACGACCTTGGGCGGGAGAAGTTCGTCGAGCGGGTCTGGCAGTGGAAGGCCGAGTCCGGCGGCAAGATCCTCGGCCAGATGCGCCGGCTCGGTGACTCGGTCGACTGGGACCGCGAGCGCTTCACCATGGACGAGGGCCTGTCCCGGGCCGTACAGACGATCTTCAAGAAGTTGTACGACGACGGCCTGATCTACCGCGCGGAACGGATCATCAACTGGTGTCCGCGCTGCCTGACCGCGCTGTCGGACATCGAGGTGGAGCACACCGACGACGACGGTGAACTCGTCTCCATCCGGTACAGCGACGAGGTGGTGGTCGCCACCACCCGGGCCGAGACGATGCTCGGCGACACCGCGGTCGCGGTGCACCCGGACGACGAGCGGTACAAGCACCTGATCGGCACCGAGGTCGAACTGCCGCTCACCGGGCGGCGGATCCCGATCGTCGGGGACGAGCACGTCGACCCCAGCTTCGGCACCGGCATGGTCAAGGTGACCCCGGCGCACGACCCGAACGACTTCGAGATCGGGCAGCGGCACAACCTGCCGTCGCTGACGATCATGGACGAGCGGGGTGTGATCACCGCACCCGGGCCGTTCGAGGGTCTGGACCGGTTCGAGGCCCGGCCGGCGATCGTCGCCGCGCTGCGCGAGCAGGGCCGGGTCGTCGCGGAGAAGCGGCCGTACGTGCACGCGGTCGGGCACTGCTCACGCTGCCGTACCACCGTCGAGCCGCGGCTGTCGCTGCAGTGGTTCGTCAACACCGGGCCGCTGGCCCGGGCCGCCGGCGACGCCGTCCGGGACGGCCGGGTGAAGATCGAACCGGCCGACCTGGCCAAGCGCTACTTCGCCTGGGTCGACAACATGCACGACTGGTGCATCTCCCGCCAGCTGTGGTGGGGCCACCGGATCCCGATCTGGTACGGCCCCGACGGCGAGGTCCGCTGCGTCGGACCCGACGAGGAGCCGCCGACCGGCGAGGGCTGGCACCAGGACACCGACGTGCTCGACACCTGGTTCTCCAGCGGACTGTGGCCGTTCTCCACCCTCGGCTGGCCCGAGCAGACCGCCGACCTGGCCAAGTTCTATCCGACCAGCGTCCTGGTCACCGGCTACGACATCCTCTTCTTCTGGGTCGCCCGGATGATGATGTTCGGCCTGTACGCGATGGACGGGCGGCAGCCGTTCGACACCATCGCGCTGCACGGCATGGTCCGCGACCAGTTCGGCAAGAAGATGTCGAAGTCGTTCGGCAACGTCGTCGACCCGCTGGACTGGATCGAGCGCTACGGCGCCGACGCGACCCGGTTCACCCTGGCCCGGGGCGCCAACCCCGGACAGGACGTGCCGGTCAGCGACGAGTGGTGCCAGGGCTCCCGCAACTTCTGCAACAAGCTCTGGAACGCCACCCGGTTCGCCCTGATGAACGGCGCCCACGTCGACGGTGAGCTGCCGGAGACGTCCCGGCTGTCGACCGTGGACCGGTGGATCCTGTCCCGGCTGCAACAGGTGACGGCCGAGGTCGACCGGCAGTTCGAGGCGTACGAGTTCGCCAAGGTCTGCGACGTGCTGTACCACTTCGCCTGGGACGACGTCTGCGACTGGTACGTCGAGCTGGCCAAGCCGGTGCTGGCCGCCGGTGGTGAGCGGGCCGAGGCGACCCGGCGGGTGCTCGGGCACGTCCTCGACCAGCTGCTGCGGCTGCTGCACCCGGTGGTGCCGTTCGTCACCGACGAGCTCTGGACCGCGTTGACCGGGGTCGGCGGCGACGCCGACGCCTCGGTGATGGTCGCGGCCTGGCCGACAGCCGTACCCGCGCTGGTCGACGAGGCGGCCGAACGTGAGGTGGTCGAACTCCAGCGGGTCGTCACCGAGATCCGTCGGTTCCGTTCCGACCAGGGACTGCGCCCGGCGCAGCGGGTGGCGGCCCGGCTCGACGGGCTGGCCGCCGCCGGCATCGCCGCACACGGGGGGCTGATCCGGTCCCTGGTCCGGCTCGACGAGGCGGGGGCGGACTTCCAGGCCAGCGCCACGCTCGCGGTGACCGGGACGGTGACGGTCGCCCTGGACACCCGGGGCTCGATCGACGTCGCCGCCGAGCGGGCCCGGCTGGAGAAGGACCGGGCCGCGGCCGAGAAGGAACTCGCCCAGGCGCGGGGGAAGCTGGCCAACCCGGCGTTTGTCGACAAGGCGCCGGCCCCGGTGGTCGACAAGATCAGGGAGCGGCTCGCCTCGGCCGAGGCGGACCTCGAACGGATCAACGCCGCGCTGGCCGCGCTGCGCTGACCGTGGCACGGCGACAGGGGAACGTGGTGACAGAGCGGGGCGGGCGGACGACCGAATTCGGCGCCGTCGAGGCGGAGCTGGCCGAACGGGGCTTCACCCGGATGGTCTTCGACCTGGGGCGGATCGAGGAGCTGCTGGACGTGCTGGGCAGCCCGCAGCGGGCGTACCCGGCGATCCACCTGACCGGGACGAACGGCAAGACCTCGACGGCCCGCATGATCGACTCGCTGCTCCGGGCGTTCGGGCTGCACACCGGCCGCTACACCAGCCCGCACCTGGAGACCGTCCGGGAGCGGATCAGCCTGGACGGCGAGCCGGTCAGCGAGGAACGGTTCGTCTCGGTCTACCGCGAGGTGGCGCCGCTGGCCCGGCTCGTCGACGAACGGGCCGCCGAGCCGCTGACGTACTTCGACATGACCACGGCGCTCGCCTTCGCCACCTTCGCGGACGCGCCGGTGGACGTGGCGGTCGTCGAGGTCGGGCTCGGCGGGGCGGAGGACTCCACAAACGTCCTCGGTGCCGGGGTCTGCGTGATCACCCCGATCGGGCTCGACCACACCGAGTGGCTCGGCGACACCATCGAGGACATCGCGCTGGCCAAGGCGGGCATCATCCACAAGGGCGCCACGGTGATCTCGGCCGCGCAGCCGGACGAGGCGGTCCGGCCGCTGGTGGAACGCTGTGTCGAGGTGGACGCCACCATCGCCCGGGAGGGCAGCGAGTTCGGCGTCCTGCGGCGGGCCGTCGCGGTCGGCGGGCAGGTGTTGTCCCTGCAGGGGCTCGGTGGGGTCTACGACGAGGTCTTCATCCCGCTGCACGGGGCGCACCAGGCGCAGAACGCCGCGGTGGCGCTCGCCGCCGTCGAGGCGTTCCTCGGTGCCGGGGCGTCCCGCCAGCTCGACGTCGAGACGGTACGCCAGGGCTTCGCCAGCGCCGACTCACCCGGGCGGTTGGAACGGGTCCGGTCGGCGCCGACGATCCTGCTCGACGGCGCGCACAACCCGGCCGGAATGGCGGCGACGGTGACCGCGCTGCAGGAGGAGTTCGCGTTCAGCCGACTGGTCGCCCTGGTCGGGGTGCTCGCCGACAAGGACGCGGGCAGCCTGCTGGAGTTGCTGGAGCCGGTGGTGGACGCGGTGGTGGTCACCCAGAACAGTTCACCGCGGGCGATGCCCGCCGCCGAACTGGGCCGGCTCGCCACCGAGATCTTCGGAGAGGACCGGGTCGAGGTGGCGTCGGAGCTGCCGGACGCGATCGAGGCGGCGGTGGGCCTGGCGGAGTCGGACGTGGTGGGGGAGCTGAGCGGGGTGGGTGTGCTGATTACCGGCTCGGTGGTCACGGTCGCCGACGCGCGCCGGCTACTGAAGCGATGAGCGGCCAGCAGCCGGCCGGTGGGCCGCAGGCGACCGGGGGATCGGTGTCCGGCGACCGGACGGCTGCGGACGAGGCGGCAGCGCGGAACGAGGCGACGACGTCCGGCGAACCGACGACGTTCGGTGGCGGTCCGGCGGGGCGGCCGTCCGGACTGCGGAACCCGGACCGGGCGGTACGCGGCCTGGGTGCGTTGACGCTGAGCGTGCAGACGGTCGTCCTGCTGCTCGCCATCCAGCCGATCCGGCTGCTCGGCGGTGACCTGGGCGGTGCCGCCATCGGGGTGGTCGTCGGGCTGGCCGTGCTCGCGGCACTCCTCGCCGGGAGTCTGCGCCGGTCCTGGGCCTGGCACGCCGGCACCGTACTGCAGGCGCTGCTGCTGCTCTCCGGGTTCCTGCACTGGTCGCTCGGCGTACTGGGGTTGATCTTCGGGGCGGTCTGGGTGTACGTACTGCACGTCCGCCGGGTCATCCTCGGCTGAGCCGGCCGGCGGGCGGGCGGACACGTCAGCCGGCCGCCCGGTCGCGCCACTGGGTCAACGCGATGCCGTGCCCGTCCGGGTCCCGGAAGGCGGCGGCCCAGAGTTCGAGTTTGGCGCCCCGGTTGACCGCCCGTGGGGCGTAGGTGAACCGCACGCCCTTGGCGACCAGTTCCTCGTGGACCGCGTGCACGTCGTTGACCTCGAGGTTGAGGTGCACCAGGCGGCGGTTGATCGGGGCCACCTCGGGAATGGCCCGCAGCACCAGCCGGGTCGCCCCGGAGGCGAGGATCGCGTTGCCGTCGCCGCCGTCGATCTCGAAGAAACCGAGCAGGTCCCGGTAGAACGCGATCGAACGTTCGAGATCGGTGACGAGCAGGGTGATCCCGACGCCGGCGATCGGACCGGACTCGCCGAGCCGGGCGGGCGGCGGGGTGGCGCTCAGGTTCTCCAGGATCGCCTCGTCGTCGGAGGAGGGCACCGTCGGGCCGGCGGCAGCGGCGGATGCCTCGGCCGCCGGTTCGGACCGCCGACCACCGGGTCCGGGGTCGTCCAGGTCGATGTCGATCTCGATGTCCTCGGCCGGGGTGCCGGACCGTTGACCCGGCGCGGGCGGGGCCGGCGGGGGACCGTCCGGGTCGACCGCGTCGGTCACTGTCGCGGCGGGCTGGGGCGCGGCCGCGGTGTCCGCGTTCGGGCCGGGACTCGGTCGCCGGGCCTCGCCGTTCGGACCCGGACGGGGACGGCGCGGCAGCGGCGTGGTGGTCGGTGGTGGCTCGACCAGGGTCCCCTCCAGCACGATCGTGCCGCCCGGCGTCTGACGTACCACCACCGGTTCGTCGCGGTGCGGGCCGAGGTCGTCACGCGGTGGCGGCGGGTCGTCGTCGAGCGGTTCCGGGTCGACGACGGTACGCCGGTCCTCCGGCGGGGGGGCCGGCGGCCGGTCGTCGGGGAACGGCTCGTCCAGCCGATCGTCGTAGGAGGGCCCAGCCAGGGGATCGTCGGGGAGGTCGAGCGGCTCGTCCGGGTACGGGGTGTCGTCCCGGGCGCCGCGCGCCCACGGCGGGGTCTCCTGCTCGATCAGGATGTCGTCGCCGAGCGGGTCGGCACCCTCGAACGGCGGCGGCAGGTCGGCGCTGGCCGCGGCCTCGGCGTGGGTCAGCACCTCGTCCCAGAGGATCCGGACGTGCCGCTGGTCGTCGATGGCGACCATGATCGGCAGCGTGGCGCCCGGGTCCGGCCACTTCGCCACCGGCACCCGGGGATCACGGATCTTCACCGAACGGGCCGGTACCCCCGGGGCGTCGATCACGATCTGCAGCTCGCACCGGCCGAAGGCGGACGACGCCGGCGGCTCGGTCACGGTGTGCACGTGGCCGATGCCGGTGACCCAGGCCCGGGGGCCGCTGCGGACCGCGGTGAACGCGACCAGGCCGATGGCGAGGGCGATCAGGGCCACCCCGAGCATCGCGATCGCCCAACTGCGCATCCCGACGCCGAACAGCATGACAAAGGTGGCGAGGGTGCCGAGCACCGCGGCGACGAGCTTACGTACCGGCGCGACCTGGCGCCGCCGACCATCTGCCACAGTGGACCTCCCTAGCTAAGGCCAGGCTAGGCCGGATCCGGCGGGAATGGAACGACCCGAGCCCGCTCGCTCGGCCGAGCCGCTCCCCGCCCCGCCGTCGGACGCGGCGGGCGGACAGTCGCCCGTACCGGGTCCGGGCCGTCAGCCCGGCAACCGGGTCAGCTTCTCCGGGTTCCCCACCAGATAGAGACCGGTGAGCCGGCCGTCCGCCGCGGCGACGGTCAGCGTGTAGCGGGTCCCGGTGGGCCAGCGCAGCAGCAGCCCCGGCCCGCCGTTCAGCTCGACCGGTGCCGCCTCGACGGTCGGCCGGCGCCCGTAGACACCGGCGAAGAAGCGGGCGACCCGCGCCGCGCCGTACACCGGGCGGCGGGCCGCCCGGACCCGGCCGCCGCCGTCGGACCAGGCGGTGGCCTCGGCCGCGACCAGGCTGGTCAGCCGCGCCAGGTCACCGTCGCGGGCGGCGGCCAGGAACGCGTCGAGCAGCCGGCGCTGTTCGGCCGCGGTGGCGGTGAACCGGGGCCGGTCGGCGGCGACCCGGGCCGCCGCCCGGTGGTGCAGCTGCCGGCAGTCCGCCACCGACCGGTCGAGGATCTCCGCGATCTCGGCGTACGGCAGCTCGAACGCGGTGTGCAGCACGTAGACCGCGCGCTCGGGTGGGGTGAGCCGCTCGAGGATGTGCAGCAGCGCCAGCGACAGGGAGTCCCGCAGTTCGGCGCTGTCCAGCGGGCCGAACGGCGACGACCCGGTCGGCACCGGCTCCGGCAGCCACGGGCCGACGTACGTCTCCCGGGCCGCCTGCCGGGCCCGCAGCCGGTCCAGGGCCAGCCGGGTCACCACCCGGGACAGGTAGCGGCGGGGTTCGACCACCGTCGCGCGGTCGACGCCGGCCCAGCGCAGGTACGTCTCCTGCAGCACGTCCTCCGCGTCGTGCAGGCTGCCGAGCAGCCGGTACGCGAGCCCGAGCAGCATCGGCCGGTGCGCGTCGAGCACACCGGCCGCCTGCGTCGCCTCGGAGGTCGTCATACCTCCGTCGGCGGCTCGGTCCGGCTGGTCACCGAGATTCGGTTCCATACGTTGATTGTGGCGATCGCCATCACCAGGTCCGCCAGTTCCTTCTCCGACCACACCTCGGCGGCGGCCTCCCACACGTCGTCCGGCACCCCGTGCTCGCCGAGCCGGGTGACCGCGTCGGTCAGCGCCAACGCGGTCCGCTCGCGCTCGTCGAAGAAGGGCGCCTCCCGCCACGCGGCCACCCCGAACAGTCGCCGACTCGACTCGCCCGCCGCGAGCGCCTCCCGGCTGTGCATGTCGACGCAGAACGCGCAGCCGTTGAGCATCGAGGCGCGCAGTTTGACCAGTTCGAGCACTGTGTGGTCCAGGTTCGCCCGGATGTACTTCTCCAGCCCCAGCACCGCCTGGTACGCCTCCGGTGCCACCGACGCCATGTTCAGCCGACTCACGACAACCTCCCGCTCCGGTTCTTCCGTTACGCCAGGACGACGGCACCGGCGGGCCGCGGCGTGACAGTCCGCGCTGTGACGCTCGGCACCCCGGCGATCGGTGTCCCGGCGGCCCGGGTCAGAGCGTGTCGAGGGAGGCCCGCCGACGGCTCTCCGCCTCGAACACCTTGAGCAACCCGGCGGCGAGCAGCGCGTACCCGAGCGCGAGCAGCACCTCGACGGCGAGTGGGCCGGCCGCGGCGGCCAGGCCGTCCCCGGCGACCAGCCGGCGGGCCGCCTCCGCCGCGTGGGTGACCGGCAGCACCGCGCCGACCGCCCGCAGCCCGGCCGGCAACTCCGTCGCCGGCACGTTCACCCCGGTGAGCAGCAGCAACAGCGTCACCGACACGTTCGACACCAGCCACACGTCCCGGAACCGCAGGCCGATCGCGCCCAACGTCAGGCCGAAGAAGCCACAGCTCAGCGCGGCGGCGCCGAGGACGAGCAGCAGGCCGGGCAGCGCCTGCGGCGGGATCCGCAGGCCGAGCAGCAGCGCGCCGCCGGCCAGCGTGCAGGCCGCGATCAGCAGCCCGTTGCCGGCGTACGGGAGCGCCCGGCCGAGGAAGACCGCAGTCCGGCTGCGCGGCGAGAGCAGCACGTGACCGAGGGTGCCGAACCGGCGTTCGTTCGAGACCGCCATCGTGCCACCGAAGACACCGGCGGACGAGGCGGCCAGCACGGCGTTGCCGACGATGTAGAAGGTGTCGTCGGCGACCCCGAGCTGACGGCCGAGGTAGGCGAAGAAGAGCAGTTGGAACAGCGGACCGACGAGCAGGGTGCCGACGAACATCGACGGGGTGGTCCAGTTGAACAGCGCGCGGTAGGCGATCACGCCGCCGACGCCGACGAGACGGAACAGACTGGTCATCGACGTGGACTCCTCAGGCCAGAGCGAGGGTGGCGGCGGCGCGGGCCCGACGTTCCACCCGGGACATGACCGCCGCGCCGAGCGCGAGACAGCCGAGGCTGATCGCCAGGCAGATCCCCAGCGACGGCCAGACCGGGCCGGCGCCGGTGGCCGCCTCGCGGACCGCCCTGGCCCCCCAGGTGGTGGGCAGCACGGCGGCGATCGGGGTGGTCCAGCCGGGCAGGGCGGTGACCGGCACGAGCATCCCGGAGACCAGCCAGATCGGGTAGTCCAACGGGTTGGCCAGCGCGTTCGCGTTGGGCAGCAGGACAAACGTGGCCGCCAGCAGCAGCCCGAACATGCCCAGCGCGAGGACACAGCCGGGAACCGCGACCGCGAAGGCGAACGGATCGGCGAAGTCGAGCGGGATGCCGTACAGCAGGCGACCCCAGAGCAGGGTCGCGACCATCGCGTACGTGCCGGTCAGCGCGGTGGCGAGGGTGATCGGCAGGATCACCAGCGCGGGCGACCGGGGTGCGAGGATCAGCATCTCCAGGGTGCCCTGCCATCGCTGGTTCTGGATCGCCCCGCCGGAGCCGAACAGCACCGACGACCAGATGCCCATCAGGCCGGCGCCGACCGCCGCCTCCAGCAGCCGGTCCGGCTGGCCGCCGGCCCGGAACAGGTAGACCGCCAGGGTCGCCTGGACCACCGGCAGCAGCACCGCGATGGTGATCTCCAGGGAGGAACGGCTCTGGTACTTGACGTGCAGCAGCGCCCCGAGCGCGATCATCCGCAGCGTCCTCATGCCGCCACCGCCGGCTCGGGCGTCGGCTCGTCGGCCGTGGTCGTGGCGCTGACGATCGCCACGTACGCGTCCTCCAGGGTGGGCTGGCGGCCCAGCACCCGACCCAGCCGGATTCCGGCCAGCACCCGCAGCACCTCGGCCTGTACGTCGGTGCCGACCGCCGACTGCACGGTGAGCAGTTGGACCGCGCCGAGCACCTGCAGACTCGCCTCCCGTACCCCGGGCAGTCGGTGGATCTCGGCGAGTTGCCGGTCGGTCACCCCGTACGCCTCGACCTCCAGCACCTGCCGGCCCTCGGCGTGCCGCCTGAGTTCGGCGGGCGTACCCGAGGCGCGGATCCGGCCCCCGGCGATCACCGCGATCCGGTCGCAGAGTTCGTCCGCCTCCGCCATGTAGTGCGTGGTCAGCAGCACCGTCGTGCCGTTCGCCGCGAGGCTGGCGACGGTCTGGCGCAGTTCCCGGGCGGCGACCGGATCCACCCCGATCGACGGCTCGTCGAGGAAGAGGACCTCGGGGCGGTGCAGCAGGCCACGGGCGATGTGCAGCCGCTGGCGCATGCCCCGGGAGTAGCCCTCGACCCGTTCGTTCTCCCGACCGGTGAGCCCGACCAGGTCGAGCAGTTCGGCGGTCCGCCGCCGCTGCTCCCGGGGCGCGACGCCGTAGAGTTCGGCGAAGTAGCGCAGGTTGTCCCGGGCGGAGAGCCGGTCGTACAGACCCCGGTCGCCGCCGAAGACGTACCCGATCCGGCGCCGTACCTCGCGGGTCTGCCGGACCACGTCGTAGCCGGCCACCCGGGCGGTGCCGGCGGTCGGGACGAGCAGCGTGTTCAGCAGCTTGATGGTGGTGGTCTTGCCGGCGCCGTTCGGGCCGAGCAGGCCGAACAGCTCACCTTGGCGGACGGTCAGGTCGACGCCGCGGACCGCCGTCACCTCCCGGCGCCGGGGCCGTGACCACCCGGTACGGCTGCGGTAGGTGCGGTGCAGCCCGACCGCCTCGATTGCGTACTCGCTCATGCCGGCGAGGCTAGGGAGCCGGCCCGGATCGGCGGAATCGATTCGGCGTCCACCGAATGTGCGGGACCGGCGCCGACGACCGGCCGGAATCCTCAGGAGGCGCGTGCCGTAACCGGATCGTCGCCGGTCAGGGCCGCGTCGCCGTGTGCCACCGTGACGTCGAGCAGGCTGACCAGGGCCAGCCCGGCCGGTTCCAGCCCGTACAGCACCCGGCGGCCGACCCGACGCCGGTTGACCACGCCCGCCGCGAGCAGCGCGCCGAGGTGTTCGGAGACGGTGCTGGGGGCGAGGCCGAGGGTCGCGGCGAGCCCGGCGGTGCTGGCCGGCCGCCCCAGCGCGCGCAGTACGGCGGCCCGGCCCCGGCCGACCAGGACGGCGAGCCGGTCGGTGCCGGTCTCCGGCGGCGGCGCCGGCCCGTCGTCGGCCAGCACCGCGGCGCCCCGGGCCTGGTAGGAGACCGCGACCACCTCGGGATGTTCGGCGGAGCAGACCAGGGCACCGCGCGAGAAGATCAACGGAATGAGCAGCAGACGCTGGTCGGCGATCTGGAAACTCTGCTCGTTCGACTTCACCAGGGTCAGGGTCGGCCGCTGCCAGCGCACCCGGTCGTGCAGGTCGGCCAGGAGCGCGTCCGGCCCGTCGGCGGCCAGCGCCCGGGCCCGGTGCAGCACCTCCTCGTCCAGCGCGGCCCGCATCCGCCCCCAGAACGGCGCCATCGCCGCCACCCAGTACGCCTCGAGGCCGTCGGCGAGCCGGTCCAGCGCCCCGGACGGGTCGTCCCGGAACGGCCGCAGCCACGCCGGAAGTTCTCCGCCGGGCCAGCGCCGGAGCTGCTCCTCGACGGTGTCCGGGTCGGTCGCCCGCAACCCGGCCAACTCCTCCTCGATGCTCGGGGCGGCGGTGGGCGGCACCGGGGAGAGGAAGTCGGGTAGCCAGGGGCTGGCGGTCAGGTACAACCGGGCCGGTGTGGCGGCCGGCACCTCGGTGAGCACCCGCCGGGCCTGGCGCCCCCAGGCGGCGTACGGCCAGGGCTGGGCGTCGCCGTGCCGGGCCAGCAGGTAGAGCCCGCAGACCGTCTCCCAGAGCGGGCTGATCGCGATCCGGGTACGGGCCAGCGTCGGCTCGTCCAGCTGGATACGGATCACGGCAGCAAGCCTAGTCGCCGTCCCCGACCGCCCGGATCAGCTTGGTGGCCAGCTCGGCGGCGGTCTCGCGGGCCAACCTCGTGCTCTCTCGGCCGGTGTCGTCCGGCCGGAACGTGAGCACGTCGACGCTGATCATCAGCGGTCCGTGGCCGAAGACGAGTCGGGCCTCGCCCGGCACCAGGCGGATGGTGCGGTCCCGGTGCAGCCGGCGACCAGCAGGACGGCCAGGCACGCCAATCGCTGCCACGTCCCGGCACCCGTCCCGGTAGCGGCGTACGCCATCTGGGGACCCCCGTTCCGCACGGGCGGGGGTGGCTCGGCCCCCGCGCCGCCCCAGGGATAGGTCGGTCCGGTCCGGCGCGGGGGCCCCGCCGAAGCGGCCGTCGGAGCCGTGGCTGCGGCCGGAGTCGTCGGAGCCGCCGGTGTCGTCGGAGCCCTGCCGCTGTCGTCGCCGACGCGGACGGGCGCCCGGCGTCGGGACGGATATCGGCTGGGGGCGGCTGGCGGGGTCGAGTATCGTTGACGGTCACAGGCGTCGACCCGGCCATCACCGGCGAGCCTCCGGAAGAAAGGGCCCACACGGCCCGAGTAGAACCGGACGGGACCGGCCCGTCACAGCCGGCCAATGAGCGGGTGGTTGATTTCCGGCCACCAAGCGGGGTGGTACCGCGGGTCCGCGGGCGCCGGTTTCCGGCGGCCAGGGCTCGTCCTCGCAGACCACGGACCAGTGAGCTGCACCGAGGAGAACGACCCGCGATGGCGTACCCCAAGAACGCCCCCGCCGGCACGGGCGTGCCGGCCAGTCCCGACCTGCCGGCGGTCGAACGCCGGGTGCTCGACGAGTGGACGGCCGACAAGACCTTCGAGGCCAGCGTCGACCACCGCGACCCGGGCCCGGACGGCGCCAACGAGTACGTCTTCTACGACGGCCCGCCGTTCGCCAACGGCCTGCCGCACTACGGCCACCTGCTGACCGGCTACGCCAAGGACGTGATCCCGCGTTACCAGACGATGCGGGGCCGCCGGGTGGAGCGCCGTTTCGGCTGGGACTGCCACGGCCTGCCGGCCGAGGTGGAGGCGGAGAAGCAGCTCGGCATCACCACCAAGGCGGAGATCCTCGACCTCGGGGTGGCGAAGTTCAACGACGCCTGCCGGACGTCGGTGCTCGCCTACACCCACGAGTGGGAGCGGTACGTCAACCGGCAGGCCCGCTGGGTCGACTTCGGCAACGACTACAAGACGCTGGACCTCAGCTACATGGAAAGCGTCATGTGGGCGTTCCGGCAGCTGCACGCCAAGGGCCTCGTCTACGAGGGCTTCAGCGTGCTGGCGTACTGCTGGCGCTGCGAGACGCCGCTGTCGAACACCGAGACCCGGATGGACGACGTCTACCGGGACCGGCACGACCCGACGCTGACCGTCTGGTTCACCCTCACCCCGGACGAGACCGCGCCCGAGCTGGTGCGTGGACCGGTCAAGGTCGGGGTCTGGACCACCACGCCGTGGACCCTGCCGTCGAACCTGGCGCTCGCCGTCGGGCCGGACATCGAGTACGCCGTCCTCGAGCGGGACGGGGAACGGTACGTCGTCGGGGCGGCCCGGCTCGGCGCGTACGCCAAGGAGCTGGAGGGCTTCACCCAGGTCGGTACGGTGCACGGCCGGGACCTGGTCGGACGCCGCTACACCCCGCTCTACGACTTCCTGGTCGACCGGGCCGGGTCGGAGGCGTACCAGGTGCTCGGCGCCGAGTTCGTCACCACCGAGGACGGCACCGGGGTGGTGCACCTGGCGCCGGCCTTCGGCGAGGACGACCAGAAGGCGTGCAATGCGGCCGGGATCCCGACCATCGTCACCGTCGACGACCACACCCGGTTCACCGCGCTGGTCCCGCCGTACCAGGGTGAGCAGGTCTTCGACGTCAACAAGTCGGTGATCCGCGAGCTGAAGGAGCGCGGGGTGGTGCTCCGGCAGGACACCTACACCCACGCGTACCCGCACTGCTGGCGCTGCGACACCCCACTGGTCTACAAGGCGGTCTCCTCCTGGTTCGTGGCGGTGACCAAGGTCAAGGACCGGATGGTCGAGCTGAACCAGCAGATCAACTGGACGCCGGGACACGTCCGGGACGGCTCGTTCGGCAAGTGGCTGGCGAACGCCCGGGACTGGTCGATCAGCCGGAACCGGTTCTGGGGCTCGCCGATCCCGGTCTGGAAGTCCGACGACCCGAACTATCCGCGGGTCGACGTCTACGGCTCGCTCGAGGAGCTGGAGCGTGACTTCGGGGTGAAGGTCACCGACCTGCACCGCCCGGTGATCGACGAGCTGACCCGGCCGAACCCGGACGACCCGACCGGGAAGTCCACCATGCGCCGGGTGCCGGAGGTGCTGGACTGCTGGTTCGAGTCCGGGTCGATGCCGTTCGCCCAGGTGCACTACCCGTTCGAGAACCGGGAGTGGTTCGAGAACCACTACCCGGGCGACTTCATCGTCGAGTACCTGCCGCAGGTGCGGGGCTGGTTCTACACCATGCACGTGCTGGCGACCGCGCTGTTCGACCGGCCGGCGTTCCGCAACGCGGTGGTGCACGGCATCGTGCTCGGCGAGGACGGGCGCAAGATGTCCAAGAGCCTGCGCAACTACCCGGACGTCTACGAGATGTTCGACAGGTACGGCTCGGACGCGATGCGCTGGACACTGATGGCGTCACCCGTGCTGCGCGGCGGGGACGTGGTGGTCAGCGAGACGGCGATCCGGGACTCGGTGCGTCAGGTGCTGCTGCCGTACTGGAACGTCTGGTACTTCTTCACCCTCTACGCCAACGCCGACGGGTATTCGGCGGTGCGCCGCCTCGACTCGACGCACCTGCTCGACCGGTACGTCCTGGCCAAGACCGGGGAACTCGTCGCCACGGTGCAGGGGCAGCTCGACGCGTACGACATCTCCGGTGCCTGCGGCTCGGTCCGGTCGTTCCTGGACGCGCTGACCAACTGGTACGTCCGGCGGTCCCGGGACCGGTTCTGGTCCGGCGACCGGGACGCGTTCGACACCCTGTACACGGTGCTGGAGACGGTGAGCCGGGTGCTCGCCCCGCTGGCCCCGCTCACCGCCGAGGAGGTCTGGCGGGGGCTGACCGGGGAGCGGTCGGTGCACCTGGCCGACTGGCCGGACGCGACCGAGTTCCCGGCCGACCACAACCTGGTGGCCGCGATGGACGCGACCCGTAACGTCGCTTCGGCGGCCCTGTCGCTGCGCAAGGCGAAGGGCCTGCGGGTCCGGCTGCCGCTGTCGAAGCTGACCGTGGCCAGTCCGGCGGCGGCGAGCCTGCGGCCCTTCGCCGACCTGGTCGCCGACGAGGTCAACGTCAAGGCGGTCGAGTTCAGCGACGAGCTGACCGACTACTGCGAGCAGGTGCTGACCGTGGTGCCCCGAGCGCTCGGACCCCGGGTCGGCAAGCAGGTCCAGGCGGTGATCAAGGCGGTCAAGGCCGGTGACTGGTCACTGGTCGAGGGCGTACCGGAGGCGGCCGGTATCCGGCTGGAGACCGGCGAGTACGAGTTGAAGCTGGTCCCGGCCGACGCCGAGCACTCCGCGCCGCTGCCCGGTGGCGAGGGTGTGGTGGTGCTGGACACCCTGGTCACCCCGGAACTGGCGGCCGAGGGGCTGGCCCGGGACGTGATCCGGGTGGTGCAGCAGGCCCGCCGGGACGCCGGGCTGGACGTGTCGGACCGGATCGACCTGGTGGTCGGGGCGTCGCCGGAGGTGACCTCGGCGGTCGGGGCGTACCGGGACTTCGTCGCCCGGGAGGTGCTTGCCGAGACGGTCGACTTCGTCGACCGCGACCAGGTCGGCGACGACGGCTTCGCCGGTGAGGTCGGCGAGGGCGAACCGGTGACGGTGCGGGTACGTCAGCGCTGACGGCAGGGCTGTCTCTTCGGTGACGTCGGTGGGGGCGGTGCACGCGGTACGGCGATCGTGTCCCGGGCACCGCCCTCCCTCCGGGCACCGCCAACCCGACGGCTCCGGCTCCGGCAACGACCGGTCACCCGCAGCCGCCGGCCGGGCGTCGGCTACCGTGACAGCGCCCGACCACCCCCGACCGCCGGAGGTCCCGTGCCGCTGCTCTACACCGTCGGCCAGTACACCGTCGGCGCCGCCCTGCGGCTCGCCTGGCGTCCCATCGTCGAAGGCCTGGAGAACATCCCGGCGACCGGCGGTGCGATCTTCGCGGGCAACCACCTCTCCGTCGCCGACGAACTCTTCCTCGGCGCGGTGGTACCCCGGCACCTCGCCTTCTGGGCGAAGGCGGAGTACTTCACCGGCACCGGCGTCCGAGGCTGGCTGACCAGGTCGGTCGTGGAAGGCCTCGGGGCGATCCGGGTCGAGCGCAGCGGCGGCCGGGCGGCCCTCTCCGCCTTCGACGGCGCCGTTCCGGTGCTGCGGGCGGGTGACCTGGTCGCGCTCTACCCGGAGGGGACCCGGTCACCGGACGGACGGCTCTACCGGGGACGTACCGGGGTGGCCCGGCTGGCCCTGGCCGCCGAGGTGCCGGTGATCCCGGTCGGGATGATCGGCACGGAGAAGGTCCAGCCGATCGGGGCCCGGATGCCCCGGCTCGGCGCGGGGAAGGTGACGGTGCGCTTCGGCGAGCCGCTCGACTTCACCGGCCGGCCGGCCGACCGGAGCTCACTCCGGGAGATCACCGACGAGATCATGACGGAGATCCAGAAGCTGACCGGCCAGGAGTACGTGCCCCGGTACGCCCCGGCGCGCACCGCCGCCCCGGACGACGGCACCCCGATGCTCGGAGGCTGAGCCGGGCCGTCGTCGGCTCCGGCTCCGGCCGTCGGTCGGGCTCACTGCCGCAGTACGAGCTCCGCGCGCATCGCGTCCAGCAACTCCGCGCTCTCGTCGAGGCTCCGTCGGGTGAACAGCCCGGTGACCAGGCTGCCGTGGTCCGCCGTCGTACAGAGGACAACGGACTCGCCGTCCTCCCGGCCGGTGGTGCAGCCGCGGTACTCGCCCCGGACACCGGTCTCGACCGGTTCCGTGGCGCCGAGGTGGTACTGGTCGCGGAGCTCGTCCAGTTCCTTCGTCACGTCGGATTCCGGGTTGAACCGGAACCCGGTGGTGCCGAAGATCGTCACGCGTTTGCCGGACCCGTCCCGGTAGACGGCGGCGAACGTCCCTTCGGCGAGCCAGTTCCTGGCCCGCAGGTCCGCCTTGAGGTCCCCGACCACCTGCTTGCCGTCCCGGTCGTCCTGCAGGCTCAGGTCACGTACCTGCTGCGGCAGGGGCTCGGCCGGCTGGGCCGGATACTGCTGCCAGGCGGGCCAGAGGTAGTAGCCCGGGAGGCCGCAGCAGCAGAAGACGCCGAGCAGGGTCAGTACGAGCATGACCCGGGGCCAGCGCCGACGGCGGCGTACCGGGATCGGCACGTGGCCCCGGGGTGGTTTCCAGCCCGGCGGGACCGTCTGGGGCGGCGGTGTGGCCGTGGACCGTTTCCCTCGGGACGGCGCCACCGGTGCCGGCGGGGGCGGCGGGGGTGCCCCCTTCGGGGGTGCCGGTTTCCGGCGCGGCGTCGGTTCGGGCGTCTGTCGGGGCCGGGGAGCGGTCGGCGCGCCAGGCGGGCGCGGTGTGGTCGCCGGTGCGGGTGACCCGGCGGAGGCGGGGAAGACCCGGGTCGCGGGTAGCTGCCGGGGTGGCGTGCTGACCGGCTGCGGCGGTGGGCTGACCGGCTGTGGTGACGGGCTGACCGGGTATGGCGGCGGGCTGACCGGCGCGGCGGACTCCGGCGTGGTGGGGTAGCCGGGTGTGCCATGGCCGGCCGGGCCGCTGTGGCCGGTTAACGGGTGGGGCGGGTGACCGGGGGACGGGTACCCCGGTGACCCCAACCAGGGGTCGTCGGCGGCGCCGGCCCAGGGATCCACCGGCGTCGGCATCTCGGACTCGTCGGACTCGACGGTCGGCATCCGCAGCGTCGGGTCCGGCCGGCGTGACTCGGTCGGCCGGACCGGCCCCGGGGTCGTCGGTGGTGGCCCCGCCGGTGCGGCGGGCTGGTCGCCGCCGGCGTCAGCGCCCCCGGCGTCACTGCCGCCGATCCAACGGCGCCGGCGGCGGCTCTGCGGTGGTGGTACGGCCGCCGAGCCGGTCCACCGGGGCGCGGCGACCCGGGTCGGCTCCGGCGTCGTGTCACCCTGGACACCGGTGGCGGGCGGTGAGGTGTTGCCGTCCGCGGAGCCGTCCGGCGTCACACTCCCGGCGGCGGCCACCGGTCCGGCATCGGCCCTCGCCGGGCGGGTGGGTGCGTCGGTCCCGTCGTCGGCGGCCCCGGTCCCGTCGTCGGGATCGACCGGGCAACCCGGGTTCGGCACACCACTGGTCGAGGAGGTCTCGACCCGGGTTGCCGGCTGGTCCCGGTCGTCGGCACGCCTGTCCGAGGGCTGTTCGGCGGGCTCGGCACGCCCGTCCGGCGGCTGCTCGACGGGCTCGGCACGCCTGTCCGAGGGCTGCTCGACGGGTTCCGGCTGGCCGGCTGACGGCTGCCCGGCCGGTTCCGCCTCCCTGGGTGAGATGGCTTCCTCCCCAGGTGAGGTGGCTCCGCCTGCCGGCTGACCGCCGTCCGGCTGAGGCTGACGCATCGTGCGGCTCTCCTCTCGCGCCCGTCCGAGGTTAGTACCGGCGTACCAGTTCGTCCGGTCGACGTCTGAGCTGTGTCGTTCCGCCCCGGGTCGTCACGGAGTGCCGCGACCCGGGCACGGTCGGGTGGCGACGAGTGCGTCGGGGGTGACGACGGCTCGGGATAGAGTTCCTACCCGATCGGGGTCGTGAGGGCTACGCGTACCCTGGATGGTTGGTCGGGTCACTGCAAACTGCTGTTTCGGGAGGTTCCATGAGCGCCGCGTCGGCCGCCGCGAGCAGGTCCGCGGCGATGACGGTCTGGCCGCAGCTCGAGCCGCTGCTGCCCCAGGTGAGCAAGCCGATCCAGTACGTCGGCGGCGAACTGGGCGCGGTGGTCAAGGACTGGGACTCGGCCGTCGTCCGCTGGGCGCTGATGTATCCCGACGCGTACGAGGTCGGTCTGCCGAACCAGGGCGTACAGATCCTCTACGAGGTGCTCAACGAGCTGCCGGATGTGCTGGCCGAGCGGACGTACGCGGTCTGGCCGGACCTGGAGCGGCTGATGCGGGCGCACGGCGTGCCGCAGTTCACCGTCGAGGCGCACCGACCGGTCGGCGCGTTCGACCTGTTCGGGATCTCGTTCGCCACCGAGCTGGGCTACACCAACCTGCTCACCGCGATCGACCTGGCCGGGATCCCGCTGCTCGCCGCGGACCGGACCGACGCGCACCCGGTGATCGTGGCCGGCGGGCACGCCGCGTTCAACCCGGAGCCGATCGCCGACTTCGTCGACGCGGCGGTGCTCGGTGACGGCGAGGAAGCCGTACTCGAGATCACCGAGATCGTCCGGGGCTGGAAGCAGGAGGGCTGCCCCGGCGGCCGGGACGAACTGCTGTTGCGGCTGGCCCGGACCGAGAGTGTCTACGTACCCCGGTTCTATGACGTCGACTACCTGCCCGACGGTCGGATCCAGCGGGTGGTGCCGAACCGGCCGGACGTACCGTTCCGGGTGCACAAGCGGACGACGATGGACCTGGACGCGTGGCCGTACCCGAAGAAGCCGATCGTGCCGCTGGCCGAGACGGTGCACGAGCGGTACGCGGTGGAGATCTTCCGGGGTTGCACCCGGGGGTGCCGGTTCTGCCAGGCGGGCATGATCACCCGCCCGGTACGGGAGCGGTCCATCACCACCGTGGGGCAGATGGTGCAGCAGGGGCTGGAGTACTCCGGCTTCCACGAGGTGGGTCTGCTGTCGCTGTCGTCCGCGGACCACTCGGAGATCGGTGACATGTGCTCCGGTCTGGCCCAGCAGTACGAGGGCACCAACGTCTCGCTCTCGCTGCCGTCCACCCGGGTCGACGCGTTCAACATCGAGCTGGCCCAGGAGCTGAGCCGCAACGGACGGCGGACCGGGCTGACCTTCGCCCCGGAGGGCGGGTCGGAGCGGATCCGTCGGGTGATCAACAAGATGGTGTCGGAGGAGGACCTGATCCG
Organism: Plantactinospora sp. B24E8; assembly: GCF_039871735.1. Classification (NCBI taxonomy): domain Bacteria; kingdom Bacillati; phylum Actinomycetota; class Actinomycetes; order Micromonosporales; family Micromonosporaceae; genus Plantactinospora; species Plantactinospora sp. B24E8. The sequence goes on from NZ_JBDPMH010000010.1 coordinate 20,580, forward strand.
CACCGTGGTCACCGCGTACACCAACGGCTGGCGGCAGGTGAAGCTCTACTTCATGTGCGGTCTGCCGACCGAGACCGACGAGGACGTCCTGCAGATCGCCCGGCTCGCGCACGAGGTGATCAAGGCGGGACGGGCGGCGACCGGTTCGAAGGACATCCGCTGCACCGTCTCGATCGGCGGGTTCGTACCGAAGCCGCACACCCCGTTCCAGTGGGCGTCGATGGAACGCCCCGAGGTGATCGACAACCGGCTCAAGCTGCTCAAGCAGGCGATCAACGCCGACCGGTCGCTCGGCCGGGCGATCGGCTTCCGCTACCACGACGGTGAGCCGTCGCTGATCGAGGGCCTGCTCAGTCGGGGTGACCGCCGGGTCGGTGCGGTGATCCGGAAGGTCTGGGAGGACGGCGGCCGGTTCGACGGCTGGAGCGAGCACTTCTCCTTCCAGCGCTGGACGGACGCCGCCGCCGAGGTGCTGCCGACCTTCGGCGTCGACCTCGACTGGTACACCGTCCGGGAGCGCGAGGAGACCGAGGTCCTGCCCTGGGACCACCTCGACTCCGGCCTGGACAAGGACTGGCTCTGGCAGGACTGGCAGGATGCCATGTCCGAGTACGAGCAGGACGACTGCCGGTGGACCCCCTGCTTCGACTGCGGGGTCTGCCCGTCCATGGACACCGAGATCCAGATCGGGCCGACCGGTAAGAAGCTGCTGCCGCTGACCCCGGTCAACGGGCTGCGTACGCCGGCCGGTGCCCAGCAGTGACGCGGGCCGGGTCACCGGTCGGCGGTCGGCGTTCCGCTTCGCCGTGCTGAAGGGTTCTGGGGAGTTTGACCGGGATCGTCGGGACTCTCCGGCCGCCCCGGCTGGCCACCGGGCCGAGTGCTGCGCCAGGATGGGACGGACAGACAGGTACACCCGAGGAGCTCACGATCGCTAGAAAGCCTCAACCCGAGGGCGGCCAGGCACCGGTCGTCCAGCGGGTTCGGATCAGGTACGCCAAGCGGGGGCCGCTCCGGTTCACCTCGCACCGGGACTTCGCCCGGGCCTTCGAGCGCGCGCTGCGCCGGGCCGGCGTACCGATCGCCTTCTCCCAGGGCTTCACCCCGCACCCGAAGATCTCGTACGCCTCCGCCGCCCCGACCGGGGTGGCGAGCGAGGCGGAGTACCTGGAGATCGGCCTGCGCGAGCCGGTCGACCCGGAGCAGTTGCGGATCGCCCTGGACGCGGCGCTTTCGCCCGGAATCGACGTACTCGACGCGGTGGAGGCGGGCAGCGGCAGCCTCGCCGACCGGATCGAGGCGTCGCGGTGGCGCATCGAGTTGCCCGGCATCGAACCCGCCGTCGCGCGCGACGCGGTGGCGGCGTTCCTGGCCGCCCCGGAGGTATCCGTGGAGCGGATGACCAAGCAGGGACGACGCGTCTTCGACGCCCGACCTGCGGTCATCGGCATCGATGTGATCGAGCGGACCGGGGCACCTTCCGAGGTCGAGGGCATACCGTGTGCGATACTCGAAATGGTCGTGCGGCAGGTCACCCCGTCCGTACGACCCGATGACGTCCTTTCCGGCCTCCGCGTGGTGGCCGACCTGGAGCCGCCGGTGCCGCCTCGGGCGACGCGGCTGGCGCAGGGCACGGTGACCGCGCAGGGGGAGATCGTGGATCCGTTGGAGGCGGATCGCGACAGGGCAGCCATCGGCGAACGCTAGCCGGAAGTCCGGTCAGCGGGCAGGCAGACAGACTTCGGCGGTCCGGTCATCTTGACGCGTCGCCGGAAATACTTTGCGGCAACCCTGCGTGGCAGCGCTCACCCGCGCCCGGGGAAGCCAGAACTGGAGAACGTCCATGCTCGAGAACGAGCCCGAGGGCGGGGACCTGACCGGCACCGAGTCGGCTGGCAACACCGTCGAGAACAGCGGCAACACCGAGGCGGCGGAACCCACCCGGCGCGCCCGTACCACCCGGCGTCGGAGTTCCGCGACGGCGAGTGAACCGGCACCGACCGGCGTACCGGTCGAGGCGCCGACGTCGGTGCGGTCGACCAGTGGCGAGGCGGCCGACGTGGAGGTGCTGGCCCCGGTGCGGGGCGACACGGAAAGCACCGCAAAAACACCTCGTCGCCGTCGTAAGGCCACCACCGCCGACAAGCGGGACGGCGCGGGAGCCGACCCGGCCGTCACTGACGGGACCGAGGCGGTGGCCGGCCGGTCCGCTGAGCCCGCCCCGACGCAGACCGGGGCGATCGGCGGCGCCGACGAGGCGGCCGTCGTCGAACCGGTTCCGCCGGTCAAGGTGACCCGTACCCGGCGGAAGAAGGCGGCTCCGGCCGCGGCCCCGGTGGTCGCGGAGACCGTGACCGAGGAGCCGGTCGCCGGGGTGGGGGAGCCGGACGGCGAGGAGCCGGAGACCGAGGAAGCCCTGGCCGAGGAGGCCGGTGCCGTCGCGACCGGGGCGGGCCCGAGCGGCACGGCGGGCGAGCCGGGTGCCGTGGTGGTCACCACCGGCCCGGCCGGTGCGCCCGGGGCGACCCCGGAGACGACGGCCGGAGCGACCCCGGAGACGACGGTACGGGTCGAGCCCACGACCGCGGCGGTCGAGGAGGCGGCGCCCCGTCGGCGGCGCCGGGCCGCGCTCTCCGCGCCGACCGTGCTCTTCATGGCGCCCGAGCCGGAGACCCCGACGGTCCGCCCCGCCGGGCAGCCCGAGCCGGCCGTGGCCCGGGCGGAGCCGGCCGAGGAGACGGCAGAACCGGACGAGGCGGTCGAGACCGGCCGGCGCCGGCGCCGTGGGCGCCGCACCGCCGAGCCGGCGGTGACCGAGATCGCTCCCGAGGCCGAACTCGACGTCGAGGGCACCGCGGACGAGGAAGCGCTGGACGAGGCGGACCGGGACGAGGACGAGGAGACCGCGGCCGCGCGGCGACGGCGTCGCCGTGGCCGCCGGGGCCGGGGCCGGGGCAAGGGCACCGCCGACGACGTCGAGGACGTCGAGGACGTCGAGGACGAGGAACCGGCCGCCCAGACCGAGGTCGAAGCCGAACCGGGTGAGGACGAGGACGAGGAGACCGAGACCGCCGACGGGGTGACCCGTCGCCGGCGGCGGCGTCGCCGCAAGGGCGCCGGCGACGCCGAGGGCGGCGCCGACGACGGCGTACCCACCGTCATCAAGATCCGTGAGCCCCGCAAGTCCGTGGACGAGGTGCAGGGCGTCTCCGGCTCGACCCGGTTGGAGGCCAAGCGGCAGCGCCGCCGGGACGGCCGCGAGCAGCGTCGTACCCGACCGCCGATCCTGAGCGAGTCGGAGTTCCTGGCCCGCCGGGAGGCGGTCGACCGGGTGATGGTGGTCCGCCAGCGCGGTGACCGCACCCAGATCGGCGTACTCGAGGACGGGGTGCTGGTCGAGCACTACGTCACCCGCGCCTCCTCCGGCACCATGGCCGGCAACGTCTATCTCGGCAAGGTGCAGAACGTCCTGCCGAGCATGGAGGCGGCCTTCGTCGACGTCGGGCGGGGCCGCAACGCGGTGCTCTACGCGGGCGAGGTCAACTGGGACACCACCGGCCTGGAGGGTCGGGCCCGCTCCATCGAGCAGGCCCTGCGGTCCGGTGACTCGGTGCTGGTGCAGGTCACCAAGGATCCGATCGGGCACAAGGGCGCCCGGCTGACCAGCCACATCGCCCTCTCCGGCCGGCACCTGGTGTACGTCCCGCACGGCAACGCCTCCGGGATCAGCCGCAAGCTGCCGGACATCGAACGCAAGCGGCTGCGGGACATCCTCAAGAAGCTGGTACCGGACGGTGCCGGAGTGATCGTCCGGACCGCCGCCGAGGGCGCCAGCGAGGACGAGTTGGCCCGGGACGTCAAGCGGCTGCAGGCGCAGTGGGAGGACATCCAGGCCAAGGCCGCCGAGGGCGGCGCCCCGGTGCTGCTCTACGAGGAGCCCGATCTGGTGATCCGGGTGGTCCGGGACCTGTTCAACGAGGACTTCCGCGAGCTCGTGGTGCAGGGCGACGAGTCGTACGACATGGTCGAGTCGTACCTCTCGCACGTCTCGCCGGACCTGGTGCCCCGGCTGCGCCGGCACACCGGGGCGGCCGACGTCTTCGCCGAGCGGCGGATCGACGAGCAGATCCTCAAGGGTCTGGACCGCAAGGTCTTCCTGCCCTCCGGCGGACACCTGGTGATCGACCGTACCGAGGCGATGACGGTGATCGACGTCAACACCGGTAAGTACACCGGTGCCGGGGGCAACCTGGAGGAGACGGTCACCCGCAACAACCTCGAGGCGGCCGAGGAGATCGTCCGCCAGCTCCGGCTGCGCGACCTGGGCGGCATCGTCGTGATCGACTTCATCGACATGGTCCTGGAGTCCAACCGCGACCTGGTGCTGCGTCGGCTCACCGAGTGCCTGGGCCGGGACCGGACCAAGCACCAGGTCACCGAGATCACCTCGCTCGGTCTGGTGCAGATGACCCGGAAGCGGATCGGTGCCGGGCTGCTGGAGGCGTTCAGCGAGACCTGCGACTGCTGCAAGGGCCGCGGCGTGATCATCCACACCGAGCCGGTGCCGGAGAAGTCCCGGCCGGGTGCCGGTGACAAGGTCAAGGCGGTCGCGTCGGCGAGCAACGGGACCACCCCGGCGGCCCCGGCCGTCGAGCCGCCGGCGCCGTCGACCCGGCGCCGTGGCCGCAAGGCCGCGCCGGAGCGGGTGGTCGTGGAGGTGCCCGAGTACGAGGACACCATGGGCTACGACCTGTCCCGGTACGAGACCGAGACGCCCGCGACGACCGAGGTCGCCGACATCGCCGACGTCGCGCCGACCGAGTCGATGCGGCTGGCCGGAGCGGACGACCCGGACGCCATCGAGGACGGCGCCGACCTGGACGCCGAGACCACGGAGTCCGGCGGTCGGCGGCGGGCCCGGCGCGGTGGCGCCCGGCGACGTACCCGTCCCTGACCGACGGTCGCGGTCTGCCCGGCGCGGTGGCACCCGCCGGGCTCGCCGTCCCTGACGACGGGTTGTGCGGGGCAGGGCGGGTCGGACGTGGTCGGACGGACCCGGGCAGGCTCGCGTTCACCGAGCGGCGTTCGGCGACGGCTGGGATGATTGCGGAGGATGTGGCTAGGCTGAGCGCGTCCTCCGCGATCTTCAATTGGCCTGCGATGTCAACCGGCCGTCGGGCCGGAGGCGTCCGGAGGATCGGCCCCCGCTGTCGAGGAGATGAACATGCGACGCCTGCTGGTGACCGCCGCCATCGCCGCCGTACTGCTCACCACCGCCTGTTCGGGCGAGCGGGACGGCGTCCCGAGTGGCTTTCCGGCGACCGGTGTCGGCTCGTCGACCGGTACGCCGCCCTCCGGCGTGCCGGGGACCGCCGGGCCGGGGACCGGGGCGCCGAGCCCGGGACCGGGCGGGTCGCCCGGCGGAGACAACGCTCCGGCCGGAGGTAACGCCCGGGAGGTCTGTGACGCGGCCACCAAGGCCAGCGCGGACTCGGTCCGGACCTTCATCGAGGAGCTGGGCAAGTCGTTGCAGGCGACCGGCGCCAACGACACCGCCGGCGCCGAGGCCGCCCAGCGCAAGGCGGAACAGGCGCTGCAGGACTGGGGCGACGCCATGCGGGAGCAGGCCGCCAGGGCCACCGACGCCCGGCTGAAGACGGTGCTGACCGAGATCGGCACCCAGGTGGGCTCGATGGAGGCCAGTGTCGAGTCCGTCGACGAGACCAAGCTCGACCAGCTGCAGCAGCGGCTGGACCAACTCTGCGGCACCTGACGACGCCGCCCGGCCCTGCCGGACCCCGGTCCACGGGCTCGGCCGGCTCCCTGCTCAGGGGGCCGGTTTGGGGGTCGGACCGGTCATGGCGTACGCTGGCCTGCGGCGCGATTTACGCGCCACGTTCTCGCGTGCCCGCCCCGCACCTGGTGCGGGGCAGTGGCGACGCGAAACACCATCCGCAGCCTCAATGACAGGGAGTCCGCCTCCGATGTACGCGATCGTCAAGACCGGCGGCAAGCAGTACAAGGTCGCCGAGGGCGACGTGATCGAGGTTGAGAAGCTCGCCGGGCAGCCCGGTGACGCGGTCAAGTTCACCGCCGTGCTTCTCGTCGACGGCGACGACCTGGTGACCGACGCGGCGCGGTTGGCCAACGTCGCGGTGTCCGGTGAGATCGCCGCGCACACCAAGGGCCCGAAGATCCGGATCCACAAGTTCAAGAACAAGACTGGTTACCACAAGCGCCAGGGTCACCGCCAGCCGTTGACCCAGGTCAAGGTGACCGGGATCACCAAGTAAGCGTCCCAGCGGAAAGACAGGTCGTCCTCAGATGGCTCACAAAAAGGGTGCGTCCAGCTCGCGGAACGGCCGCGACTCCGCGGCGCAGCGGCTCGGCGTAAAGCGGTTCGGTGGCCAGCTGGTCAACGCCGGCGAGATCCTGATCCGGCAGCGGGGCACCAAGTTCCACCCCGGTGACCTGGTCGGCCGTGGCAGCGACGACACGCTCTTCGCCCTGGCCACCGGCGCGGTCCAGTTCGGTACCAAGCGGGGCCGCAAGGTCGTCAGCATCGTACCGGCCGAGCGGTAACGTTCAGTTTTCCGGCGGAGCGGGCCGCGGACCTGGTGTCCCCGGCCCGCTCCGCCGTTTCTTGTGCGGAACGTGGTCCCACGTCACGCACGACGCCGTACGCGCCGGTGTTCCGGGGCGACGGTTGCGCCGCCGGTGTGCCGGCGCCGATGAAAGGATTGACAACGTGACGATGTTCGTTGACCGGGTTGTGCTGCACCTGCAGGCCGGTGACGGCGGGCACGGTTGCGTGTCGATCCACCGGGAGAAGTTCAAGCCCTTCGGCGGCCCGGACGGCGGCAACGGCGGACACGGCGGCAGCGTCTCCCTGGTCGTCGACCCGCAGGTGCACACCCTGCTCGACTTCCACTTCCGGCCGCACATCAAGGCGGAGAACGGCAAGGGCGGCGCCGGCTCGAACCGGGACGGCGCCAACGGTGCCGACCTGGTGCTCAAGGTGCCGGACGGTACGGTCGTCTACGCCATGGACGGCACTGTCCTCGCCGACCTGGTCGGCGCCGGTACGACGTTCGAGGTGGCCCGGGGTGGCCGGGGTGGCCGGGGTAACGCGTCGCTGGCCAGCAGCCGACGCAAGGCCCCCGGCTTCGCCGAACTGGGCGAACCGGGCGACCGGCTCGACGCGGTCCTCGAGCTCAAGAGCGTCGCGGACGTCGGGCTGGTCGGCTTTCCGTCCGCCGGCAAGTCGTCGCTGATCTCGGTCCTGTCGGCGGCCAAGCCGAAGATCGCCGACTACCCGTTCACCACGCTGGTGCCGAACCTCGGCGTGGTCCGGGTGGACGAACACACCTTCACCGTCGCCGACGTACCGGGGCTGATTCCGGGGGCGGCCACCGGCAAGGGGCTCGGTCTGGAGTTCCTGCGACACATCGAGCGCTGTGCCGTGCTGGCGCACGTGGTGGACGCGGCGACGCTGGAGCCGGGACGCGACCCGCTCGCCGACATCGACGCGATCGAGGCCGAGCTGACCGAGTACGGCGGGCTGGCCGACCGGCCGCGGATCGTCGTACTGAACAAGATCGACGTACCGGACGGCCGTGACCTGGCAGAGATTGTCCGTCCCGACATCGAGGCACGTGGTTTGCGGGTCTTCGAGGTCTCCGCGGTGACCCGGGAGGGGCTGCGGGAGCTGACCTTCGCCCTCGCCGACCTGGTCGAGCAGTCCCGGGCGGCGGCGCCGGTCCTGGAGCCGACCCGGATCGTCATCCGGCCGCCCGCTGTCGACGACGCCGGCTTCACCATCGAGCAGGCGCCCGACGGGGCGTACGTGGTGAAGGGCCCGCGCCCGGAACGCTGGGTCCGGCAGACGAACTTCGACAACGACGAGGCGATCGGCTACCTGGCCGACCGGCTGGCCCGGTTGGGTGTCGAGGACCAGCTCGCCAAGACCGGCGCCGAGCCGGGCGACCTGGTCCGGATCGGCGAGCGCGAGTTCGACTGGCAGCCGACGCTGTACGCCGGTGAGGAGTACGTGCCGAGCTCCCGGGGGACCGACCGCCGGCTGGAGGAGAAGCGGACCCGGGCGACGGCCGCGGAGCGGCTGGCGGCCCGGAAGGCCCGTCGGCAGCGTCCGGCGGACGAGACGGTGGTCGGCGCGCCGGCCGACGAGACGGTGGTCGGCGCGCCGGCCGACCCCGACGCACCGACGACGGTGGCGGGTGACGCCCCGGTGACCGTTGACGGTCACCGGACCGGGCGGACGGCCGACGAGGACGCGGATTAGCGCGTGTCGTCGGGGGCCTGATCTCCGGCTTCGACCCAGGCCGTGGCCGGAGATCAGGCCCCCGGATCCGGTCGGGCCCCGGTGTCAGGCGAGGACCGTCGCCGAGCGCCCCTCGTCCACCGTGTACGCGCCTGCGGAGATCGCGCCGAGGCTCGTGGGGTTGAGGGTCAGCGAGACGACGCCGCCGGGCAGTACGCGCGAGCTCTCTTCGACGGTCGCGAACGTCGCGGGCGTCGACCCGTCCGGGAACAGGCGCTTGCCCGTGCCGACGACGACCGGGTACTGGAGCAGCCGGTAGATGTCGACGAGTCCTGCCTGGTGCAGCGCCTGGACGAGTTTCCAGCTTCCGTGAACCTGGAGTTCCTTGCCGGGAAGCTCCTTGAGACGCCGTACCTCCTCAACCAGGTCACCGCGGAGGACCGTCGTCGGGTTCCAGTCGGCCTCGTCGTCGGTCAGCGTGGAACTGACGACGCACTTCGGCAGTGTGTTGAGCTTGGTGGCGATCAGGCTGTCAGGTTCGGTGACCTTCGGCCAGTACCCGCCGAGCAGGTTGAAGCTGGTGCGTCCGAAGAGGAACGCGTCGGCCTCACGGAACCAGCTCTCGACGACCTCGTTGGTGTGCGCGGAGGCGTGCGGGACGAGCCACCCGCCGCGGTCGAAGCCACCGGAGCGGTCCTCGTCGGGGGCTCCGGGTCCCTGCATGACGCCGTCGAGAGTGACGAAGGTGTTAACACTGAGTAGCACGGTTCTCCTCGGGATCCGGGTCGCGGACAGCCGGCCGGGGTTGGCCGGCAGACGGACGCTAGCTGCCGGGCCCAGGGTGGGTCTTGTACAGGAACGACATCGCGGCGAAGTCGCCCGCCTGCAGCTCGCGTGCGGTGGACCCGACGTAGCGACGCAGGGCGTGCGCGAGGTGGGCCTGGTCGAAGTATCCCAACGTATCGACGACCGTGTGCCAGTCAAGGCCGTCGCGCAGCATCGTGGCGGCGGCGTTCGCGCGGTCGATCTGCCGCACGGTGGTTCGCGACAGTCCGGTGATCGCTCGGTGGCGGCGCTGCAGGGTTCGCTCGGTCGGGCCGGCTCCGGGATGCTCGGCGACCTGCTTCTCATCCCCAAGATGCGATCGCACCAGCAGACCCGCATCCTGCAGTCGCCGGACGAAGTGCTCGACGTTCTCGAACGTCGGCGCCTCCCAGTCCTCTCCGCCGATGACGATCCTGCCCGATGCCGTCACCGGGAACGGAACGTACCCATCGACGATCGAGGCCGCAGGATGCGGCCGGAGAACCGCACCGAACGCGAACCGGACCCCGAGGAACTCGGTGCCCGGCGGGACCGGTGCGGTGGTCGCCCTCGTCTCCGGCCCGCGCAGGTTGGCGAGTAGGCGTCCCTGCGTCCGCGAGAGGATCAGATGCCAGCAGGTGCGTGCTGCGGACGTCATCGTCTCCTCCGCGTCAGAGCGGGTGCGCCATACGCGGTCGACGAGGCTCACGTCGATCTCGGTGTCGCGGTGCTCGAACCGCAGGGCCATAGCCTCCTCCGTCGTCAAGCTGCCGAGGTTCCCTGCTAAAACTAGCGACGTCGACAGTCAGCACCGACCGGCGCCGGAAGCGCAGGTGGCACGAGCGGAGTTCGGTGGGGGAGTGGGTCGGAATGCTCTGACCGACTCCGGCACGGGTCCTGGTAGTTCACCAACCCCCGGATTCGGGGCTACCCGGGCGAAACCTTGTCGAAACGCCCCCGGGTTAACGTCGACAGGTGCTGATCGAGTCCCGCCCGCCGTCGGATCCGGAGCTGGCCGCCCTGGTCGTGGCGCAGCAGCGTGAACTGCGGGAGATCGGCCGGGGCGTCGACGGGCGGGGTTTCACCCCGTACGACAACGTCCGGCACCTGATCGGCGTACAGGCCGGCCGGGCGGTCGCCTGCGGGGCGATCCGGCCGGTGGACGGGGAGACCGCCGAGATCACCCGGATGTACGTCCGCCCCGCGTACCGGGGCCGGGGGCTGGGCCGACAACTGCTCGGCGCGCTGGAGGAACTGGCACTCTGGAACGGGCACACCGTGCTTCGGCTGGAGACCGGCCGCCACCTCGCCCGCCTGGTCGGGCTCTACGTCTCCGCCGGTTACGCCGAGATCCCCGGGTACGGCGAGTACCTCGGCAACCCGCACCGCATCTGTTTCGAGAAGCGCATGCCGGTCCCGGCCTGACGGACCGGAGCAACGCATGCCGGTCCCGGCCGACGGACCGGAGCCGACCGACCGGGACCGGCGTGGCGCTCTTCAGGTGAGCAGGCCGATCGCCCGCCGGGCCCGGTACACCGTGTCGGCGGCGCTCTCCCGGGCCCGGTCGGCACCCTCGGCGAGCACCCGCCGGACGTACCCGGGATCGCGGGCGAGTTCGGTGTGCCGGAGCCGGACCGGCCGCAGCAGGCCGTCGACCGCCTCCGCCACCGCCGCCTTCAGCTGGGCGTACGACCGGTAGTCGGCGGCCAGCACGGCCGGATCCCCACCGACGGCGGCGGCCAGGATGTCGAGCAGGTTCGCCAGTCCGGGACGGGCCTGCGGGTCGTAGTCGACGGTCCGGCCGGGATCGGTCACCGCGCGCATCACCTTGCGGCGGACCACCTCCGGCGGGTCGAGCAGGAGGACGACCCCCGCGTCGGACTCGGCGGACTTGCCCATCTTGCGGGTCGGGTCGGCCAGGTCCATCACCCGGGCCGAGACGGCCGGATGCACCGCGCGCGGCACCACGAAGGTGTCGCCGTAACGGGTGTTGAACCGCTGCGCGACGGTCCGGGTCAGCTCCAGGTGCTGGCCCTGGTCGGCGCCGACCGGCACCTCGTGGACGTCGTGCAGCAGGATGTCGGCGGCCATCAGCACCGGATAGCTGAGCAGGCTCAGCCGGACGTTCTGCTGGGTCGCGGACTTCTCCCTGAACTGGATCATCCGGTGCGCCTCGCCGTAGCCGGCGGTGCACTCCAGCAGGTAGTGCAGTTCGGTGTGCTGCGGCACCTGGGACTGGACGTAGAACGTCGTACGGTCCGGGTCGAGTCCGGCGGCGAGCAGCGTGGTCGCCTGGGCCAGCGTGTTGGCCCGTACCTCGTTCGGCTGGTGGGCCACCGTGAGCGCGTGCAGGTCGGCGAGGAAGACGATCGTCTCGGTGCGGTACTGGGCGGCGACGGTCGGCCGGATCGCGCCGAGCAGGTTGCCGAGATGGAGTCGGCCGGTGGGCTGCAGGCCGGTGATCCGGCGTACCCCGGGGGACGGCTGCGGACGCGCGGCGGCCGCGGTGGGCACGGTGAGTGGTGCACTCGTGGTCATGGTCGGTTGCTCCTTACCGGGTACGGGTGCCGCCGTCCCGGGGAGCGTGAACGTCAACGGCCGCCCCGGGAGGGGCGGCCGTTGGCTGTTTCGGGTACGCGGATGCGAGGGCCGCCCGTCAGGGCGCCCACCAGCTGGTCTGGCTCGTCATCCGCATGTCCTCCACGGTAACAGGCGTCGCCGCCCAGCCGCACCGTCCGGTCATCCGGGGACGCCGATGTTGAGTTCGGCGACGGTGGTGAAGCGGCTGCCGTCGGCGGCGCCGAGCGCCCGGAGTCGGATGTACCGTCCGGTTGTCGGCGGGATGACCACCGTCTGCTCGGCCGCGCTGTTCGGGAAGGTGCCGGTCGCCACCGGGGTGCCCCAGCTGCTGCGACTGTTCGAGACGTACACCTCGTAGCCGGTGATCCGGCCGGCGTCGGAACTCTGCCGGGGCAGGTAGTGCAGCCGGTTCACGGTCCGGGCCGAGCCCAGGTCGAGGTCGATCCAGTGTGGGTGGCTCGAACCGCTGAGCAGCCGTTGGGTGTGCCAGATCGACGAGGAGCTGCCGTCCCGGACGTTGTTCGGCCGACCGTTGACCAGCAGGGTTTCGTAGCTGTCCGCCCCCGCCACCGACCACTGCGACTGCGGCAGCCGGACACTGCCGGACTGCGGTGTGTACGTCGCGACGTAGCTGGTCGGGGTGGCCGGCGCGGTGATCACGTGCGACTGGCCGCCGCCGTCGGACCAGCTGCCGAAGACGTACGGGGTGCCGCCCGCGGTCTGCGGGGTGACCGCGCTGACCGTGTTGCTCGACCCCTGGATGACGGTACGGGAGAACGGGGTCACCTGTTCGGTGGCGCCGACCACCAGCCGCAGCCCGGACGGGCTGGTGTCGAAGGTCAGGTCGACGGTCTTCGGGTCGAGCCGCACGCTGGTGCGGTGCGACAGGCCGCCGCTGTCGGTGGCGGTGAGTACCAGCTCCAGGTAGGACGGGTATTCGTGGTCCGGGCCGAGCATGCTGCCGCTGCTGCCGGTGAAGTCCTGCAGCGTGTGGGTGTGGCAGTTGTCCAGGGTGTAGCAGTGGTGCAGCAGCATCCGCCAGTGCAGCGCGCTGGCCGGCAGGGTGCCCTGGTCGGGGTCGGTGGCGTGGCCGGTGAAACTGATCGGGTCGTTGACCGCCCAGGTGAAGCCGGCGTCCGGGGTGTCGATCACCGCGGTCGGCATGCTGTTGCCGGTCTGGATCGGCACCGTCCGGGTGTCGGAGGCGTTCAACGTGTCGTACACGGTCAGCCGGGCGGTGAACGGCCCGCCGGCCGGATAGGTGTACGTCGCCGTCGGCGTGGTCGCGTCGACGGTGCCGTCGTCGGTGAAGTCCCACTCGAAGCGGAGCCGGCCCACGTCGGCCGGGTCGGCGTCGGAGGACCCGGTGCCGTCGAAGGTGACGGTCAGCGGTGCCGTCCCCGAGGTCGGGGTGGCGCTGATCGAGGCGACCGGCGGCTGGTTGCCGGGGAAGTAGCGGATCCGGCGTACCGAACCGGCGTGGTCGACGTAGTAGAGGTCACCGCCGGGGCCGACCTCCAGGTCGACCGGGTTGGCGGCGGCGCTGCCGAAGGTGCGCCGGTTCGCCGCCACCGGCAGCCCGCCGGGCGCGTCCGGCAGCATCGCCCAGATGCAGTCCCGGGAGTAGTCGGAGAAGAAGAGCGCACCCGCGTACCCGGTCGGGTAGCTGCCGCCGGCGGCCGGGTAGAAGGCGGCACCGGAGATCGACGAACTGCCGGTCGGGCAGGCCTCCCCGCTGACGACCCGGGCCGCGTGGTCGTACGTGTAGAACGGCGCGGTCTGACCGTCCCCGGTGTAGAGGTTCTCGCAGAGGTCGAGGTTGGCGCCGTCGTATCCGCTCTGCCGGCCGGTGCCCTCGTAACAGGGCCAGCCGAAGTTGGCCACCCCGGAGGTCGGGTCGGCCACCCGGTTGACCTCCTCCCACCGGGTCCAGCCGACGTCACCGAGCCAGACCTCGCTGGTGCCGGGCCGGACCGTGAACCGGTACGGGTTGCGCAGGCCCTGGGCGACGATCCGCCGGGTGTTCGGGTCGGCGCTGGCGGCGAGCGGGTTGCCCGGGGCGGCGGCGCCGGTCAGCGGGTCCAGCCGCAGCACGGTGCCGTCCAGGCTGGTCGGGTCGGCCGGGGTGCGCAGGTCCTGGGAGCGCAGCGCGCCACCCTCGGCGGTCGGCGGGGTCATCGCCCCGCCCGGGGGGTCGGCGCAGGGGTTGTGCGGGTTGCCGAGTTGGCCGTAGTCGACCAGGTCGTAGCTGGCCCCGTCGCCGGCGCTGACGTAGAGCATGCCGTCGGCGCCGAAGGCCAGGTCGCCGGTGGCGTGGCTGGCGTACTGCTGACACCAGTCCTGCACGAAGACCTGCTCGGTGCCGGTCATGGTGTCACCGTCGGCGGTCAGCCGGGAGAGTCGACCGGTGACGATGCACCGGCCACCGTTGGTGCCGCCGACCGAGGCGCAGGTGTCGTTCCAGTACGGCGCGGACTCCCCGGGCGGCGCGTCGTACGCGTAGAGCACGTAGACGTACGGCCGGGTCGGGAAGTCCGGGTGCAGGGTGAGGCCGAGCAGCCCCCGGTCGTGCTGGTTGTGCACGTTCGCGGAGAGGTCGGCGAAGACGGTCGCGGTGGTGTCCGCCAGGTCGTCGTACACCTTGATCCGGCCGCCCTTCTCGGCGACGAAGATCCGGCCGTCCGGGGCGAACTCCAGGTTGGTCGGCTGGTTGAGGCCGGTGAAGACGACCTGCTCCTGGAAACCGGTGGGCAGGACCACCGCGGCGGCCGGTGCGGTGCCGCCGCTGACCGGTGCGGCCAGTGCGGCGACCAGGGCGACCGTGAGGCCGGTGCGGAACAGACGGGCGGACGGTGATGACGGTGCGGGTGACGGCATGCACTCTCCCCAGCCTGGCGCAGCTCCAAGTGGACAAACGACCTGTCACGCTAGGGGGCTGGGCGGGGGTGGGCAGCCCCGGTCCGCCCGGAGTGAGCATCTCGGAAGTACGGGCCATCCGTACGACGTTCGTCAATGGGATGTTGTCACCCGGACCACCCGCGTCGCCTCCACGGATCATCGGAGCCGGTCGGACCGGTCGGGCCAAACTACTCCGCCCCCCCCCCCGCGGCCCCCCCCCCCCCCCCCCCCCCCCCCCCCCCCCCCGCCGGGTCACCTCTTGACCGGCCGTACGGGCTGCGGTCATCCCTTCACGGTGAGCAGCGGTCGCAGTTCCAGTACCGGTTCGGCGACCCCGGCGGTACGCAGGCTGTCGACCACCGGGCCGACCTCCTTGTAGACCCAGGGCGCCTCCTGCTTGAGGTCACGCCGCCAGGCGTCGACGATGTCCCGCCGGGCGGCCACCGCCGGGTCGCGGTGGTCGAGCGGGGTGACCACCCGGAACTCCTGCAGGAAGGTGTCCAGTTCCGCGTCGCCGCCCCGGGCCGCCGCGCCCCGGGGCACGCTGCGCCCGGCACCGTGGCAGGCGCTGTGCAGCGACCGGGGGTTGCCGAGCCCGCGCAGCAGATAACTCGGTGCGCCCATCGAGCCCGGGACCAGCACCGGTTCGCCCCAGGCCCGGTGCCCGTCCCGGCCGGTGCCGTCGACCCCGCCGGCCGGGGTGGCGCCCTTGCGGTGCAGGACCGTGCCGTCCGGCTCCGGCCACAGCAGGTTGTGCGGGGCGTCGTAGACCAGCCGGGACCGGAGTTCCCCGGTGCTGATGTCGGCGAGACCGGCCCGCATCATCAGGGCCAGGAAGAACCGGTTGCCGACGGCGAAGTTCGCCGCGTTGGCGAACGCGGTCAGGTAGCGCTGCCGCCCGGTTGCCGTCCGTTCGTGGAGCAGCATCGGCAGGATCCGGTTGCCGGGCATCGGCACGCCGCGCGGCCAGGCCGCCCTCGCCTGGTCCCGGCCGGTCGCGTTGGCCTGGTGGCCGAGCGAGAGCGAACCGCTGTGCACCATCAGCACCACCTGGCCGGGGGCCAACCCCCAGGCGTACGCGGTCGTGCCGTCGTGCACCCGGGAGACGTACTGCAGCTCGGCGAAGTGGTTGCCGCCGCCGACGCTGCCGATGACGCTGTCGTAGCTGGTGCCGCCACCGCTGGTGATCCAGTCCCGGAAGTCCTCGGCCGAGTCGACCGGGAAGCCGACCGAGTGCAGTCGGCCGTCCAGGTCGGCGAGGTCGTCCGGACCGACCTGACCCCAGGCACCGGCGTGGTCGACCTGACCGGCCGGCCCGCCGCTGCTCGGGCCGGGTACGCCGTCGGCGAGCAGGCCGGGCAGGCCCTCGCGGAGCAGACCCTCCCGTTGCCGGGCGGTCAGGCCGATCCGGCGGCCACCGGCGAAGAACAGGTGCCGCAGTCGTCGCTCGAGCCGGTCGAGGTGCGGCCGGACCTGCTCGACGCTGAGCGAGGTGGCCTCGACCCGCATCCCGCAGTTGATGTCGTTGCCGACCGCCTGCGGGATCAGCGCGCCGACGGTACGCAGCACCGTGCCGATCGGGATGCCGGCACCCTTGTGGAGGTCGGGGGTGCAGACGACCCGGTCGAGGCGCGGTGCGATGTCGAGGCCGGGTACGGCGGCACCGAGCCGCCGCACCGTGTCGGCGGTCTCCAGCACGGTGAGCAGTTCGTCGACCGCCACGGACTCGATCGGTACGTCGACTCCGGCGCAGATCTCCACCGGGACGTCGTACGGGTTGGGCAGGGTGAGCCAGGAGTCGTCGACCCGGACCAGTCGGGGGTCGGGTCGGCGGGTTCTGCCTGAGGAGGAGGGCATGGTTGACCTTTCGCATGCTGCGCTGCTGAACATGGATGTGGGCCACCGGCACGCGCGGGGCGCGTGCGGGGCGGGCGGACAGAACCGCCGGTATCCGGTTGTGCTCGTCGGTTCAGCAGCCGCGAGGTCAAGATCAGGGTAGGGGCGCCCGTTCCGGGCGGGCAAGCCGATAATTGCCGTACCCGTCCAGGGACGCCGGAGTGGCCGGGAAGTCTGCTCCACACCGCGATGATGGTGATCACTTGGCGACGGCCACCGGTCGGCCTAGGGTCGGCGGGTGCGTGCGAACCGGATTCACTGTGCCGGTGGGATGGCTCCCGCCCCACGGTCGGCGGCGGAGCGTGGTGGGGGTCGGCGGCGACTTCGGGCCGTACCGGTGTTCGCGGCGCTGCTCGCGACGCTGCTCTCCGGCCCGGCCGGCTGTGCGGCCGGACCCGGTGGTGACCACTCCCCGGCAGCCGGCGATCCGTCGGTGTCCGTCCCCACCGGTCCGTACGCGGCCCGACTACCGCGCTTCCCGGCGCCGCCGACACCGGAACCGGTGACCGTGCCCGACGGTCCGCTCGCCGGCTGGTACAGCCGGATCCCCACCGGGCAGCCGGTGGCGTTCCTGACCATCGACGACGGCTGGATCCGGAAGTCGGAGGCGCGGCAGTTGCTCGTCGACGCACACGTGCCGGTGACGCTCTTCCTCACCACCGACGCGATCAGGGACGATCCGGGCTTCTTCCGTGGCCTGCCGGAGAACGTGGTCATCGAGGCGCACACCGTCACCCACCAGGTGCTGCGGGGCAAGCCGTACGCGACGCAGCGGCGGGAGATCTGCGGATCCGCCGACGAGTTGGCCGCCTGGTACGGCCGCCGCCCGGTGCTGTTCCGCCCGCCCGGCGGCAGCCGGGACGACACCACGCTGCGGGCGACCCGGGACTGCGGCCTGAAGGCGGCCTTCCTCTGGAAGGAGACGGTGGACAAGGGTCGGGTCCGCTACCAGACCACCGAGCACCGGGTGCAGGCCGGCGACATCATCCTGATGCACTTCCGGGAGCGGTTCGTCGACGACTTCACCGCCGCGCTGACCGCGATGCACCAGGCCGGCCTGACCCCGGCCCTGCTGGAGGACTACCTCCGCT
The DNA here is from genome assembly GCF_039871735.1 of Plantactinospora sp. B24E8. Taxonomy (NCBI): domain Bacteria; kingdom Bacillati; phylum Actinomycetota; class Actinomycetes; order Micromonosporales; family Micromonosporaceae; genus Plantactinospora; species Plantactinospora sp. B24E8. The sequence continues at coordinate 38,130 of NZ_JBDPMH010000010.1, forward strand.
GACCGGGGCCGGTCCGGTGCGAGTGTTGCTGATGCCGTGCCGGTGTCGTCGCGGCCGACCTGACCAGGCCGAGGAGAGCCGGATCAGTCGAGGTCGAACTCGCCGTCCTGGGCGCCGGCCACGAAGGCGTCCCACTCGGCCTGGGTGAAGACCAGCACCGGGCCGTCCGGCTCGGCGGAGTTCCGCATGCCGATCAGGTCGTCCACGAACGCGATCTCGACCGCTCCCTCCGAGTCGTCACCCTCGGCCCGTTGCCACACGGCGCGCGACAGGTCGAAGTCGCCCTTGGGGTGCTGCGCCATCGTCGGTTCCTCCATCAGTGAGTCGCCGGGAGTCCGCGGCCTGCGGAATCCCATCGTGCAGGATAGGCGGATGCCGAGCCTCACCCGGGTAGCCGCCGCCGAGCGCGCCGCCCTGCTCACCGTCGATTCCTACGCCGTCGACCTGGACCTGACCGGCGACGAGGAGACGTTCCGGTCCACCAGCACCGTCCACTTCCGGTGCGCGACGCCGGGTGCGGCCAGCTTTGTCGAGGTCCGGCCCGCCCACCTGCACCGGGTACGCCTCAACGGCGTGGAACTGGACCCGGCGGCGCTGGTCGACAACCAGTTCCCGCTGGCCGGGCTGGCTGTCGAGAACGTGCTCACCGTCGAGGCGGAGATGCCGTACTCGAACAGTGGCGAGGGGCTGCACCGGTTCGTGGACCCGGCCGACGGTGCGACCTACCTGTACGCGATGTCCGCGATGGACAACGCGCACCGCATCTTCGCCTGCTTCGACCAACCCGACCTCAAGGCGCCGGTGACCGTGGGCGTCACCGCCCCGGAGGAGTGGACCGTGGCCGCGAACGGCGAACTCGCCGGTACGCGGCGGCCCGGCCGTTGGGAGTTCGCGCCGACCCTGCCGCTGGCCACCTACCTTGTCACGCTGGTCGCCGGCCCGTACCACGTGCTGCGCGCGGAGCACGACGGGGTGCCGCTCGGCCTCTACTGCCGCCGATCGCTCGCCGGGCACCTGGACCGGGAGGCCGGGGAGATCCTCACCGTCACCCGGCAGTGCCTGGACCGCTTCCACGAGCTTTTTGCGGTGCGCTACCCGTTCGGCAAGTACGACCAGGCGTTCGTCCCGGAGTTCAACATGGGGGCGATGGAGAACCCGGGACTGGTCACCTTCCGGGACGACCTGGTCTTCCGGTCCGTGGTCACCGACGACGACCGGGAACTGCGGGCCAACGTCATCGCCCACGAGATGGCGCACATGTGGTTCGGCGACCTGGTCACCCTGCGCTGGTGGGACGACCTGTGGCTGAACGAGTCGTTCGCCGAGTACTTCGGTACCCGGGTGACCGCCGAGGCGACCCGGTTCGACCGGGCCTGGACCACCTTCGGGATGCGCCGCAAGGCCGGCGGGTACGCGGCTGACCAGCGCCCGTCCACCCACCCGGTGGCGCCGACCGAGGTGTCCGACGCGGCCCAGGCGCTGACCAACCTCGACGGCATCTCGTACGCCAAGGGCGCCGCGGTGCTCCGGCAACTGGTCGCCTGGCTCGGTGACGAGGCGTTCCTCGCCGGCCTGCGGACCTACTTCGCCGCCCACCGGTTCGGCAACGCCACGCTCGCCGACCTGCTCGCCGCCCTGAGCGACAGCAGCGGTCGGGACCTGGCCGGCTGGGCCGAGGTCTGGCTGCGGCAGCCGCAGGTGAACACGCTGCGCACCGAGGTACGCCTGGACGACGCCGGCCGGTACGCCGAGGTGGCGATCGCCCAGTCCGCCCCGACGTCGTACCCGGTGTTGCGCCCGCACCGGATCGGGGTCGGACTCTACGACCGGGCCGCCACCGGCGAAGGGGGTGCCGCCGTGCCGCGCCGTCGGTTCGAGGTGGACCTCGACCCGGTCGTGGACCAGGGGCGGACCGTGCTGACCGGGCTGGTCGGCGAGCCGGCCGCCGGACTGCTGCTGCCCAACGACGGGGACCTGACCTTCGCCAAGATCCGGCTCGATCCGGGTTCCGCCGCCGCCGCGCCGACGGTGCTGCCGGTCCTGGCCGATCCGTTGGCCCGGGCGGTGCTCTGGGGGGAGTCGCTGGACGCGGCGGTCGACGCGGAGCGGTCGGTGGCCGAGCTGGTGGACCTGGTCACGGTCGCCCTGCCGGCCGAGCCCGAGGTTGTCGTGGCCCGGGACGTGCTGACCCTGACCGGTTCCCTGGTCGACCGGTACCTCGACCCGGTGGCCCGCCAGGACGCCACGGACCGGCTCGCCGCCACCTGCGAGCGCCTGCTCGCCACCGCGTCGCCGGGCGGCTCGATGCAGCTCACCGCCGTGCGGGAACTGGCACGCTGGACCCGGGACGCCGCCCGGCTGGCCGGCTGGCTGACCGGAACCGACGTACCGGACGGGCTCACCGTCGACGCCGACCTGCGCTGGACGGTGCTGCGCCGGCTCGCCGTACTCGGCGCGGTGGGGGAGTCGGAGATCACCGCCGAGCAGGCTGTGGACCCGAGCGCCACCGGTGCCGAACGGGCGGCGGAGTGCCGGGCCGCGCTACCGGATCCGGTAACGAAGGAGCGGGCCTGGGAGGTGGTGATGACCGACACCACCCTGTCCAACCGGCTGGTGATGGCGCACGCGACCGGGTTCTGGCAGCCGGAGCAGACCGGGCTGACGGCTTCCTACGTGGAGCGGTACTTCGCCGGGATCGTCGAGGCGGCGCGGCGACGTATGCCGCTGGTCGCCGAGCGGGTCGCGGCCCTCGCCTATCCGCGCTACGCCGTGACGCCGCGGACCCGGGAACTGGCGGCGGCGCTGCTGGCCCGCCCGGACCTGCCGTCCGGACTGCGCCGGGTGGTCACCGACGCCGACGACGACCTGCGCCGGGCGCTGCTCGCCCGGAGCCGTTGGGCCCCGGTGCCGTGATCTGCGATCTCTCCCATGCCGGGGCCGTCCGGTGGGGCGACCGGCCTACGATCATCACGTGGAGGAGAAGATCCGGCGAATAGGGATCATGGGGGGCACGTTCGACCCGATCCATCACGGGCACCTGGTCGCCGCGAACGAGGTGGCCGACCGCTTCGAGTTGGACGAGGTGCTGTTCGTGCCCACCGGGCAGCCCTGGCAGAAGGCGGACGAGCCGGTCAGCCCGGCCGAGGACCGGTACCTGATGACCGTGATCGCGACCGCCTCGAACCCGCGGTTCCAGGTCAGCCGGGTCGACATCGACCGGGGTGGGCCGACCTACACCGTCGACACCCTGCGTGACCTGCACGACCAGTACGGCCCGAAGGTCCAGCTGTTCTTCATCACCGGAGCTGACGCGCTGGAGAAGATCCTCTCCTGGAAGGATCTCGACCAGATGTTCGAGTTGGCGCACTTCATCGGGGTGACCCGGCCCGGTTTCGAGTTGTCCGACGCGCATCTGCCGGCCGACACGGTGAGCCTGGTGGAGGTGCCGGCGATGGCGATCTCCTCGACCGACTGCCGCCGTCGGGTGGCCGCCGGTGGCCCGGTCTGGTACCTGCTGCCGGACGGTGTGGTGCAGTACATCGCCAAACGAGGGTTGTACCAGGGGTGATTTCACCCGGTATGTGATTCTCTGTTCGGTTAACCGTGAAGCCGTACCCGCCGCCCGTGTGAGAGGCTAGAAGGGCCCGACGGTTGATCGAAGGAGAATGGTGACAGCTTCCGACCGCGCCCGTGAGCTCGCGACGGCCGCCGCACAGGCGGCAGCCGACAAGAAGGCGCAGGACATCGCCATCATCGACGTGTCGGACCAGTTGGTGATCACCGACGCGTTCCTGCTCGCCTCCGCGCCCAACGAGCGCCAGGTGACCGCGATCGTGGACGCGATCGAGGAACGACTGGTCAACCTGCCGGAGAAGGCCAAGCCGGTACGCCGGGAGGGCGAACGGGCCGGCCGCTGGGTGCTGCTCGACTACGTCGACCTGGTCGTGCACGTCCAGCACACCGAGGAGCGCGAGTTCTACGCGCTCGACCGGCTCTGGAAGGACTGCCCGACCATCCCGTTCGTGGACCGGGACCTGGTGGAGGCCGAGGCGGGCGCCGCCGAATGACCCGCTTGATCGTCTGGCGGCACGGCAACACCGACTGGAACGCCGCCAACCGGGTGCAGGGTCAACTCGACGTGGCGCTCAACGATCTCGGGCGTGAGCAGGCCGCCGCCGCCGCGCCGCTGCTGGCCGCGTTGCGACCGGACGCCATCGTCGCCAGCGACCTCGGTCGGGCCACCGACACCGCGGCGGCCCTGGCCGCGCTGACCGGTCTGCCGGTCCGGACCGATCCCCGGCTCCGGGAACGGTTCTACGGCGAGTGGCAGGGACTCAGGATGTCCGAGATCGCCGAGCGTTTCCCGGCCGAGCACGCCCGCTGGCGGGCCGGCGAGCCGGACCCCGGGTGTGCCGTGGAGAGCCTCGACGAGCTGGGCAAACGGGTCGGCATTGCGCTGCAGGAGGCAGCCGACGCGGTGCCCGGTGGCACCGTCGTGGTGGCGACGCACGGTGGCGCCGCCCGCCAGGGCTGCGGCTACCTGCTCGGCTGGGACGCCTTGGTGCTCCGGGCCGTCGGCCCGCTGAACAACTGCCACTGGACCGACCTGCGGCACGAGGAAGTCCGGGGCTGGCGACTGTACGGGCACAACGTCGGCCTGATCGCCGAGGGCCCGTCACCCGCCGCGATCTGATCCCACTGCCGGCTCGCGTCGACACGTTGCCCGCCCCGGCGCCGGGTCACCCCGCCCGACCGGTCGGATCGTCGCGGGCCCGGCGCGGCCGGGTCACCCCGCCCGGTCCGGTCGGTCGCCGGCTCCGACACCGCACACCCTCCGCTTTTCTCGCCGATCGGCTACCGTGCCGGAATGCCCGTCGCGGTTGTCACCGACTCCACCGCCTACCTCCCGGCGGAACTCGTCGACCGGTACCGGCTCACCGTCGTACCGCTCACCGTGGTCGTGGACGGGGTCGCCGGACTGGAGGGCGTCGACGTCACCCCGGCCGACGCCGCCCGTGCGCTGAGCGCGCGTCGGAGCACGATGACCACCTCCCGCCCGGCACCGGAACAGTTCGTCCGGACGTACCGCCGACTGCTCACCGACGGAGGCGCCACCGGTGTGCTCTCGGTCCACCTGTCGGCCGAGCTCTCCGGCACGGTGGAGGCCGCCCGGCTCGCCGCCGCCGAGCTCGGCGACCAGGTGGGCGTGGTCGACGCCCGGTCGACCGGGATGGGCCTCGGCTTTCCCGTCGTCGCCGCCGCCGAGGCCGCCGACCGGGGCGTGCCGCTTTCGGAGGTACGGCAGGCCGCGCTCGACGCCATCGACCGGACCAGCACCCTGTTCTACCTGGACACCCTGGAACTCCTCCGTCGAGGTGGCCGGATCAACGCCGCCGGGGCGCTGCTCGGCACGGCGCTGTCGGTCAAGCCGATCCTGCACGTCGTCGACGGCACGATCGCGCTGCGGGACCGGGTCCGGACCGCCGGGCGGGGACTGGCCCGGCTGGTCGACCTGGCCGTCGAGGTGGCCGGGGAGGGGGACGTCGAGGTCGCCGTACACCACCTGGCCGCTCCCGGGCGGGCGGCCGAACTCACTGCGGCGCTCGACTCCCGCCTCGGCCCCCGGGTACGGGCCCGGTACGTCACCGAGGCGGGTGCGGTGATCGGCGCACACGTCGGGCCGGGCCTGGCCTGCGTTGTCGTCCATCGACGGTGAGGAGGGGGTTTGTATGGGAAGGGCCCGTTCCGGATACCTGGGCCCGCAATGGGTTGACTGAGATCGATTGACGTGGTCGCATTGGACAACAAACCTTCCTAAGAGTTGTCGCCCGACCGGCGGCGCTCCGGTGTTCCGAGCAGGAGGAAGTGCTGTGTCCAGGTCACGTCTCCGGGGCAGGATTCCCCGGCTGATCGCTCTCGGTGCGCTGCTGGCCGTGACGGCGGTGGTGGTCCCGTACGCCGGCCCCGGCAACCCGTCGTCGGCCCAGGCCGCACCGGCAACCTTCACCCACCCGGGGGTGCTGGTCAGCCGCCCGCAGCTCGACTTCATCCGGTCCCGGGTCAACGCCGGCACGCAACCCTGGCGGGGTGCCTTCGACCAGATGATGGCGAGCAACTTCGCCTCGCTGTCGCGTACCCCGAAACCACGGGCGGTCGTCGAGTGCGGGTCGTACTCGAACCCCAACAACGGCTGCACCGACGAGCGACAGGACGCGCTCGCCGCCTACACCCTCGCGCTGGCCTGGTACGTCACCCAGGACAGCCGGTACGCCGAGAAGGCCATTCAGATCATGGACGCCTGGTCGGCGGTGATCCGGGACCACACCAACAGCAACGCGCCGCTGCAGACCGCGTGGGCCGGGTCGAGTTGGCCCCGGGCGGCCGAGATCATCCGGTACACGTACGGCGGCTGGTCCTCGACCGGCGTCAGCCGGTTCGCCACGATGCTCCGGGACGTCTACCTGCCGGAGATCGTCAACGGCAACCTGACCAGCAACGGCAACTGGGAACTGAGCATGATGGAGGCGACCCTCGGCATCTCCGTCTTCCTCGAGGACCGGGGCGTCTACGACCGGGCGCTGGCCAGGTTTCGCGACCGGCTGCCCGCCTTCCTCTACCTGACCACCGACGGCGCCTACCCCCGGGGTCCGGTCGGCAGTCACATCGACACCCGGGCCGAGGTGGTGTCGTACTGGCACGGACAGTCGACGTTCGTCGACGGGCTGTCCCAGGAAACCTGCCGGGACTTCACCCACACCGGGTACGGCATCTCGGCGATCTCCCACGTCGCGGAGACGCTCCGGCACCAGGGGCAGGACATCTATCCCGAGATCCAGGACCGGCTCCGGCACGCGCTTGGCTTCCACTCGCGTTACCAACTGGGTGACCCGGTGCCGTCCTCGCTCTGCGGCGGCACGCTCAACCTCGGGCTGGGCCCGGTCACCGAGGTCGCGTTCAACGCGCTGAACTTCCGGCGCGGTGTGCCGATGACCCGTAGCCAGCAACTCACCGAGCAGCAGCGTCCGGCCGGTACCAACTATCTCTTCGTCGCCTGGGAGACGCTGACCCACGCCAGCAACCCGTACTGAGTCCGATCATCGTCGGCCGGGGGCGCCTGCCCAGCGGGCATCACCCCCCGGCCGTCGTGTGCCGGTCGGCGGCCGGGGTCTCCCCGGCCCGGCGGTCCGGATGTCGAGGTCCGCGCCGGCTCGCTAGCACATCTGGCCATGATCAGGGCGTTGTCCACAGTGGGGTAGGTTGTCCACAGCGGTGCATGCTCGGCCGGCAGGCGGGTTGGTGCCGGGTCTAGCTTCGGCGGGTGTCCGACGACGAGACGATCGTGCGAGAGCGCCTGGACCGGCTCTTCGGCGCCGACGAGAGGCGCGGAGGCGGGGCGCCGGCCACGTCCGGGGTCCGCCCGCGACGGCCGACGGCCGACCCGTGGCAGTACGCCGGATCCGGTTCGCCACCCCCGGGCAGGGCCGGCGGTGACGGGCATGGGTTCCCCACCGGCCTTCCCGCCGCCGTGGGGGAGGCCGGCGGCACCGCCGGTGGGGAGCTGGACGGGACCACCCGTCGGAGCGTCGACCAGGATGGTCCGTCGGCCGACCCGGGGGTCGATCCGGGAGCCGAGCGGGGAAACGACGCCAGGCGGCGCGAGGCGGCCGGGGCCGGCGAGGACGCAGAACCGGACGGCACCGGACCGCGACGGCTGACCGGATCGGACGGCACCGGATCGCGACGGCTGACCGGGCCGGGCGCGTTCGATCCGGGACGGCGTGGCGTCCGGGCACTTGCCGTGGTGGCCACCGTGGTGGTGCTCGTCGCGGCGGGCTGGGCCTGGCTGTCCCGTCCACACAGCGAACCGGTACCGGACGCACCGACCGCCGCGGCACCCCTCGTATCCGGATCGCTCGACTCCGGTGTCGGCCCGAGCCCCGCCGAGCTGGTCGTCGCGGTGGCCGGCAGGGTTCGTCGGCCAGGACTGGTACGACTGCCCGCCGGAGCGCGGGTCGCGGACGCCCTCGCCGCCGCGGGCGGGGCGCAACCCGGGGTCGACATGGCGTCGCTCAACCTGGCCCGCAAGGTGGCCGACGGTGAGCTGATCCTGGTCGGTGTCACACCGCCACCCGGGGCGGCCGGACCGGCCGGGGACGGATCGTCCTCGGCCACCGGGATCGGTCCCGCCGAAAAGGTGAACCTCAACACCGCCACCGCCGCGCAACTCGATGCTCTGCCCGGAGTGGGGCCGGTGCTCGCCCAACGCATCGTCGACCACCGTGAGCGCAGCGGTGGCTTCCGAGCGGTGGGTGACCTGCGCCAGGTGACCGGCATCGGCGACGCCCGGTACGAGGACCTGAAGGACCTGGTGACGGTGTGACCGGGCAGACCAGGGGCCAGAACGGGCAGACGTGGACCGACCGTCCGGCCCCGGCCCCGCCCAGTCGGTTCGCGTCGCTCGGCCCGGCGGCGGCCCGCCGGTCGGCCTGGTCCAGTCGACGGGCACTGCCCACCGGGTCTGCCCCGTCCGGCCCGGCGGACGGGGCAGACCCCGACAGTGGCAGTCGCCAGAGCTCGGACCTGCGTCTGGCCGGGCTTGCCGTGGGTGCCTGGCTCTCCGCGTTGGCCTGCCTGCGGTCGACCGCCGGCATGGCGATGCTGGTCGCGGCGCTCGCGGTGGCGATCGCGCTGGTGCTCGGACATCGACTGATCCGTCGACCGGTTCCGGTGCTGGAGCGGCACGGTTGGATCGTGGTCACGGTGCTGCTCGGGGTGCTCTGCGGCAGCGCCGCCACCGCCGCCCGACTCGGCGTACGCGACGCCGCGTCGCTGCGCGAACTGGCCGACGCGCGAACCCGGGTCACCGTCGAACTGGTGGTCCGGGACGACCCCCGGACTCTGGCCGCCCCGGCCGGTCGACCGACGACGTACCTGCTCTCGGCCCGACTCGGCTGGCTGGAGCGGCCGGTCGGGGGTCGGCTGCGCCTGCCGGCGCGGATCCTGGTGCTGGCCGCCGATCCCCATTGGCGGCACCTGCTGCCCGGACAGCGGCTGACCGCCACCGGACGCCTCGGGACGCCACGCGGCGGAGACCTCACCGCGGCCGTGCTGACGGTGACCACCCCACCCCAGCTGCGTGGGAGGTCATCCTGGGGCCAGCGGTTGGCAGGCACCCTGCGGGCCGGTCTGCAGCGGGCCTGCGCGCCGCTGCCGGCCGAGCCGGGCGGGCTGCTTCCCGGGCTGGTGGTGGGTGACACGAGCCGCCTGGAACCGGTGGTCGAACACCACTTCCAGACCACCGGAATGACCCATTTGACTGCTGTGTCAGGTTCCAATGTCGCGATTGTCATCGGTGCCGTGCTGTTGCTGACCCGGTGGGCCCGGGCCGGGCCCTGGCTCGCCGCGCTCTGCTGCGGGGCGGCACTGGTCGGTTTTGTCATCCTGGCCCGGCCGTCGCCGAGCGTCGTACGGGCCGCGACCATGGGGGCGATCGGCCTGATCGGACTGGCCACCGGTCGACCCCGGGCGGCTCTCCCGGCCTTGGCCGGCGCGGTGACGGTGCTGGTCGTCGTTGATCCGGAACTGGCCGGCGACGCCGGGTTCGCGCTCTCCGTACTGGCCACCGGTGGCCTGCTGCTGCTCGCCCCGCGCTGGCGGGACGGACTGCGTCGCCGGGGCGTGCCGCCCGGGCTGGCCGAGGCGTTGGCGATCCCGGCCGCCGCGCAACTCGCCTGCGCCCCGGTGATCGCCGGGCTCTCCGGAACGGTCAGCTTGGTGGCCGTACCGGCGAACCTCCTGGCGGTTCCGGCTGTCGCACCGGCCACCGTGCTCGGCGTGACCGCCGCGGTGCTCTCCCCGTTCTGGCCGACCGGCGCCGAGATCCTGGCCTGGCTCGGGCACTGGCCGGCCTGGTGGCTGGTCCTGGTGGCCCGGTACGGCGCGCAGGTGCCCGCCGGCACACTGCCCTGGCTGGACGGGGCAGCCGGTGGGCTGCTGCTCGCGGCGCTGACACTCGCCCTGCTGGTCGCGGTCCGTCGCCCGCTGGTCCGCCGACTCGTCGCCGTGGTCACCGCCGCCGTGGTCGTCGGGACATTGCCGGTACGGCTGATCGCGACCGGTTGGCCGCCGCCGGGCTGGGTGGTGGTGGCCTGCGCGGTGGGTCAGGGCGACACCCTGGTCCTGCCGGTCGGCCCGGGCCGGGCGGTGGTGGTGGACGCCGGCCCGGACCCCAATCCGGTCGACCGGTGCCTGCGCCGGCTCCGGATCCGGACGGTGCCGCTACTGGTCGTCAGCCACTTCCACGCCGATCACGTGGGTGGTCTGGACGGCGTTCTCCGGGGTCGGGCGGTCGGCGGGATCGCCGTTCCGCCGTGGCCGGAACCGGTCGAGGCACGGGCCGCCGTGCACCGGGCCGCCACCCTGCGGAACGTGCCGGTGGGGGAGATCGGTGCCGGCTGGACCTATCTCGGTGGTGCCGTGGCGCTGACCGGGCTCGCTCCGGTTCATCCGATCCGGGGCACCCGCTCGGATCCGAACAACAACTCCGTGGTGCTGCGTGCCGAGGTTGCCGGTGTTCAGGTACTACTCACCGGGGACGCGGAGACCGAGGAGCAGCGGGCACTGCTGGACCGGGCACCGGTCGGATCGCTGCGCGCCGACGTGCTGAAGGTGCCGCACCACGGATCGGCGTACCAGGAGTGGTCCTTCCTGGAGGCGGTGGACCCGGCGGTGGCGCTGGTACCGGTGGGCACCGACAACGGTTACGGGCACCCCAACCCCGGCCTGCTGGATCGGCTGACCCGGTCCGGGGTCCGGGTGCTCCGCACCGACCGGGACGGTGACCTGGCGGTGGTACGTACCGACGGCGGGCGGCTTGCGGTGGCGGTACGCGGACTGCCGCCGGGCGAGGACAACGGGCGATGACCCGGCGGCCGGGACGGAGACGAGCGACGGCAGGACCACGAGAAATGCCTGAGTTAAGATAAATGTCTGGATTTGCGCTAAGTGCGGGGTCAGCCGTAGCTACCCGGATGACCAGGCCCGACCGGCCGGCACCGCGTGCGACGATGACCACGTGACGTCCACGAACCTCGCTCCTGTCCTCCTGGTCCTCGGCGACGAGGAGTTGCTCGTGACCAGGGCGGTGGCCGGTGCCGTCGAGGCGGCCCGGGCCGCCGATCCCGGTGTCGACGTACACGACCACGAGGCCGGGGCACTGAACCCGGGAGAGATCGCCGAACTGCTCGGTCCGTCCCTGTTCGGCGGTCGCCGTGTGCTGATCGTCCGAGCTGGACAGGACGCCCGCAAGGACCTGGTGACCGAACTGCTGGCGTACGCGAAGCACCCCGACCCCGAGGTGCACCTGGTGGTGACGCACGCCGGCGGGGCGAAGGGCAAGGCGTTCGCCGACGGACTGCGGGCGGCGGGCGCGGAGGTCGTACCGGCGGCGAAACTGAAGGGACACCGCGAGCGGGTGGGATTTGTCCGCGACGAGGTACGCCGTGGCGGTGGCCGGTGCACCGAGGAGGCGGCCGAGGCGCTGATCGCGGCGGTCGGCAACGACCTGCGGGAACTCGCCTCCGCCTGTTCCCAACTGCTTGCCGACACCGACGGCCGGATCGGGGCCGACACGGTCGCGCGGTACTACCGGGGTCGGGCCGAGGTGAGCGGCTTCACCGTCGCCGACGCCGCCATGGCTGGAGACGTACCGGGGGCGCTGGAGGCACTGCGCTGGGCACTGCACGTCGGGGTCGATCCGGTCCCGATCGCCGACGCGATCGCCGACGGGGTACGTACGGTGGCCCGGGTCAGCTCGGCGGGTCGGGGTAACCCGTACCAGCTGGCAAGCAGCCTCGGCATGCCCGCCTGGAAGATCGAGAAGGCCCAGCGGGTGGGGCGCGGCTGGACCCCCGAGGGGATCGCCGACGCGATGTACGCCGCGGCCGAGTGCAACGCCGCGGTCAAGGGTGGCGCCGAGGACCGGGGCTACGCCCTGGAACGGGCGGTGGTCGCCGTCGCGACCGCGCGCGGGGTGAGCGGCCGACGATGACCTGGGCGATGGCGCTGTCGGCCGAGGAGGAGGAGCGGTTACGGCCGCTGTACTCCCGTGTGCTCCGGCTGCGTCACGTCGATCCGGGCGGGGTGCTGTGCTTCCTCTACTTCGAGGGCATGGTGTCGCTCGGTCTGCTGCTCGCCCTGGCCGAGCTGGTGAACTGGTGGGCAGTGTTCCTGCTGCCGGTCTCCGTCGCGGCGATGGTGAAGGCCAACGATCTCGTGGCCGCGGCGGTGGCCCGGACCGCCGCCCGGGTGCCCGCCCAGGAACGCCAGCGGTTCCGCCGTGAGTTGCAGCCGGCGGTCGGACGGGCCCGGGTACCCGGCGCGCTGCTGACGGACCCCGGGTCGGAACCGCCGACCGACGCCCTGACCGGAGTCGCCGCATCCGGCGCGGTGACGGTGCCCGGCACGGCCACGGGCACGGTTCCCGGCGGTGCGCTTTCTGCCGGTGCGCTCTTTTGCTTCGCCCCCGGGATACGGGACGTCGGTGGGCGCCTGATCGCCCGGCTCGTCCCGGCCGGACGTCCGCTGAGCATGACCTCGATGGTCCGGGCCCGGCTGGAATCCGGTGCCCGGCCCCGGCCGGAGTCCGACTGGGAGCCCCGCCCTGATCTGGATCTCATGGAACGCCTCCGGGCCGGCGTGCCGGGCCTGTCACCACTCATGGTGACCGGCCCGTCCGCGGCTGTCCCACCGGCCAGCCGGGTCGCCCCGGACCAGACGGGCGGCGTCGCATGGTCGGGCCGGGACCCACGGGCGCCCTGGTTCCCACCAACCGAGCCGTCGAGCCGGCAGCAGACCGGGGCTTCCGGATCAGCAGCCGCTGGGTGCCGCCGCAACGACCGGCTGGTCGAACGGCCGACCCGACGGTGGTTGGTCCGGCTGGATCCGATGGACAGTAGCCGCCAGCGGGCCCGGCAGTCCGCCCGACGCCGCTACGAGTGACACCGGGGCCTGCCGAACGGACCGGCTGTCGGCGGCTACGAGTGACATGACATGGAGCCATGACGAGTGGGGCCGTCGCCGTACCGGATTTCAGCGCCGGGACGCGGCCGGGCACAGCACGGTGGCCCCGAGCCGACCGGCTCGGGGCCACCGTGCAGAAATCTGCGGAGCGCGTCAGGCGGAGAGCGACTGCAGACGCTTGGCGATCGCCGACTTGCGGTTCGCCGCCTGGTTCTGGTGGATCACGCCCTTGCTGACCGCCTTGTCAAGCTTGCGCGAGGCGTCCCGCATCAGCTCGGTGGCCTTGGCGCTGTCGCCACTCTCGGTCGCCTCGTGGAACTTGCGAATGGCGGTCTTCAGCGACGACTTGACCGACTTGTTACGCAACCGGCGCTTCTCGTTCTGCCGGTTGCGCTTGATCTGGGACTTGATGTTCGCCACGCGACAGCCTCGTCCTGGTAGCTAGCTCAGCCTGGTAGCTAGGGTTTCCGTTTGCCTGATTACGCGCGGGCGACGACCACGTCACATGCGGGACCCGCGTCACGTGTTGAGAAGCACGTGACATGCGGGAAGGCACGTCACACTGCGGCCGTGTCGGCACGCGCGAAATCCCACGTTACCAGGTGCCCACGTCCAAGGCCAAAATGACCGGGCGGTCACTGCCAGCCCTGGCGGGCGGCGAGCCACGACAGTGCCGTCTCGCCACTCCACTGCTGGTGTCCACGGATGTGCGGGGAAGCGGTGCTCGGCCCGGCCGCCGCCCGGACGAGCCAGTAGCCGGCGAGTGCGGCCAGCGCCGCGTCCAGGCCGTCGTCCGGTGCGTCGCGGGCCGCCGGATGGGCAGCGAACAGGTCGTCGGCCGGCAGCCCGCTGGCGTACGCGGTGACCAGCAGGCCGGCCAGGTCGAACCAGGCCGGCCCGAAACACAGCCAGGTCCAGTCGCAGATCCAGCTCGCACCGGCGGCGTCGATCAGCACGTTGTCGACCCGGAGATCGCAGTGGATCATCGCCGTGGTCTCGGCGTACCCGGGTAGCCGGGCCTCCAGGGCGGCGAGGTCGGGCAACCGGTGCCGGGCCACGGCCGGCGGGTTCGGCAGCGTTTCGCGGCCGGTGGCCAGTTCGCCCCACCAGGCGAGGTCGGCGCGGGCCAGGTCGGCGAGGCGGGGCGCGCCGAGAGCGGCGAGTTCGGCCGGTGGCTCCCGCAGCGCCTCGGCGACCGTCGCGTACGCCACGAGGGTCGCCTCGAGATCGGTCCGGGACCAGGGCAGTGCCGGCATCCGTCCGTCGATGGCGTCCAGGCAGACCACGTAGTAGCCGGCGGCGGTCAACGTCCAGCGGGGCCGGGCGACGGGCAGCCCGGCCGGCAGTGCGGCGGTGATCGCGACCTCCCGGGCGTACCAGTCACTCAGATGACGCTGGTCGACCAGGGAGGCGGCCTTGACGAAGACCCGGTCCCCGGCCACGGTCTGCAGCACGCCCGCGAAGCCCCGGGTGAATCCGCCGCCGGCGGTACCGGCCCAGCTGACCCGGGAACCCAGCCGGGCACTGATCGCCGCCCGGAGTTCGGCAGGAAGATCAGCCCAGCCGGGTCGTACGGCGGTCGTGTCGTACGGTCGCGGGGGCACCGAGATGACTGCCATGGCGCCAAGTCTGCCCTGGTCCGGTCGACGTACCCGGAACCCCCGAGCCGGACCGGTCGTGTCGCGCCGGGCGGGTCATCCTGCGGGAGCCTGGGTGGTCACCCTGCGGGCCGGGACGGTCACGGTGAGGGTCCGGGTGCGGGGCAGGCCGGGGTACGCCGGGACGATCCGACGGGCTCGACCGGGTGTCCCGGGACGGCATGGGAACATAGAGGGCCCGACAGTTGTCAGCCCAGCAGAACGGATCGCCGTGCCACCGACGCCCGACTCCGGCGCGAACCTCCCTGGTGCCACCGAACCTGGCCGCATCAGGAACTTCTGCATCATCGCCCACATCGACCACGGCAAGTCGACGTTGGCCGACCGGATGCTGCAGCTCACCGGTGTGGTCGAGGAGCGGCAGATGCGTGCCCAGTACCTCGACCGGATGGACATCGAGCGGGAACGCGGCATCACGATCAAGAGCCAGGCGGTCCGGATGCCGTGGACCGTACGCGAGGGCGAGCGGCAGGGCGAGCAGGCCGTGCTCAACATGATCGACACCCCGGGCCACGTGGACTTCACCTACGAGGTGTCCCGCTCGTTGGCCGCCTGCGAGGGTGCGATCCTGCTGGTCGACGCGGCGCAGGGGATCGAGGCCCAGACGCTGGCCAACCTCTACCTCGCGCTCGAGAACGACCTGCACATCATTCCGGTGCTCAACAAGATCGACCTGCCGGCTGCCCAGCCCGACAAGTACGCCGAGGAGTTGGCGCACCTGATCGGTGGCGATCCGGCCGACTGCATCCGGGTCTCCGGCAAGACCGGCGAGGGGGTGCCGTACCTGCTCGACGAGATCGTCCGGCAGTTCACCCCGCCGACCGGGGACGCCGCCGCACCGGCCCGGGCGATGATCTTCGACTCGGTCTACGACGTGTACCGCGGCGTGGTGACGTACGTCCGGGTGATCGACGGTCGGATCGAGGCTCGCGACAAGATCAAGATGATGTCCACCGGCGCGGTGCACGAGTTGCTGGAGATCGGTGTGATCTCCCCGGAGATGGTCAAGGCCGGCGCGCTCGGGGTCGGCGAGGTCGGCTACCTGATCACCGGGGTGAAGGACGTCCGGCAGTCCCGGGTCGGTGACACCATCACCATCAACGCCCGACCGGCGGCCGAGGCGCTCGGTGGTTACAAGGACCCGAAGCCGATGGTCTACTCCGGGCTCTACCCGATCGACGGCTCGGACTACCCGGCGCTGCGGGACGCGCTCGACAAGCTGAAGCTGAACGACGCCGCGCTGAGCTACGAGCCGGAGACCTCCGCCGCGCTCGGTTTCGGCTTCCGCTGCGGCTTCCTCGGCCTGCTCCACCTGGAGATCATCGGCGAGCGGCTGGAGCGGGAGTTCGGGCTCGACCTGATCTCGACCGCCCCGAACGTCGTCTACCAGGTACGGATGGAGGACGGCACCGACGTCACCGTGACCAACCCGAGCGAGTACCCGACCGGCAAGATCGCCGAGGTGTACGAGCCGGTGGTCCGGGCGACCGTACTCACCCCGAACGACTACGTCGGCGCGGTGATGGAACTGTGCCAGGGACGGCGCGGGTCGCTGCAGGGCATGGACTACCTCTCCGCCGACCGGGTCGAGCTGCGCTACACACTGCCCCTGGCCGAGATCATTTTCGACTTCTTCGACCAGCTCAAGAGCCGTACCAAGGGCTACGCCTCGCTCGACTACGAGCCCTCCGGCGAGCAGCAGTCCGACCTGGTCAAGGTGGACATCCTGCTCAACGGGGAGCCGGTCGACGCGTTCAGCGCCATCGTGCACAAGGACAAGGCGTACAACTACGGTGTCACGATCGCGGCGAAGCTGCAGAAGCTGATTCCCCGGCAGCAGTTCGAGGTGCCGATCCAGGCCGCGATCGGCAACCGGGTGATCGCCCGGGAGACCATCCGGGCGATCCGCAAGGACGTGCTCGCGAAGTGCTACGGCGGCGACATCACCCGGAAACGCAAGCTGCTGGAGAAGCAGAAGGAAGGCAAGAAGCGGATGAAGATGGTGGGCCGGGTCGAGGTGCCGCAGGAGGCCTTCATCGCCGCGCTCTCCACCGGCGACTCCGGCGACGGCGGCGGCAAGGCCGGCGGCAAGAAGTGACCCCTCGGGGGTACGGCCCCAGCGCCGCCTTCTGCCCCCGGTGCGCCACCCCGCTGCCCGGTCCCGCCCCGACCGCCTGCACCCGCTGCGGTTACCAACTCTTCGTCAACGCCCGACCCACCGCCGGACTGGTCATCCTCGACCGTCCGGCAGGCGTACCAGGTCCGGGCCGGGCTGCGGCGTCGCCGGGGTCCGTGGCGGAGCCGGACGGTCCCCGGTTCCTCGCGTTGCGGCGGGCGGCGGAGCCGATGGCCGGCCGGTGGGAGCTACCGGGCGGATTCTGCGACGGCGGGGAGCACCCGGCCGACGCGGCGGTCCGGGAGGGCCGCGAAGAGCTGGGCGTCGACCTGACGCTTGGTGACTACCTCGGCATGTACGTCGGGAGCTACGAGTTCCAGGACGAGGTGCTCCCGGTCCTCGACATCTTCTTCCTGGCCACACTGGGTGACCAGGTGATCGCCCTCAATCGGGCCGAGGCCACCGAGGCGACGTGGTTTCCCCTGCTCGCGCCGCCCCCGTTGGCCTTCGCCACGATGGATGCGGCTGTTCGGGACGCCGTGCGACGTCTGTGCCGCTAGGCCGGTTTGAGTTTTTGCGCCTTCGGGAACCTTGCAGTCATCACAACACCGTGTGACCGCATCCGAAGGAGGACGGCCGTGGAACTCACCGTCTGGGGCATCATCACCGCGCTCATCATCGGTCTCATCGTCGGCGCGCTCGGTCGGCTGGTCGTACCCGGCCGTCAGGACATGCCGATCTGGCTGACCATGCTCATCGGTGTGGGCGCCGCGCTGCTCGGTACCGTGATCGCGCGAGCCGCCGGCATCGCGACCGAGACCGCCGGCATCGACTGGATGGAGCTGCTGGTCCAGGTCGCCCTGGCCGCGATCGCGGTGGCCCTGGTGGCCGGTGTCGGCCGACGCCGCCGGATCAGTCGGTACTGATCGACACCCCCTGCGGATTCGGGGCGCTGGCCTGATTGGCCGGCGCCCCGCGCCGTTGCGGCGGCCGCCGGACGCCGTACGGCACCGGCCCCGCCGACCGGACGGTCGGCGGGGCCGGTTGAGCTGTTCGTCGGGCGACGGGTCAGCGGAGCCAGGGGATGCTGCGGTCCAGCAGGCCGCGCTCCTTGAGCTCCTTACGCAGCGGGATCTCGTCGTCGACGTAGCCGTCCCAGTTGATGCCCCAGTAGTTGGCGGTGTGGGTACCCTCGCCGAGCAGCTGGCGCTGTACCGGCGTGCGGTTCTGGTACCACGGCCCGTTCTTGTCTGGGTGCAGCTCGTCCAGCGGCCGGATCCACCGGTAGGTGTAGCCGACGAAGAGCATCTTCCGGGTGATGGTGGAGAGGTTCGTCGACCGGGAGTGCCACTGCCGCCGGTCGAAGATGAACGCGTCACCGGGGTTGGCGGTGATCTCCACCGTGCCCTCCGGGTCCGGGTTGTGCACGGTGAGGTCCGCCGGGCGGGGCAGCGAGTTCCACAGGTGGCTGCCCGGGATGACCTTGGTGGCGCCCCGGCCCTTCTCCGAGAGGTCGGAGAGGACGTACGCGACCTTGAGCGAGAACATCGGCCGCGGCAGGTTCGGGTCCATCGTCTCCGGGTCGGAGTTCTGCCGGTACCCGTCCTGGTGCCAGCCCCAGTAGGGCTTCTCCGGCTCGAGCGCCGGCGGCGTGACGTCCAGGTGGTTGTGGTGCGTGTAGATGTTCCAGCCCGCCAGGCCCCACATGTACGGGAACGCGATCGGGTGGGTGAGCAGTTCGCCGAAGAGCTCGTCCCGCTCGAGGAAGCCCAGCAGGTGCAGGGTGCCGTCCTTGGTCGTCCGGCCGGCCGCCTTCTCCTCCGCGTAGACCCGGTCGACCGCCTCTTCCAGGGCGGCGCGGTGGTCCTCGGTCAGGACGTTGCGGAGCAGCAGGAAGCCCTGCTCGTGGAACTCCTTGCGGTCCGTGTCACTGATCGGCTCGTATCCCGTCCGGCCGCCGTAGTCGAACACCGCGTCCATCCCCTCCCCTGAGGTGAAACTCGTTCTGAGCACACAGGCTGCCGATCGTAACGCGGTACGCAAGACCCGCAGCGCTGTGCGGGACCCGGGCATCGGCGAGTGTCGGTGGACTTCGTACCGGTGGCACGGACAGAAATGGCGATCTGACAGAAAGTCGCTACTGCGCTGATCTTTTGCGAAGAAACCCGGGTTATGCCCGTTTGTGCAATCACT
The DNA here is from genome assembly GCF_039871735.1 of Plantactinospora sp. B24E8. NCBI lineage: Bacteria > Bacillati > Actinomycetota > Actinomycetes > Micromonosporales > Micromonosporaceae > Plantactinospora > Plantactinospora sp. B24E8. Next base: position 57,117 of record NZ_JBDPMH010000010.1, read on the forward strand.
GCGGGTTATCGGATGCAGTGTTTTACGGCGGCTGGACGTCGCAACCGGCCGGGTGGGAGCCGTCCGCGAAGGAGCCGGAGGGCGCCTGTCCGGTGGGGCGCCACTCAGTCCGTGAAGACCTCGGCGACGACCTGGTCGGCGGTCGCGGCGCCCTGGACCGGCGACCACCTGCCCTCGTCGGCGGTCCACTGCAGGTCGCCGAAACGAACCCGTTTCACCCCGTGGTCCCCGGCGTGCGACACCAGCCAGTGCGCGTAGCGCCAGCCTGCCTGCACGCTGGAGGTGGGCACCGCCAGACCGGTCAGCTCGGCCGGGGAGACCGTGTCCAGCCGACCCCAGTCGAGGGTCAGGCCGGCGCTCAGCGCCGCCGCCGCGGCCGAGCCCCGGATCACCGGGTCGCGGCTGACCGTGCAGGCCACCGCGCCGGTGGCGTTGCCGAGCAGGGCCCGGGTCAGCACCTCCGACTCGTCGGCCCACTGCTGGTACGCCCGGGGAAAGGCGGACCGCTGCACCTTCTGGGCCGCGTCGGTGATCTCCATCTGCTCCCAGCCGCGTACCTTGCGCAGGGCGTCGTAGAACTTGGTGGCCGCGTACCGAGGGTCCCGGATCCGTTCCGGTGTGCCCCAACCCTGACTCGGCCGCTGCTGGAACAGGCCGACCGAGTCCCGGTCGCCGCCGGCCAGATTGCGCAGGCGCGACTCCTGGAAGGCGGTCGCCAACGCCACCACCACGGCCCGTTCCGGCATCTTCCGTCGGATCCCCACCGCCGCGATGGTCGCCGCGTTCGCCATCTGCTCGGCGTTGAGGCTGACCCGACCGTCGGCCTCGACGACACAGCCGCTCGCCGGGCGGGGCAGCGGCAGCTTGTGCCCGAACTCGCGGGCTCCCAGGTAGATGCCGAAGCTAGCGACCGTCGCAAGGGCCACTCCCGCCGCCACCACCGCCCGAGTCCGCACCGCCACCCCCTGATCGATAGTGGGCACAGCCTACGATGACCGCCCAGCCTCCCGGCAGTGCCGGCGTGGAATGTGCCGGGCCGTACCGGTTGTCGCTTTCCGGCTCGCCGGCTCGCCGGCCCGCCGGCCGTCGGTCGTCGGGTCGGCTCCCGGTTACCCGTCGGGCGGGTCAGATCTCGGGTACCCACCGGGCGGGCCGCTTCTCCCGGAACGCCGCGACACCTTCCCGCCCGTCCGCGGAGTGGAAGTACCGCACCGACAGGTCACGCAGCTCGGCCAGTTCGGCCCGGAGGTCGGCGGCCGGTGGGCGACGCAGCAGTTCCTTCGCCCCGGCCAGCGCGGCGGGCGCGCCGCGTACCAGCGCCAGACAGTAGGAGGCCACCGCCTCGTCCAGCGCCTCGGCGGGGGTCACCGTGGTGACCAGGCCGATCTCGGCCGCCCGGCGCCCGTCGAAGACGTCGCCGGTCAGGTACAGCTCCGCCGCCGCCCGGGGCTGCAGCCGGGGCAGTACGGTCGCCGAGATCACCGCCGGGATCACCCCGAGGCGTACCTCGGTGAAGGCGAAGGTGGCCTCCGGTACGCAGATCGCGATGTCCGCCGCCGCGATCAGTCCGAGACCACCGGCCCGGGCCGGCCCGCCGATCCGGGCCACCACCGGCTTCGGGCACTCCCGGATCGCGGCGAGCACGTCACCGAGTTTCGCCACCGGCACGGTGCCGTTCTCGTACGCGGCCGCGGTCTCCTTCAGGTCCGCGCCGGAGCTGAAGACCGGCCCGGTGTGGGACAGCACGACCACCCGTACGGCGTCGTCGGCGACCGCCGTGGCCAGCGCGTCGAGCAACTGGGTCAGCAACGGGGTGGAGAGCGCGTTCCGGTTGCCCGGGCTGTCCAGGGTGAGAGTCGTCACTCCGTGGGCGGTCGAGACCCGGACGAGCGGTTCGGGGGCTGAGGTCATGCCGGCACACTAGTCGTATGCCCGGAACCCTCCCAGAAGGCGAACCCGTACCCGTCGACGGCTCGCTGCCCGACACCGCCCGGACGGAGGTGGGCAGGCGTGGCTTCGGGGTCTACGTGCACGTCCCGTTCTGCGCCAGCCGCTGCGGCTACTGCGACTTCAACACGTACACCGCCAGCGAGCTGGGCGGCGGCGCCGGCCGGGACGGCTACGCCGACCAGGTGCTCGCCGAGTTGACGCTGGCCGGCCGGGTGCTCGGTGACAGCCCGCCGCCCCGGGTCGACACGGTTTTTGTGGGCGGGGGTACTCCGACCCTGCTCCCCACCGACGACCTCGCCCGGATCCTGGACGGCATCGACCGGCTGTGGGGGCTGGCCGGCGACGTGGAGGTCACCACCGAGGCGAATCCGGAGTCGGTGACCCGCGAGTCGTTGAAGGCGCTGCGGGCCGCCGGCTACACCCGGATCTCGCTCGGCATGCAGTCGGCGGCCGCGGGGGTGCTGGCGGTGCTGGACCGCCGGCACAGTGCCGGTCGGGCCACCGCCGCCGCCGAGGAGGCCCGGGAGGTCGGCTTCGACCACGTCAACCTCGACCTGATCTACGGGACGCCGGGGGAGAGCGCGGACGACTTCGCCGCCTCGCTCGACGCCGTGGTGGGCGCCGGGGTCGACCACGTGAGCGCGTACGCGCTGATCGTCGAGGACGGGACCCGGCTGGCGGCCCGGATGCGGCGCGGCGAGCTGCCGTACCCGGACGACGACGTGGCCGCGGACCGCTACCTGGCGGCCGAGGCCCGGCTCGGCGCGGCCGGTTTCTCCTGGTACGAGGTCTCGAACTGGGCCACCTCGGCGCAGGCGCGGTGCCGGCACAACCTGCTCTACTGGACCGGCGGCGACTGGTGGGGCCTCGGCCCGGGGGCGCACAGCCACGTCGGCGGGGTCCGCTGGTGGAACGTCAAGCACCCGACGACGTACGCTGCCCGGCTCGGCGCCGGGCAGTCCCCCGGTCAGGGGCGGGAACTGCTCTCGGCCGAGGACCGACGGGTGGAGGACGTGCTGCTGCGGCTCCGGCTCGCCACCGGCCTGCCGCTGGCGGTCCTCGACGGGCCGGGGCGGGCCGGCGCGGCGGAGGCGCTCGCCGGCGGGCTGCTGAGCCGGCCGGCGTACGAGGAGGGTCGGGCGGTGCTGACCCTGCGCGGGCGGCTGCTCGCCGACGCCGTCGTCCGTGACCTGCTGCCCTGACCACCGGTACCAGCGGCATCGCGGGCGACGGCGGTGTCCGACGGCCCGTGCCCGGGGATCGGCGAACGCGTGGTGGCGTCGATGACCCCGGCACGGGCCGTGGCCGGTCCGGCCCGGTCGGGACTGGCTGACTCCGGCCCGGTCGGGGCTACTTGACCATCCGGAAGCTCATCGGATAGCGGTACAGCACACCCTCGTTGGCCTTCATCCCGCCGAGGATCGCGAAGATCACCGCGATGAGCCAGGTGATCAGCGGCAGGAAGAACAGGATGCCCAGGGTGCACATCGAGATGATCACCGCCACGAACGAGGCGATGCCCCAGGTGATCTGGAAGTTGAGCGCCTCCACCGCGTGTGCCCGGACCGTCGGCGACTCGTTCCCCTTGGCCAGCATCGCGACCAGGGGCGCGATGAAGCCCGCGATGATCGCACCGAAGTGCGCGATCAGCGCCCAGGTCTTCTCGTCGCTGGTGGCGTAGCCGGCCGGGGCGGGAGCGCCGTACGGGCCACCCGCCGGGTAGCCGCCGGGCGGCGGGTAACCACCAGGGGGTGGGTAACCGCCGGGCGGCGGGTAGCCGCCAGGGGGCGGGTAGCCACCGGGCGGCGGGTAGGCGCCGCCACCCGAGGTGGGCGGCGGGTAGCCGCCACCCGAGGTGGGCGGGGGATAGGCGCCGCCACCCGAGGTCGGCGGGGGGTAGCCGCCACCGGAGGTGGGCGGGGGAGTGCCCGGCGCGTCGTACGGATTGTGCGAGCCGTACTCTCCGGGAGGGCGAGGTGGTTCAGTCATGGGGGTCACGGTAGGTGCACCGTCCAAACGGCGCCAGACGCCCCCTGGCGATTGAAACTGGACAATAGTCGACCGTACCGGCTGGCCCGGCCAGGGTAGGGTGTGCCAACAAGCAGGTGGTCCGGGATCGGCAGGCGCGGGAGGCCCGGATCGCGGCGCCCATCCAGACGATCATCGCGTCTCCTGCGCCGTGGTCGTAGACTGGCACTCGATACGGTCGAGTGCCAAGGTGTATCCGTGGCCCGACCGTGTGGTCGCCCCGGTCGTGTCGGCAGCCGGGGCCGGGACGTCGCAGGGAGGTGAGGATGGGTCTCGACGACCGCAAGCTCGACGTGCTGCGCGCGATCGTGGAGGACTACGTCGCCACCCAGGAGCCGGTCGGCAGCAAGGCCCTGGTCGAACGCCACCAGCTCGGGGTGTCTCCAGCCACCGTCCGTAACGACATGGCCGTGCTGGAGGAGGAGGGCTACATCCGGCAGCCGCACACCAGCGCCGGCCGGGTGCCCACCGACCGGGGATACCGGCTCTTCGTCGACCGGCTCTCCCGGGTGAAGCCGCTCACCCCGGCCGAGCGTCGGGCGATCGAGCGTTTCCTGGTCGGCGCGGTCGACCTCGACGACGTGGTGCACCGCACCGTACGGCTGCTCGCCCAGTTGACCCGGCAGGTCGCGGTCGTGCAGTACCCGAGCCTCGCCCGGTCCTCGGTACGCCACCTCGAACTCGTACCCATCTCCACCACCCGCCTGATGCTCGTCATGATCGCCGACACCGGTCGGGTGGAGCAGCGCCTCGTCGAGTTGCCCGCGCCGGCCAGCGCGGACGACGTGATCGACCTGCGGCGCCTGGTCAACGAGCGGCTCGGTGGCAAGCGGCTCGTCGACACCCCGCCCCTGGTCCAGGCACTGGTCGAGGAGGCGCCCCCGGCGCTGCGGTCGGCGATGGCCACCCTCGCCAGCGTCCTGCTCGAGACCCTTGTCGAACGGCACGAGGAACGGATCGCCCTGGCCGGCACCGCCAACCTCGCCCGGGGCGGCCTGCTGGACTTCCAGGGCTCGCTGCGTCCGATCCTGGAGGCGCTGGAGGAGGAGGTCATCCTGCTCAAGCTGATTGGCGAGGTCGAACCGAACACCCTCCAGGTACGCATCGGCGACGAGAACGAGATCGACAACCTGCGGGCCACCTCGGTGGTCAGCACCGGCTACGGGCCAGGGGCCACCATCGTCGGTGGGCTCGGCGTGTTGGGACCGACCAGGATGGACTACCCGGGCACCATCGCCACGGTGCGGGCCGTGGCACGCTACGTCGGCGACGTGCTGGCGCAGAACTGACCCACCCACACCTTGCGCAGAACTGACCACCAAGGCTCAGCTGACGACCGGCGGACGGTAACGCGAGACAGACATGAGGACACGGAACGCAGTGGCCAGGGACTACTACGGGATTCTCGGCGTCAGCCGGGACGCCTCCGACGACGAGATCAAGCGTGCCTACCGCAAGCTGGCGCGGCAGTACCACCCGGATGTGAATCCGGACCCGGAGGCACACGAGAAGTTCAAGGAGATCAACGCCGCGTACGAGGTCCTCTCCGACGACCAGAAGCGGCAGATCGTCGACCTCGGCGGGGACCCGCTCGCGCCGGGCGGCGGCGGAGCCCCCGGACCGGGCGGTGCCGGTGGTCCCTTCGTCGGCTTCCAGGACATCATGGACGCGTTCTTCGGGGCCGCCGGTGGTTCCCGGGGGCCGCGACCGCGTACCCGGCCCGGCGCCGACGCCATCCTCCGGCTGGAACTCGACCTGCACGAGACCGCGTTCGGGGTGGAGGCGCCGATCACCGTCGACACCGCGGTGCTCTGCACGACCTGTTCCGGCGCCGGCACCGCACCCGGCACCCACCTCTCCACCTGTGAGGCGTGCGGTGGGCGCGGCGAGGTCCAGTCGGTGCAGCGGACCTTCCTCGGCCAGGTCGTCTCGTCCCGGCCCTGCACCGTCTGCCAGGGCTACGGCACGATCATCCCGCACGCCTGCCCCACCTGCGCCGGTGACGGCCGGGTCCGGACCCGGCGGTCGCTGACCGTCAAGATCCCGGCCGGGGTCGAGGACGGCATGCGGATCCGGCTCGCCCAGCAGGGTGAGGTCGGCCCCGGTGGCGGCACCGCCGGTGACCTGTACGTCGAGATCCACGAGCGTCCGCACGACGTCTACTCCCGCAAGGGTGACGACCTGCACTGCCGGGTCACCGTGCCGATGACCGCGGCGGCGCTCGGCACCCGGCTGACCATCAAGACGTTGGACAGCGAGGAGCCGGTCGACGTGAAGCCGGGTACCCAGCCCGGGTCGACGCTGCGGCTGCGGGCCCGGGGCGTACCGCACCTGCGCGGCACCGGCCGGGGCGACCTCTACGTGCACCTCGACGTCCGGACGCCGACCAAGCTCGACGCCGACCAGGAACGGATGCTGCGCGAGTTCGCCAAGACCCGGGGCGAGGAGGTCGCCGAGCTCAGCAAGCAGGGCGGCTTCTTCTCCCGGATGCGCGACGCCTTCAACGGCCACGGCTGATCCGACCCGCCAGCTGATCCGGCCGCTGCCGGGGCCGAATCAGCAGCGGCTGGACGCCGGTGGGTTAACCTGCTCGGCGTGAGTGCCCCGTTGTTCCTGGTCGAGTCGCTGCCGTCGGCCGACGTCGTCACGCTGGACGGACCCGAAGGCCACCACGCCGCGACCGTGCAACGGCTGCGGACCGGCGAGGAACTGCTGCTCGCCGACGGGCGGGGCGGCACGGCCACCGCCGTGGTCACCGCCGTCGGCCGGGGCACCCTGACCGCCTCCGTCACCACCCGGCGGTACGTCGACCCGCCCGACCCCCGGCTCGTCGTCGTACAGGGCATTCCCAAGGGGGAGCGGGCCGAACTGGCCGTACAGTCGATGACCGAGGTCGGGGTGGACGAGATCGTCCCCTGGGCGGCGGGCCGCTCGGTCGCCCAGTGGCGGGCCGAACGCGGCGCCCGGGCCCGGGACCGCTGGGTGGCGACGGTCCGGGAGGCGGCCAAGCAGGCACGCCGCTCCTGGCTGCCGGCGGTCGGCGGATCGTCGTCGGTGCCGGCGGCGTCCCTGGCGACGGTGACCCAGCGGTTCGTCGGCGCCACCGCACTCGTCCTGCACGAGGAGGCGGAGCAGCGGCTCGCCACCGTGACGCTGCCGGAGCACGGCGAGATCGTACTGGTGGTCGGCCCGGAGGGCGGCATCGCCCCGGAGGAGTTGACCACCCTGACCTCGGCCGGCGGGGTGCCGGTCCGGCTCGGCGCCGAGGTGCTGCGGACCTCCACCGCCGGCGTCGCCGCGCTCGCCGTACTCTCCGTCCGGCTCGGCCGCTGGTGACGGGGCGCCGTCCCGGCTGCCGGTGACGAGGCGCGGCCGCTGGTGAGGGCCGGCGTCCCGTGACCGGTCAGACCTCGAAGAGGACGCTGAGCCGTCGGTCGGCGACACTGCGGGCCGCCTCGAGCCGGTAACGACCGGTCCGGGTACGCCAGCCGTGCTCCGTCCAGACCTGGAAGCCCCGCACCGGCAGCGGCACCCGTACGGTCACCGGCTCACCGGGGTCGGCCTCGGCCCGGGCGAAACCGGCGAGCCACCGTACCGGCCGGTCGGGCTCCGGGTGCGCCGGGCCGACGTACAGCTGCACCACCTCGGCGCCCGGGCGGCGACCGGTGTTCGCCACGGTGACCACCGCGACCGGCCCGGCCGGTCCGTCCTCGACCGACAGCGACCGGTACGCCCAGTCGGTGTAGCCGATCCCGTGCCCGAACGGGAAGAGCGGCTCCGCCCGCCAGCCCCGGTAGCCGACGAGCACGTCGTCGGAGTAGTCGAGTACGCCGTCGACCGGGGTGACGTCGAGCGCGGGACAGTCCTCGGGACGACGCGGCCAGGTGGTGGGCAGCCGTCCGCCGGGCTCCGCCCGGCCGAGCAGGACGTCGGCGAGCGCATGTCCCGCCTCCTGGCCGGGAAACCAGGTGAGCAGGACTGCCGCCACCTCGTCGACCCAGGGCATCAGGACTGGGGAGCCGGCGTTCACCACGACCACCGTACGGGGATTGGCCGCCGTCACCCGGCGGACCAGGTCGTCCTGTCGGCCCGGCAGGGCCAGCGTGCTCCGGTCGAAGCCTTCCGACTCCACCTCCTCGGTGGTGCCGACCACCACCACCGCCAGGTCGGCGTCGGCCGCCACCCGGACCGCCTCGACCAGCAGCGCCTCCGCCTCGTCGCCGTCCGGTTCGCCGTCCTCGGCCGGCCCGCCGGCCCGGTTCCCGGTCGGCGCCTGGTGGCCGAGGCTGACCGACACGAAACCGTTCCGCTCCCGCGACACCGTCCGGCTGACCAGCACCTCGACCGGTTCGCCGGCGGTCAGCGCCACGTCGAACCGGCGCTCCACGGTGGAGAAAAAGACCGTTGACGGGCCGTCGGCGTCGTCGAAGAGCGGACCGGCGAAGAGTTCCACGCCCCCGACCGAGAGCAGGAACTCCCCGAAACCGTGCAGCGCGAACCGGTGCCGGCCGCCGCGCGACGGCGTGTACCGGGCGGTGATCTCCACCCGGTCCACCTCGACCGGCGGCACCCCCTCGGGAAGCTCACCCATCCAGCGCACCGTCGCCCGATCGAGTTCCGCCCGGTGCAGCTCACGGCCGTCAGCGGCCCGCAACGTGGCGACGATCGGGCCCCAGCCGGGGCCGCCGGCCGGCCGGAGCCGGGGGCGCGGGTCGGCGCCGACCGCGTGGTCGACGGCGACGTCGGGCAGGGCGGCGGTCAGTCCGGCGAGTGGTGAGACCACGTACGGCGGCGAGACCTGGGCACTTCCGCCGCCCTGGATCCGGGCGTCGTCGGCGAGCGCACCGAGGACCGCGACCCGGCGCAGCCGCCCGGCGTCCACCGGCAGCAGGTCACCGGTGTTGCGGGCCAGCACGATCGACCGGGTCGCCACCTCGCGGGCCAGGGCGGCGCCGTCCCGCTCCGGCACCGCGCCGGCGCTGTCCCGCTCCGGCATCGCGCCGGCGTTCTCCGGCGCTCCCGCGAGCAGTCCGACCCGGGCGGCGAGCCGGAGCACCCGACGTACCTTGTCGTCGACGACGGTCTCGGCGACGGTGCCGGCGCGGACCGCGGCGACCAGCGCGTCGCCCCACGGGTCGCCGGCGGCCGGCATCACCACGTCGAGCCCGGCGTCGGCGCTGGCCACCGTGCTCCGCGCGGCGGTCCAGTCCGAGACGACGATCCCGTCGAACCCCCACTCCCGCTTCAGCAGGTCCGTCAGGAGTGGCCGGTGCTCGGTCATGGTGGCCCCGTTGACCCCGTTGTACGCCGCCATCACCGCCCAGACGCCGGCGGCGACGATCCGCTCGAACGGGGCGAGGTAGAGCTCCCGCAGTGCCCGGTCGGAGACCCGGACGTCGACCGTCATCCGCTCGGTCTCCGAGTCGTTCGCGACGAGGTGTTTCACCGTGGCGCCGACCCCGCACTCCTGCAACCCGGTCACATAACCGACGCCGATCTCGGCGGTGAGCAGCGGATCTTCCGAGTAGCACTCGAAGTGCCGGCCGCCGAGCGGGCTGCGGTGCAGGTTGACGGTCGGGGCGAGCAGCAGGTGGATGCCGTTGCGGCGGCACTCGGCGGCGAGCAGCCGGCCGACCCGCCGGGCCAGTCCCGGGTCCCAGGTGGCGGCGAGCGCGGTCGGGCTGGGCAGGGCGATCGAGGGATTGTCCGGCTGCCACCGGATGCCGCGTACGCCGATCGGGCCGTCCGACATCACCAGCGGACCGAGGCCGATCTCCGGTATGCCGGGCAGGGTCCAGAAGTCCCGACCGGAGAGGAGCCGTACCTTCGTCGCCAGGTCCAGTGCGGACAGGGCCCGCTCGACCGCGGCTTCGATCTCTCGTCCCATCGACCGAGTGTAGGGAAGGCTACCGGCCGGCGCCTCCGTTGACCCGCTGAGTCGATCATGAAAGCATGCCCGGCGTGGACGGGATCGGAACAACACACCAGGCCGGACCGTACGACCCGGACGGCGCGACGGAATCCCGCTGGTCGTTCGGGCTGACGGTGCACGGCGGCAACGGTGACATCAAGACCTGGGGCGCCGGTCGGCACAACCTCAACCTCGCCCGGGCCTCGGCGCCGCGCGGTGCGAAGAAGGCCGTCGTCCTGCCCCGGCTACCGTTCACGATCCGCAGCCTGCCGGACAACAACATCCTCTGCACGGTCCAGCCGACCGGACCGGAGAGCTACCAGGTCAGCGGGCCGGACGGTTTCCCACTGGCCACCATCACCCGCCGGCCCGGCCGGTTCTGGCCGTGGCCGTGGCCGTGGCCGCGCCGGATCCGGTGGACCCTGACTCCCGCCGCCCCCGGTGCGCCGACCTACACCGGCCGGGTCGGCAGCTGGTACACCTGGCTGGTGTACGTGGTGTTCGCGCCACTGTGGATCCCGTGTTACGCCGCCATCGTGGTGTCCATGATCCTCAGCTCCGGCGGCGGCGACATGCCGGACGGGCCGACCCGGACCCGGTGGCGTGCGCCGGGACACGGCACGGCGCTGGAGTACCGGGGCGTCAACAAGGTCTACCACCTCGACCCCCGGCGGCTGGACCACCGGGTCGCCTACGCGCAGGCGGTACTGCACGACTGGGACCGCTGACCGGGCTCCGGTCGGAAGCTCAGGTCCGCAGGTACGACGCGCCGTTCAGGTCGACGATCGTGCCCGAGGCCCACTCCGCCTCCGGCGAGGCGAGCCAGTGCACGGCCGCGGCGATCTCCTCCGGGCGGGCCACCCGGTTGAACGGGCTCTGCGCCCGGATCGCGTCCCCGCGCGGTGCCTTCAGGTGTTCGTTGGTCATGTCGGTCTCGACAAAACCGGGCGCCACCGTGGCGACCGCGATGCCGTACGGGGCGAGGGCCACCGCCAGCGACTGCCCGAGCGAGTTCAACGCCGCCTTGCTGGCCCCGTACGCAGGCTGGGTCGGCTCGCCGCGGAAGGCGCCCCGGGACGAGACGTTGACGATCCGGCCCCGCCGCTCGCGCAGGTACGGCGCCGCGCACCAGATCGTGTTGGCGGCCCCGAGCAGGTTGACGTCGAGGATCCGCCGCCACTGCCGCTGCCACTGCTCGTAGGAGGTCCCGAAGACCGGGTGCGGGTCGTCCACCCCGCCGAACACCCCGGCGTTGTTGACCAGTACGTCGAGCCCGCCGAGCCGCTCCGCCGCCTCGTCCACCATGCTCCGTACCTCGCCCGGGTCGGCGAGGTCGGCCCGGACCACGACGTGTCCGTCGCCGGGCAGGTCCGCGACGAGCTGCTCGGCCAGTGACGTCGAGTCCCGGTGGTGTACGGCCACCCGGTCCCCGCCGGCGGCGAAGGCCGTCGCCACCGCCCGCCCGATGCCCCGGGAGGCCCCCGTCACCAGTACCGCACGTCCCGTCATCTGATCATCATGCCGCAGCCTCCGCCGTGCTCCGTTGCCGGGGAAGCGCGTCCGCGAGGCGGTCGAGCGCCGCGCTGAAGTCGGCGGGCGGCAGGTGGCCGAAACCGACCCGGAAGACCCGGTCCGACTCGCCGAACCAGGAGCCGGGCGCGACCCGGGTGTCCCGCTCGGCGAGGCGGGCGTGGAACTCCGCGACGGTGTCGTCGGCGAACCGGTCGGCCGGCAGACGCAGGCAGCACATCGCGCCGCCGTCCGGCGCGACGATCTCCAGCCGGTGTGCCCGGGCCCAGCCGACCAGCTCGTCGAGCGCCTGCCGCAGCCGTGCGGCACGGGGCCGGAGAAGTTCGGTCTGCCGCCGGAGGAGCCGGGCGGCGAGGAACTCGTCGAGGGTGGGGCAGGCGATCGTACTGAGGAACTTGGCCTCCCGGAGGCGTTCGTAGAGGTCGGCGTCGGTCGTGGTCAACCAGCCGACCCGCAGCCCCGGCGCCCCGTGGGCCTTGGAGAGCGAGGAGCAGGTGACGATCCGCGGGGACAGCGCGGCGACCGACCGGGGGACCGGTGACCCACCGTACGTGGCGGCGCGGTACGTCTCGTCGACCAGCAGTACGGCCTCCGGCGCGGACTCCGCGACGACGGCGAGCAGCGTACGCAGCTCCTCCTCGGTGAACCGGACGCCCGACGGGTTCTGTGGTGACGCCACGGACACCAGGCGGGTCGCCGGCGTCAGCGCGCCGGCCAGCCGGTCCAACGGCAGCCGATAGCCGTCGTCGAACGACAGCGGCAGGACGTCCACCCGCGCCCCGAGCCCCTCCGGCACGGTCCGGGCCGGCGGGAAGCACGGTGTCGCGAGCAGCACCCGGTCGCCGGGCCCGCAGGTGGCCTGCGCGACCAGGAACATCGCCTCGATCGCGCCGACCGTCACCAGGACCTGGTCCGGCGCGACCCCGGTGTCGGCGGCGACCAGTGCCCGCAGCTCGGCGTCGCCGCGGGACGTGCCGTAGCCGAGCGGCAGGTTCGCGACCAGTTCGGCTCCGGCGAGGTCACCGGCGGTCAACGGCGGACAGGTGCTCTCGGCGAGGTCGTAGCGCACCGGAACGTCGATCAGGGTGGTCATCGGGCTCGACGCGAAGACGGTCATGGTGTCCAGGGTCGCCAGTCCCGACCCGGCCGGGACAGAGCCAATCCCGCCCAACTGGTTCGACCGCGCGCCGCCGTACTCCCGGTCACCGCCCGACAGACGCGGCACGCCCGACCCGGCGGCCGGGGAGGCGCCGGGCGGCCGGGACGACACCCTACGATGCCGGGCATGGAGAGCAACCGCGACTGTCTGTTCTGCCGGATCGTCGCCGGGGAGATCCCGGCGACCGTGGTACGGGAGACCGGGAACACGTTGGCCTTCCGGGACATCGGGCCGCAGGCACCGGTGCACGTACTGGTGATCCCGAAGGAGCACTACGCCGACGTGGCGACGCTCGCCCAGGCGGACCCGGCGCTGGCCGGCGAGGTGCTCGGCACGGCGGCGGTGGTGGCGGAGACCGAGGGGCTGCTCGCCGACGGCTTCCGCCTGATCTTCAACACCGGCCCGTACGGCGGCCAGGAGGTCTTTCACGCGCACGCGCACGTGCTCGGCGGCGAGCCGCTCGGACCGATGCGGTCCCGCTGACCCGGCGCCCCGCCGGCACCCGGTGTCGGGGGCCGGCGGACCAGCCGGTATACCAGTGTCCTGGCCTGGCACGAGGGGGCGATGGGCGATGGGGATCAGTCAGCGGTACGAGCGTGTGGTGCGGCAGGCACAGGCGGAGTCGCGGATACCGGCGGTCTCGGTCGCGCTGCACCGGGCCGACCGGCCGCTCTGGACCTGCACGGTGGGCACCACCGGGAACGACGCCCCGCTGAGCAGCCGGACCGCCTTCCGGATCGGCTCGGTCACCAAGACCTTCACCGCGGTCCTCGTGATGCAGTGCCGCGACGACGGGCTGCTCGACCTCGACGACCCGATCTCGGCACATCTCGACGTCCCGGCGCACGGGGAACTGACCGTACGTCGGCTGCTGTCACACACCTCCGGGGTGCAACGCGAGCCGTACGGGGACATCTGGGACACCCTGCACACTCCGGACGTGACGGAACTTCTCGCCGACCTGGCCCGGGCCGAGCGGGTGCTGCCCCCGGCCCGCCGTTTCCACTACTCCAACCTCGGCGTCGCGCTGGCCGGCCAGGTCGTCGCCCGGCTGCGCGGCGGTGCCTGGGCCGAGGTCCTTGCCGACCGGATCCTGCGCCCGCTCGGGCTCGCCGACACCAGCCTCGCCCCGCCGCCGGACGCGGCGACCGGCTTCCTGGTCGACGCCTACTCCGACCACGCCAGGCCGGAGCCGAACACCGACCTCGGCGCGGTCGGGCCCGCCGCCCAGCTCTGGAGCACCGCCGCGGACATGGCCCGCTGGGCGGCCTTCCTGGCCGACCCGGCGGCGGTCGACCCGGACGGCGCCGTGCTCCGTCCGGCGACCCTCGACGAGATGCGCTGGCCGGCGACCACCACCGACGAGGCGCTCTGGTCCGCCGGGTTCGGCCTCGGTCTGATCCTGGTGCCGCAGACCGGGCCGACCGGGGTGCGGTCGGCCGGCGGCGAGCGGATCAGTCACGTCGGGCACGACGGCGCGATGCCGGGCTTCCTGGCCAGCGTCTACGGTCGGCGCGGCGGCACCGCCGGCCCGCCGGCGCTGGGCTGCGCCGTGCTCGGCTCCTCCGGCACCGGCACGGCGGTGAACGACCTGAGCCACCAGCTGCTGGCCGCCTCCGCCGAGGACGACCCGGCCGAGATCATGCCGTGGGTTCCGGGCGAGCCGGCGCCGCCGCCGTACCGGGGGATGCTCGGCCGCTGGTGGGGCGAGGGTTTCGAGTACGTCTTCCACTGGCGGGACGGCACCCTGCGGGCCCGGGCCGCCGACGACCCGGCGGGCAAGCCGCCCGCGGTCTTCGAACCCCTCCCGGACCGCCCCGACGTGCTGCGGACGGTCTCCGGTCGGGAGGTCGGTGAACTCCTCCGTCTCACCCGCGACGACCGCGGCGACGTGGTCGTGCTGCATTGGGCGACCTACCGGTTCACCCGCCAGCAGGAGACGTTCGACCGCTTCAACTTCCGCCAGGTGTAGGGAACGGGCCCTTATCATCGTTTTCGGTACCCGATGGGGCCCCTTGCCGACACCTGACACGGCTGACCGTCCCGGCGGAAATGGGCAGCGTGCCGTCGGTGTTGAACAGATACGATGACTGCAACGTTCGCACGCTGCGCCACCAGGGCGCGGCACCGAGATCGAGAGCAGGTGGCACAGGGCCGCTGGCCCGACCCATGACCGGTACCCCACCCCCCGGGCAGCCCCGGGTGCAGACCAGGATCACGGTCCCCGACCCCAAGATCATGGTTAATCTGCTCGGCGCGGGCGACGAGATCCTGCGACTGATCGAGCGGTCGATCACCAGTGACGTGCATGTCCGGGGCAACGAGATCACCGTCACCGGCGCCCCCGGCGACAATGCCTTCGCGGAGCGGCTCTTCACCGAGCTGCTCGAGTTGATCGAGAAAGGCGAGACCCTGACCACCGACGCCGTGCGGCGTACCCTCGGCATGATCGAGCAGGGCGGCACCGAGCGCCCCGCCGAGGTGCTGACGCTCAACATCCTGTCCCGGCGCGGACGCACCATCCGGCCCAAGACCCTCGGCCAGAAGCGGTACGTCGACGCGATCGACCAACACACCATCATCTTCGGCATCGGCCCCGCCGGTACCGGCAAGACGTACCTCGCGATGGCGAAGGCCGTCCAGGCGCTGCAGGCCAAGCAGGTCAACCGGATCATCCTGACCCGCCCGGCGGTCGAGGCCGGCGAGCGGCTCGGCTTCCTGCCCGGCACCCTCTCCGAGAAGATCGACCCGTACCTGCGCCCGCTCTACGACGCGCTGCACGACATGCTCGACCCCGAGTCGATCCCGAAGCTGATGGCCGCCGGGACGATCGAGGTCGCCCCGCTGGCATACATGCGGGGCCGTGCACAGCCGTACGACGCCCGGGTCCTCACGCCGGAGGGATTCAAGCCGTTCGGGTCGCTTCGGATCGGCGACCTGGTCATCGGCTCGAACGGGATGCCCACGCCGGTGATCGGCATCTACCCGCAGGGACCCAAGCAGGTCTACCGCGTCACCACCCAGGACGGGGCGTCGACCCTCTGCTGCGGCGAGCACCTCTGGACCGTCGCGACTCCGGAGGACAAACGGCGCGGGGTCCGGCGGACCCTGGAGACCCAGGAGATGATCGGCCAGGAGTGGCGTGGCCACATCCACCGGTACGAACTCCCGGTGGTGGCGCCGGTGCAGATGGAATCCCGGGACGTACCGCTCGACCCGTACGCGCTCGGTCTGCTGCTCGGCGACGGCTCCATCTCGTCCCGGTCGACTCCCGGATTCGCGACGTCGGATCCCGAGCTCGCGGTCGCGCTCGAAGCGGCGCTCGTCGACATCGAACTGGTCCGTAAGAGTGAGGTCGACTACGTCCTCCGGCACGTCAACGGCCATCGCGGTGGTGTGATCGTCGCGAACCCGGTGACGGTCGCGCTCCGCGAGTTGGGCCTGGCGGGGAGCAAGTCCGGGACCAAGTTCGTGCCCGACGTGTACCGGAACAACAGCGTGGACGTCCGGTTGGCCGTCCTCCAGGGACTGCTGGACAGCGACGGCGGGCCGGTCGCCCAGGCGGGGCGCACCTGTCGGGTGCAGTACAGCACGACCTCCCCGCGGCTGCGCGACGACGTGGTCTTCCTGGTCCGGTCGCTCGGCGGGGTCGCCTCGTGGCGGGTCCGCCCGGCCGAGGGGCGCAAGCCCGGCCTGGCCAAGGGGCGTCCCGTTCCGTACCGGGCCGATGCCTACGTCGTCGAGATCCGGCTGCCCGAGGGCGTCCCACCGTTCCGTCTGGCCCGCAAGCGCCGCCTGTACGAGCAGCACGGCAGTGGTCGGCCGATGCGTTACATCGACTCGATCCTCCCGGCCGGCGTGCAGGAGACGATGTGCATCCAGGTTGCGGCGGAGGACTCGCTGTATGTCACCGACGACTTCCTGGTCACCCACAACACGCTCAACGACGCGTTCATCATCCTCGACGAGGCGCAGAACACCACGCCCGAGCAGATGAAGATGTTCCTCACCCGACTGGGCTTCGGCTCCAAGATCGTGGTCACCGGTGACGTCACCCAGGTCGACCTGCCCGGCGGGACGACCAGCGGGCTGCGTGCCGTACGGGAGATCCTGGACGGCGTCGACGACGTGCACTTCGCCCAGCTCTCCAGCTCCGACGTCGTACGGCACCGGCTGGTGAGTGAGATCGTGGACGCGTACGCCCGCTGGGACGCCGAACGGGAGTCCCAGCAGGGCCAGGGCGTGCACGCCGTGCCGGGCCGTACCGCCCACGGCGGCCGGGCCGGCCGCCGCCGCTGACTGCAGCAGAGGAAAGAAACAAGTTGTCCATCGAGATCGCCAACGAGTCGGGTACGCCCGTCGACACCGACGCGGTGCTCGCCGTCGCCCGGTACGCCCTCGACGAGATGGGGGTGAACTCCCTGGCCGAGTTGTCGGTGCTGCTCGTCGACGTCGACTACATGACCGAACTCAACCACCGCTGGATGGGTGGGGACGGACCCACCGACGTCCTCGCCTTCCCCATGGACGAGGGCAGTGTCGACCACGGGCCGGGTGAGGTGAACGGCGGCGAGCCGGCGCTGCTCGGCGACATCGTGCTCTGCCCGGAGGTGGCCGCCAAGCAGGCCGCCACCGCCGGGCACTCGGCCGCCGACGAACTGCACCTGTTGACCGTGCACGGTGTGCTGCACCTGCTCGGCTACGACCACGCCGAGCCGGAGGAGGAGCGGGAGATGTTCGGACTGCAGGCCCGCCTCCTCGACGGCTGGCGCGCGACCCGGGCCCACTGATGCCCGGTCACTTAGCCACCCTGGCCGGCGCGGTGGGCCTCCCGTCCGCCCCGCTGGCCGCGGCCGGTTCCCCGGCAACCGGCCTGCCCGACCTGCAGCTGATCTTCTTCGCCGCCGCCCTGGTGGTACTCGCCGGGATCGTCGCGATGGCGGACGCGGCCTTGGGCGCGGTCTCCCCGGCCCGGGCCGGGGAACTCGCCCGGGACGGCGTACGCGGGGCCCGTACCCTGCAGATCGTCGCCACCGACGCGGCCCGGCACATCAACCTGCTGCTGTTGCTGCGCCTGCTCTGCGAGCTGACCGCGACGGTGCTGGTCGCGTTGGTCGCGGTCGACACCTTCGGCGCCGGCGTGACCGCCGCGCTGGTCACCGCCGGCGCGATGACCGTGGTCAGCTTCGTGGTCGTCGGTGTCGCGCCGCGCACCATCGGCCGGCAGCACGCGTACGCGGTCGGCCGGGTCACCGCGCCGGTGGTCCGCTGGCTGGGCCGGGTGCTGAACCCGCTCGCCTCGCTGCTGATCCTGATCGGCAACGCGGTCACCCCCGGCCGGGGGTTCCGGGAGGGCCCGTTCGCCACCCAGGTGGAGTTGCGGGAGCTGGTCGACCTGGCCGAGCAGCGCGGTGTGGTGGAGCACGGCGAGCGGCAGATGATCCATTCGGTCTTCGCGCTCGGCGACACCATCGTCCGCGAGGTGATGGTGCCGCGTACCGAGATGGTCTGGATCGAGGCGGACAAGAAGCTGTCCCAGGCGCTGGTGCTCTTCCTCCGCTCCGGTTTCTCCCGGATCCCGGTGATCGGGGAGAGCGTCGACGACGTGCTCGGCGTGCTCTACCTCAAGGACGTGATCCGGCAGACCCGGGGCGGTGCCCCGGACGGCGAGGAGCGGCCGGTCGCCGAGGTGATGCGGGCGGCTACCTTCGTGCCCGAGTCGAAGCCGGTCGACGACCTGCTCTCCGAGATGCAGGCGGCCCGGACCCACATGGTGATCGTCGTCGACGAGTACGGCGGCACCGGCGGCCTGGTCACCATCGAGGACATTCTGGAGGAGATCGTCGGCGAGATCACCGACGAGTACGACGTCGAACGGCCGCCGGTCGAGCGGCTCGACGACAACGAGGTCCGGGTCACCGCCCGGCTGCCGGTCGAGACCCTCGGCGAACTGTTCGACGTGGAGCTGCCGGCCGACGAGGTGGAGACCGTCGGTGGACTTCTCGCCCAGGCGCTCGGCCGGGTGCCGATCCCCGGGGCCGAGGCGGAGGTGGGCGGCCTGCGGCTGCTCGCCGAGGGCACCACAGGTCGGCGGAACCACATCGACTCCGTACTGGTCCGTCGGGTGACCGAGACCGACGACCGGGACCACGACCGCTCGCGTGACCGGGACCCGGACCGTTCGCGTGACCGGGACGGCGACCGGGACCCCGACCAGCAGACCCGTACCGATCCCGAGTTCCGGGCGGCACAACCGACCCGGGAGGAACACTCCCGGTCCGAGGAGAGGCAACCCGCTGATGCCTGAGTCGTCCCCCGCCCCGACCGCGCCACCGGCGGTCGAGTTGAGCGCCGAGGACAACAAGCTGGTGGTCCTGGCCCGGGGAGCCCGGGCCAGGATCGGCGCGGTCGAGGGTGCGGCCGTCCGCGACCAGGACGGGCGTACCTACGCGGCGGCCAGCGTGTCGCTGCCGTCGCTGACCATCACCGCGCTGCAGTTGGCGGTCGCCTCGGCGGTCGCCGCCGGAGCCACCCGGCTCGAGGCCGCCGCCGTGGTCACCGAGGCGTCCACGCTGGACGGGGCCGGGCACGCCGCGGTACGGGACCTGTCGACCGACGCCCCCGTGCACGTGGCCGCCCCGGACGGCACCGTGCTCGGCACGGTGGTCGAGTGACCGCGAACCGCCAGGCAGGCGGCGACTACCGGGCGGGCTTCGCCTGTTTCGTCGGCCGCCCGAACGCCGGCAAGTCGACCCTGACCAACGCCATCGTCGGCCAGAAGATCGCGATCACCTCGAACAAGCCGCAGACCACCCGGCACGTGATCCGGGCGGTCCTGCACCGGCCCGACTCGCAGCTGGTCCTGGTGGACACCCCCGGCCTGCACCGGCCCCGTACGCTGCTCGGCGAGCGGCTCAACGACCTGGTCCGGCAGACCTGGAGCGAGGTCGACGTGATCGGCCTCTGCATCCCGGCCGACGAGCCGATCGGCCGGGGCGACCGGTTCATCACCGGCGAGCTCGCCGAGCTCAAGGCCACGGTGCTGGCGGTGGTGACCAAGACCGACCTGGTCGACCGGAAGCGGTTGGCCGAACAGCTGCTCGCGGTCAGCGAGCTGGGCGAGTTCGCGGACGTGGTGCCGGTCAGCGCGGTCTCCGGCCACCAGGTCGACACGCTGGTCGACGTGATGACCGGTCATCTTCCGCCGTCTCCGCAGCTCTACCCGGACGACATGCTCACCGACGAGCCGGAGCAGGTGCTGGTTGCCGAGCTGATCCGGGAGGCGGCGCTGGAGGGCGTCCGCGACGAGCTGCCGCACTCGATCGCGGTGGTGGTCGAGGAGATGATTCCCGAGGACCGGGTGACGAAGGTGTACGCCGACGTGTACGTCGAGCGGTCCAGCCAGAAGGCGATCGTGATCGGTGCCCGGGGCAGCCGGCTCAAGGAGGTCGGCATCCGGGCCCGGCAGCAGATCGAGGAGTTGCTCGGCACCCGGATCTATCTCGACCTGCACGTGCGGGTGGCGAAGGACTGGCAGCGGGATCCGAAGCAGCTCCGCAAGCTCGGCTTCTGAGCCGGTTCCGGGTGGGGGTTGGGGGCCGATCACCCGCTCTGGGCGGTCAGGCTTGATCCCGACGCGGGCGATCCGCCCCCAACCCGACCGGGGCGGGGTCGTCGTCACGGCGAGGGGCGGTAGACGTGCCGGAACGGGTGTTGGTCACCGGGTCGGGTGGCCGGATCGGCGGATATCTGCGGCCGCGGCTCGCCGCCACGGACCGGATCCTGCGCCTGCTCGACGTCGTCGACCAGGAGGCGGCCGGTCCGGGTGAGCGGGTGGAGCTGGTCCGGGCCGACCTGGCCGAGCAGGCGGCGCTGGCGGCGGCCTGTGCCGGCGTGGACGCGGTGGTGCACCTGGCGGCGATCCCGACCGAGGACACCTGGGAAAGGCTGCTGACGGTCAACGTGACCGGCACCCGCAACGTGCTGGAGGCGGCGCGGTCGGCCGGGGTGCGCCGGGTCGTACTTGCCTCCTCGATCCACGCCGCCGGTTTCTACCGCCAGCCTGACAGCAGCCCGGAGCCGCCCGGGGTGGTGGCGCCGATCGGGCCGGACGGGGTGCCGTCCGGGGTGCCACCGCGACCGGACTCCTACTACGGCTGGACCAAGGCGGCCGTCGAGTCGCTCGGCAGTCTCTACGCGGACCGGTTCGGGATGACCGTCTTCGCGTTGCGGATCGGGGCCTGCTTCCCGGAGCCGCCGGGGCTGCGGGGACTCGACGGCTGGCTCTCCCCGGACGACTGCGCGCGCCTGGTCGACGTCTGCCTGCGTACGGGCGCGACCGGGTTCCGCGTGCTCTGGGGCGTCAGCCGGAACAGCCGTCGGTGGTGGTCGCTGACCGAGGGGCGGGAGATCGGCTACGAGCCGCGCGACGACGCCGAGCCGTACGCCGACCGGGCCCGACCGCTGCCGGACGAGGTCGGCACCAACGGGCTGCTCGGGGCGCAGTTCACCCGATATCCGCTCGGTGAGCGGCACTGACCATCCGATATCCGCTCGGCGGGCGGCGGTGACCACCCGAAATCCGCTCGGCGGGCGGCACTGGACCGCGTACCGTTCCCGGGGACCAGTGGAAAGGGTGTGCGGATGGGCGGGATTCTGTCGGTCAACCTGGCGGTGCCGGAGCCGAACAGCGCCAAGGGGGTCGGGGTCACCGGAATCCGGAAGCAGCCGGTCGACGGGCCGGTGCCGGTCCGGGCGCCGGGCCCGAAGACCACCGGCCTCGGCAGTGGGCTGGTCGGCGACCAGATCTTCGACGTGGCCCACCACGGCGGTGACGACCAGGCGGTGTACGCGTACGCCCGGGAGGACTACGACTGGTGGGCGGCGGAGCTCGGCCGCGACCTGCCCGGTGGCATCTTCGGCGACAATCTCACCACGGTCGGACTTGACGTGAACGGCGCGGTGATCGGCGAGCGGTGGCGGATCGGCGAGACGCTGGTGCTGCAGGTCACCTTCGCCCGCATCCCGTGCGCCACGTTCCAGCTCAAGATGGCCGAACCGCAGTGGGTCAGGCGGTTCACCGAGCAGGCCCGGCCGGGGGCCTACCTGCGGGTGGTGGAGCCGGGCGAGGTCCGGGCCGGTGACGGGGTGACGGTGCTGGACCGCCCCGAACACGGGGTGAGCGTCGCCGAGGGGTTCCGGGCCTGGACGCGTGAGCCCGAGCTGCTGCCCCGCCTGTTGTCGGTGCCGCACCTCCCGGCGGGGATGCGGGAGAAGCTGCGGCAGCGGCTCGACGTGTGAGCACGCGCGGCCAGGACCGTTCCCGAGGGCCGTTCAGCGCTGTCGGATGGTGATGCCGCCGCTGCCGGTGCTGGCGTCGAGCACCGCCGTCGCGGCCGGGTCGTTCGGTACGTCGCTGTGCACCGTGCCCGAACTGGTACTGGTCCGTACCTGGTAGCTGCCGGCGGGCACGGACAACTCGACCTCACCGCTGGACGCCCGGGCCTGGACGGATCCGGGGCTGGCCAGGGACAGGTCGATGCTTCCGGAGCCGGTCTCCACCCGCACCTGCCGCCCGCCGCCCAGCTCCCGCCCCTCGACGTCGCCGGAGCCGGCGTGGGCGGTGACCTCCCCGGACACCGAACTGAGGTCGATGTTGCCGGATCCGGTCTCGACCCGGACCGTGCCGGTCGCGCCGGAGACCGTGACCTCGCCGGAACCGACTGTCATGTCCACCGCCGCCACCTCGGTCAGGGTGACGTTTCCGGAGCCGTTCTCGCCGCGCACCGTCACGCCCTGCGGGGCGAGGATGTCGTACGACACGCTGCACCGCTGGCCGCAGTCGGTGTCGACGTACAGGACGCCGTCCTCGATCCGGTACGTCGCCTTGTCCGAGCCGCCGGAGTGGTAGCGCACCATCCGGTTGATGCCGACGTCCTTCTGGTCGGGCGCGGTCCGTACGGTCAGGTCCCCGGCCCCGGGGGAGAGCCGGATCTCGGTGATCGTGGTCTGCTCGGTGTCGCGGAACTCGACGCGGTGCTCGGTGAGCGGGTTGCTCGGGAAGCATCCGCCGAGCGTGGCGATCGCGACGACTCCGGCGGTTGCGGCGAGGGTGGTGCGGTGGACTGACATGTCCGCAGATTACGGCGGTAGGGGCGGGCTGGACATCCGGGTAACCCCATGATCCAGGTCAGGACAGCACCCTGAGCACAACCCTGAGCCGGACCCTGAGCCCGAACCGGCGACACTCAGCCCGGACCGGCCCGTGATCGTCTCCGGCGGGCAGGGGACAATGGGCGGATGCCCGGGTACCGCCGCCAGCTCTACCGCGACGACGCGGTGGTGCTGCGCGCCCAGAAACTCGGCGAGTCGGACCGGATCATCACCCTGTTGACCCGCCGGCACGGCCGGCTCCGGGCGGTCGCCCGGGGCGTACGGCGGACCACGTCGCGGTTCGGGGCCCGGCTGGAGCCGTTCGGGCACGTCGACCTGCAGCTCGCCGGTGACCCGAAGGGGGAGCAGGGCAGTTCGCTGCACAGCATCAGCCAGGTCGAGGGAATCCAGCTGTACGGCAAGCGGTTTGTCGACGACTACCCCCGGTACACGGCGGCCAGCGCGATCGTGGAGACCGCGGAACGGCTCACCCCGGTGGAACGGGAGCCGTCGCTGCGGCTGTTCCAACTGACCCTGGGCGGGTTGCGGGCGCTCGCCGACGGGGAGCACGCCAGCACCCTGGTGCTCGACGCGTACCTGCTGCGGGGCATGGCGCTGGCCGGCTGGGCACCGGCTCTGGTCGCCTGCGCCGTCTGCGGCACGCCGGGGCGGCACGGCGCGTTCTCCGTACCGGCCGGGGGTTGTGTCTGCCCGGACTGCCGACCGCCCGGCGCCGCCCATCCGGCGCCCGCCACCATCGAGCTGATGGCCGCGCTCACCTCCGGGGACTGGCGGATCGCCGACCGTGCCGAGCCGGCACACCGCCGGGAGTGCAGCGGTCTGGTGGCGGCACACCTGCAGTGGCATCTGGAGCGGGGGTTACGCTCTTTGCCGCTGGTCGACAGAGGATCGAACGGCGTGCGGGACGGAGCGAGGGAAACACAGTGAGTCGAGCGTTGAGCCGGGGAAACCGTCGACAGCCGAGTCCACCGACTCCCCATCCGTCCGGTGCCCGGCCGCCCGCGCTGCCCGCCGAGGCGCTGCCCCGACACGTGGCGATCGTGATGGACGGCAACGGCCGGTGGGCGAAGGAGCGGGGCCTGCCCCGGACCAAGGGGCACGAGCAGGGCGAGTACTCGCTCTTCGACACCATCGAGGGCGCGATCGAACTGGGCATCCCCTACCTGACGGCGTACGCGTTCTCCACCGAGAACTGGCGGCGCTCGCCGGACGAGGTCCGCTTCCTGATGGGCTTCAACCGGGACGTGATCCGACGGCGCCGGGACCAGTTGGTCGACCTCGGCGTCCGGGTGGTCTGGTCCGGCCGGGCCGGCCGGCTCTGGAAGAGCGTGATCTCGGAGCTGCAGACCGCCGAGGAGATGTCCCGGGACAACTCGACGCTGACCCTGCAGTTCTGCGTCAACTACGGCGGTCAGGCCGAGATCGCCGACGCCGCCGCCGCGATCGCCCGGGACGTCGCCGCCGGCCGGGTCGATCCGGGCAAGGTGAACGAGAAGATGATCGCCCGGTACCTCTACCACCCCGAGGTTCCGGAGGTCGACCTGTTCCTGCGGCCCTCGGGCGAGCAGCGCACCTCCAACTTCATGCTCTGGCAGAGCGCGTACGCCGAGCTGATCTTCCTCGACACGCTCTGGCCCGACTTCGACCGCCGGCACCTCTGGTACGCCTGCGAGTTGTACGCCCAGCGGGACCGGCGATTCGGCGGGGCGCTGCCGAACCCGGTCGCCCCGGAGACGTCCCGGGTCTGAGTCTCCGGGCCGGCCCGGAGACTCAGTCGGCGGTGCGTGGCGAAAACGGGCTGCGCCGGCCGGCCCGGCCGGTTACTGTGGCTCCATGCGTAACTGACGCCCCTTCAGCAGAGCCGGACCCGCGCTGCCGCTTGCCACTGTCGCTTGCCGCTTGCCGCTTGCCGCTTGCCGCGTGGTCTGTGCGCTCCGGGCGTCCGTTTCCTCCCGCCAGTTCGGCACTCTCCGCCGTCACGGCATCCTCAGGACACAGGACCTTCCCGGGGCACTGTCCCGTCGTTCCACCGCCGCAGGGCGGTCCTGAGACCAACGAGGAGGCGCCGTATGGCGGCCAAGCGAAAGACCAGGAGTGGGCGGAAGTCCGCAACCGTCACCAAACCGACCGGCAGGGAACTGGCCGGCGATCAGCTGGCTGGTGGGAAGTCGGCGGGCCCGACGTCGGCCGGCGCCGGTGACGCGGCGGTGGCCGAGTCGTCAGAGGCGGCCCGGCCGGTGCTGCCGGCCGCGAGCCGGCCGGCCGCACCGACCACCGGACCGGTTCCCCGAGGTGGTGCGGGCTTCTCCGGGATGGGACGCGGCCAGGGGGCGGGGTCGGCCCGCCGCTACGCCTTCCGGCGTAGCTGAGCGGTCCGGCTCACTCCCAGCGCACCAGCTCGGACGCGGCGCGTCGGGCGAGTCGCCGGGTGGCCAGCGCCCCGGCGACCGCCCCGGCCAGCACGGTGCCGGGAACGGTCCCGAGCAGGAGGAACAGCGGAGGCGCCTCGGCCAGGCCCGGGCCGGCGCCCATCCCGATGGTGGCCCGGTCGGCGAGCAGCCGGTGGGCCACCAGGCCGAGTGGCAGGCCGACGCTCGCGGCGAGCAGCCCGAGCGCGGCGCCACCGGCGGCGGCCTGTCCGACGGTCTGCCGGACGGTGAAGCCGACGGCCCGTAGTACGCCGAGGGCCCGGGACCGTTCCCGGGCCCCGCTCAGCAGTCCGGTGCCGAGGTGCGCCAGACCGACCGCGAGGAGCAGGCCGGCCATCAGCCGTACCGCCACCGTGAAGGTGCCGAGTTCGTCGGGGTCGGACGCCCGGATCCGGACGGTGGCGTCCGTGCCGAGCCGGTCCCGGAGTACGGCGGCGAGCGCCCCGGGCGTACCCTCCGGCTGGGCGCTGACCAGGAAGGCGTCGGGCGGCACCCCGGGCAGCTGCTCGGCCCGGTACAGCAGCACCTCCCCGGTGTCCTCGGTCTCGCTGTACCAGCCGACGACGGTGAGGGTGAGCGGGATGTCGTCGACCCGGACCGGCACCGTGTCGCCGACCCGCAGGTCGAGGCGGTGCAGGAGGCCGTAGCCGACCAGCGCCTCACCGGCCGCCCGCAACGGTCGACCCTCCCGGACGACAAACCCGGCGTCGTCGGGGTCGCCGCCGACCGCCCGGGACAGGAACGTCCGGTCGCCGAGAAGCGCCCGCCGGTCGGTCTGGCTGTACCAGCCCCCTACCTCCGGTATCCCGGAGAGGGCCGCCACCAGCCGCTGCGGGTCGGTGCCGGACGCCGGCGCGACCACCACGTCGTACGGGTCGCCGGTGTACGCGGGTTCGGCGACGAGCCGGTCCATGGTGGCGGTGAAACCGCCGCCGACGACGAGCGCGGCGACCGCGACCGCGACCGCCCCGGCGGTCAGGGCGGTACGGCCGGGGCGGACCAGCACCGCGCCGATGCCGTACCGGACGGTGGTGCCGAGCCGGAGCCGGTCGAGCAGTCGGGCGACCCGGTCCGGGGTGACAGCCCGGGGTGGCCGGTCCCGGAGCACCTCGGAGGCGGGTTGCCGGGCGGCCCGCAGCGCCGGCAGCCCGGTCGCCACCCCGAGGATCAGGACGACGAGCACGCCGGCACCGAGCAGGGTCAGCGGTGCGATCCGGGGAGCGGGCCGACCGAGCGGGTTGGTCAGGCCGACCTGGAGGTAGGGGGCGAGCAGACTGCCGGCGATCCCGCCGGCGAGCGCCCCCGTCGTACCGAGCAGCACGATCTCACCGACCAGTCCGGCGACCAGCTGTCGTCCGGTGTACCCGACCGAGGCGAGCAGTGCGATCTCCCGCCGTCGGACGAGCAGCCGGGCGGTGGCCGTACCCGCGACCACGAACGCGGCGGCGACGAGGACGAAGAGGCCGAACCCGGCGAGCGAGGCGCCGAAGATCCGGTCCCGGATCAGGATGTCGTCCCGGGTGTCCGCCCAGGTCTGCACCCCGGTCACCTGACCGTCGGCGAGCAGCCGGGCGGCCACCGCCTCGGCGTCCGCCGGATCGGTGAGCCGGCCGACGAGCAGCGCCCCGGACCGGCCCGGGGCGGGTGACGTCGGGGTGCCGGCGGTCGGGTCGGGGGACGTCGGGGCGCCGGTGTCGGTGTCGCCCGGGGCAGGGGCGAGTCGGGACAGGGTGGCGGCGTCGACGAAGAGCCGGATCGGGTCGCAGTCGGGGTGGAAGCAGTCGGTCAGGTCGATCGCGGTACCGACCACGGTCAGCGGGTACGGCCGGCCGGCGACGGTCACCTCCACCCGGTCGCCGACCCGGATCCCGGCGTCCGTGGCGGCGGCCCGGTCGAAGACGACCTCGTCGGTGGCGCCCGGGACCGGCCAGCGTCCGGTGCGCAGCAGTGGCCGGCCGGGGCCGGCGCCCGTACCGGGGTCGGGGCCGTCGACGGTCGGCGCGCGGCCGGGCGGGTTGCCGCCGGTGGCAGCGGGGCCGGACAGGGCGTCGACCCGGGCGTCGACCGGCTCGGCGTGCAGCGCGACGGTGGCGGCGACGTACCGGACGACGGGGGAGGAGTCGGCGAGGGCCCGGTCCCGGCGGACCGTCTCCAGCGCCTCCGGGGTGCCGTAGACGACCAGGTCGGGCCGGCCCGCCTCCACGTAGAGCCGGTCCACCCGTGGACCGCCCTGGTCCCGTACCGACAGCCCGGCGACGATGCCGGCGGTGGCCAGCGCCGCGACGACGACGGCGGCCAGCGCGGTGGCCCGGTTGCCGCCCCGGACGCCGGCCAGGACGAGGCGGAGGACGGCGGCCACCGGTCAGCCGTCCAGGTCGAGCAGGTGGGCGTACGTCGGTTCGCCGGCCGGCTCGGCCAGTTTCCGTTCGTCGGCGATCCGCCCGTCGAGCATGGTGACCACCCGGTCGGCGGCGGCCGCCACCCGGTGGTCGTGGGTGACCAGCACGATGCTCTGCCCGTCGGCGTGCCGGCGCCGCAGCAGATCGAGGACAACCCCGGCGGCCGTGGAGTCCAGCGCCCCGGTCGGTTCGTCGGCGAGCAGCAGGTCAGGCCGGTGTACGACGGCCCGGGCCAGCGCCACCCGCTGCTGTTCACCGCCGGAGAGGGCGGTGGGTACCGTGTCGGCGGTGTCGGCGACCCCGAGTTCGTCGAGGACCTCCCGCGCCCGGCGTCGGGCGTCGCGGTGTCCGACACCCTGCAGCACCAGCGGCAGTTCGACGTTCCCGAGGACCGTCATCGTCGGTACGAGGCTGAGGAACTGGAACACGAAGCCGACGTGTCGGCGGCGCAGCAGGGCCCGGCCACTCTCGGAACGGTTGTCCAACCGGTGCCCGGCCAGCCACACCTCGCCCCGGTCCGGGCGGTCCAGTCCGCCGAGCAGGTGGAGCAACGTGGACTTGCCGCTGCCGCTCGGCCCGGTGACCGCGACCCAGTCACCCCGGCCGACCTCGATCGAGGCGTCCCGCAGGGCGGTCCGGTCCCGCGCCTCGTGCCGATAGGTCCGGGTCAGCCCGGCCGCGCGCAGCACCGGGTCAGCCATCGTGGCCTCCGTTCCCCGAGGTGGTCAGCTCGATCTCGGCGAGCTGTCGCTGACACGCTTCCAGCCAGCGGAGTTCGGCCTGCAGGTGCAGCGCGGTCGCCTGCACCAGCAGACCGCCGACGCTCGTGCCGCTGGTGCGGGCGGCCTGCCGGTCGAGGTCCCGCAGCGCCTGCAGGCAGCGCTGCCGGTGGTCGGTGATCACCGCCGTGGGGTCGACGTCGGGCAGCAGCACGGCGGCGAGGCGGGCGGTGACGAGTCGGAGCAGGACGTCCGGCTTCACCAGCGGGGTGTCCGAGGGCCGGGTGACCCAGTCGCGCAGTTCGGCGGCGCCGTCCTCGGTGAGCCGGTAGACCTTGCGGTCCCGCCGGTCGCCGCCGGACTCGGTGGTGTGGCTGACCAGGCCGTCGCGTTCCAGCCGGCCGAGGGTGACGTAGATCTGTCCGATGTTGACCTCGACGCCGGCGTCGGCGAACAGGTCGTCGTACCGTCGGCGCAGCTCGTACCCGTGGGCGGGCCCGGTGGCGAGCAGTCCGAGTACGACGTGTTTCATGACCGGGCCTCCGATACCGACGGGTGAAGCCTAACCGTCAGGTACGCCAGGTCGGGAGATCCGGTGGCCGGACGGACCGTGGTGGTCCGTCCGGCCGTCACAGGGTTGCCCGGTGCAACGCCCGCCTGCCGTGCTCAGTGGTCCGCGCAGCAGGGCGTCGGCTCGGGTACCTCGAACGGTCCGATCCGGCCGCCGGCCACCGGCGTGGTGACCAGTGTCAGCCGGCCTTCCGCCCACAGTGGACGTACGAAGTCCCGGGTCTCGACCAGGGTGTCCCCGGCCGGCGGCACACCACCGAGTGCGGTCACCCGCTCGATGGCGCTCGCCGCGAGCAGTTCGTCGACGCTCAGTACGCCGGTCAGCCGTGCCACACCGGGGAAGAGCACCGCCCGGCCGGACCGCCGGGTCGAGTGCTCGGCGGCGGCGTGCTCGCCGGCCACCACCAGTTCCACCGGTACGCCTGCGAGGAGCCCGGCCGGCGGTTCCCCGTCGGTGGAGAGGCTGATCGCGACGTGTGGAAAGGGGTGCTGCGTGAGATGGGTACAGGCGACCAGGCCGGGAAGGCCGAGCGGCCGCACCACCTCGTGCAGCCAGTGCTCGGCCTCCCGGACGGTCCGGTGCCCGAAGCTGAGTCCGATCACCGGTCGGGTCAGCTCGGCAGTACCCAGATCGGGTTGGCGTAGAACCACAGGTCCTTCCACGGGTCGGCGTCCCCGGCGATGTCCAGCGCCGGACCGAACGGGTCGACGTGTGCCCCCATCAGGCCGGGGGCGGTCCGGTTGCCGTCGGTGCCCCGGAGCCGGACGTAGAACGGCTGGTCGACCCGGCCAAAGGCGTAGGTGAACGAGACCCGTCCGGTGCCCTTGCCCACCTCGTACGACTTGACCACCCGGGCGGTCGGCGCGGTGAACGTGTCCCGGTCGGCGACCGGGCCGGTGACCTGGCCCGCGATCACGTCGACCCGGCCCAGCACCGGGACGAACTGCGACCAGTTCGGCGTGTTGGCCAGGTCGATGTCGATGGTCAGCTCGACCCGGGTGCCGCGCTTGACCCGCAGCACGCCGCCGAGCGGGGTGCCCGAGTCGGGCCGCCGGTCGCCGGCCACCCGGGCACGTACGTCGAGACCGCTGATCAGGCCGCCGTGGTCGACCCAGACCCGACCGGCCCGAAGCCCGTCCATGACCGCCCGGTAGCTGAACGAGGCGGCGCCGACGTGGGTACGGCTGTACTGGCCGGGCCAGTAGTCGCCGGCGTCGGTGAGCAGCGGCCCGTACACCGGGTCGTCGTGCCGGCCGTTGAGGTCGAAGTTGCTGCCCGGCCCACGCTGCGAGGTGTCCAGATAGTTGACGTGCGAGTCCGAGTTCGCGCTGATCCACCACGGCTTGCCCTCGGCGAGCAGGCTGTCCCACAGGCCACCGACGGTCGCGGTCATCCAGTCGAAGCCGCCCCAGGTGCGGTAACTCTCCAGCGGGTAGCCGGCGAACGAGTCCGCCGACGGTCCGTTGTCGTAGTAGCCGCGGTTGCGGCCGGCGGTCGGCCGGGGCAGGCCGGCCGCCTGGTGGCCCGGGGCACCCTCCATGCCGATCGCCACCGTGGGGTCGGCGTCGCGCCAGGCTCGCACCTCGTGCGGGGAGTCGATGCCGCGCCGGGCCGGGTGGTTGGCGAGGAAGAGCGCGCCGTCGACCCGGCGCCGACGGACCTGCTCGCCGAGGAACTTGATGCCGGCGATGGCGAGCGCCTCGTTGGCCGGTGACGAGCCACCGGCGTTCTTCACACTGCCGTCGTACGCGTTCTCGAACTCCTTCAGCACGGCGACCTCGTTGCGCCCCGGCGCGACGAAGACGGTGGCGTGCTCGGCGGCCGGGATGTTCCACTCCAGGCCCTGGTAGATCAGCAGGTCCTTGAGCTGTTCCCGGGCCGCGACAATGTCCGGGTTGACCTTCTCCACGCCGATCTTCGCGTGCGCCACGCTGCCGTGGTCGGTGACGACCATCCAGTCCAGACCGTGGCCGCGGGCGTGCCGGGCCTGGTCGATCACCCGGTACTGGGCGTCCGAGCTGTACTGGGTGTGGATGTGGTGGTCGCCGGCGAGCCAGTGGAAGCCGCCCTTCGGCTCCTTGTCGCCGCCGTGTCCGGTGTCGCCGCCGTTACCGTGGGCGTGCGCGAGCTCCGGCGTCGCCAGGACGGTGGCCGCGGTGCCCGCGCCGAGCAGGCCGGCGTTGCGCAGGAAACTGCGTCGGGAGCGATCGGCCGGGGAGAGTTCGGTCTCCGGTACGGTCGGGTCGAGGGCGGCGGGCAGGTCGCCGCCGACCGCGTGGTCGTGGTCGTGGTCGTGGCTGTGGTCGTGGTGGTGGTGCGGGTGGCCGTGGCCCATCGGTTGCTCCATCGACTGGCGAATCTGATCAGCTGATCAATCTCGCCTACCTCGGCAAACAACAGATGGCCTGCTCGGGGCACTTATGCGAACATGCGACCGTACTGATGGTTCGACCTGGGCCGTCGCCGCCGAGCGGTGGGCTCAGCCGATCAGGGGGCGGTGGGTACCGAGCGCCACACTGGCCGCCAGGATTCCGGCGGCGAGCAGCAGCGCCCCGACGACCAGGACGGTGTCCGCCCCGGTGAAGTGCTGCCGGCGGGCCGACGTACGCGGAACACCGGAGTCGAAGCCGCGGGCGTCCATCGCGGTGGCCAGCCGGGTGCCCCGGCGGATCGCCCCGACCAGCAGGGTGAACGCCGTCGAGCCGAACAGTCGTAGCCGGGTCGCCGGGTTGCGCCCGGCGTCCACGCCGCGGGCCCGGCGGGCCATGCTGATCATCCGCCATTCCGTGCCGAGCAACGGCACCAGCCGGAACGCGGCCAGGGCGCCGATCGCGAACCGGGGGGACACCTTGGCGTTCTGCACCAGGGCGTCGGCGAGATCGGTGGGGTCGGTGGTGGCGACGACCAGGACCGCGGGCAGCGCCACCGCGATCACCCGCAGCGCCAGTCCCAGACCGGTGCTGAGCACCCCGGTGGTCACCAGCAGCGGACCGGCGGAGACGAGGACGTCACCGGAGCGATCGGCGGCGAAGAACAGCATCGTGACGAGAATGCCGAGCGCGCTGAGCAGCAGTGGCCGGGCCCGTCGGGCCAGCAGCCGGTACGGGACGCCGAACAGCGGCGCGACCAGCAGTTCCACTCCGATGGCCAGGGCCGGGACGAACGGGTCGAGGGTGGCGAGCAGCGGCACCGAGAAGAGCAGCGCGGCGGCGAGCTTCGCCACCGGGTTGCGTCGGGCCAGCGGCGCGGCGGAGGTCGGAACCGTCGGGTACGGGATCATCGCGGCCCCCGTACCGCGGTGTCGAGGAGATCACGTTGCGGTGGGTCGAGGGTGAGGGTCCGGTCGGCCAGGGCGGCCACGAAGTCCGGGTCGTGGGTGACGGCGACGATGCCGTGTCCGGTGTCCCGCAGCCCGGCGAGCAGGTCGACGAGCTCCAGCCAGGTCCGTCGGTCCTGACCGAACGTCGGCTCGTCCAGGATCAGCAGCCGGGGCGCGGTGGCCAGCGCCGTCGCCACGCTCAGCCGCCGCGCCTGCCCACCCGAGAGGGTGTACGGGTTGGCGGCGGCCAACCGGTCCAGCCGGAGCCGGGCGAGCAGGTCGTCCACGATGGAGGTCACCTCGGCTTCGGGGCGACCGGCCCGGCGCGGGCCGAGCGCCAGTTCGGCCCGTACCGTGCCGGTGACGAACTGGTGCTCCGGGTTCTGGAAGACCGAACCGATCCGTTGCGCCAGCACCGGTGCCCGCCAGCGGTGCGGCGGGCGGCCCGCGTACCGGTCGGCCAGGGCCGGGGTGGCCCGCAGCGTGCCGGTGCCGGGGTCGAGCAGGCCGCCGAGGAGCAGCGCGAGGGTCGACTTGCCGGCTCCGTTCGGTCCGAGCACGGCGAGCGCCTCGCCGGTGCGTACGGTCAGGTCGGTCGGGGCCAGCCGCGGCGGCAGGCCGAGCCGTTCGGCGGCGAGCAGCACCGCCCCGGCCGCGGCGCCGGAGCGGCGTGGTGCCGGCGGCGGGCCGGGCACCCAGACCCCGGCGGCGGCCAGCTCGGCGCCGTGCGTGGCGAAGACCTCGGCGGGGGACCCGTCGGCCCGGATCCCGCCACCCGGCTCCAGGACGACCACCCGGTCGACCAGCGGCAGCGCCTCCGCCACCCGGTGCTCGACCAGGATCAGTGTGGTGTCGGCGTCCAACGCGGCGCCGATCGCGCCCCGGACCAGGGCGGCGCCGGCCGGGTCCAGGTTGGCGGTCGGCTCGTCGAGCAGCAGCAGCCCCGGGCGCAGCGCCAGCACCCCGGCCAGGGCGAGCCGTTGCTGCTCACCGCCGGAGAGCGCGGCGGTCGGCCGGTCCACCGGGTACGGGAAACCGACCCGGTCCAGCGCCTCGGTGACCCGGGGCCAGATCTCCGCCGCCGGCACGCCCCGGTTCTCCAGGCCGAACGCCACGTCGTCCCCGGCCCGGGCCATCACCAGCTGGGTCTGCGGATCCTGGAAGACGATGCCGACCCGCTCCCGGGCCTTGCGTGGGTCCAGCCCGTCGATCTCGACGCTGCCGGTCTGCTCACCCGAGTCCTCGGCGAGCAGCCCGGCGAGCGCCGCCAGCAGGGTACTCTTGCCGGCCCCGGAGGCGCCGAGCAGCAGGACCCGTTCGCCGTGCTCGATCCGCAGGTCGACGTCACGGACCGCCCAGGCCCGGCGCCCGGCGTGCCGCCAGCCGAAGCCGCGCAGCTCGACCGCGCTCACCAGGGCACCGTCCGTTGCGTCGTCGGGTCGACCGCGCTCACCGGGACACCGTCCGTTCCGCCGTGCGGTCGACCGGTCTCAGACCGCGGCCCGGTCCCGGCCGGCCGGGAAGCGGTCCAGTACGCCGGTCCGGGCCAGCGCCCGGGTCAGTGCCCAGCCGCCGGCACCCGCGATGATCAACGAACTGACCACGGTGATCACGAAGAACGGCAGCCGGACCGAGGCGAAGTCGTACCCGGCGTAGTAGCGGATCTGGTCGAAGATCGCGGCGGCGAGCCCGGCCAGGGCGCCGGAGAGCACCGCGACCGGCAGCCGGAAGAAGCGGTAGCCGAAGACCAGGAAGGCCAGTTCGGCGCCGAGACCCTGGAAGAGACCCTGCAGGATGGCCATCGTGCCCCACTGGCTGCCGAGCAGCACCGAGACGAACGCGGCGAGGAACTCGCAGTACAGGGCCGCTCCAGGCCTGCGGATCACCAGGCCGCCGAGCACCCCGGGCAGCAGCCAGACGCCGTAGATGACCGCCTGGGCCGGCGGGAAGAAGGTGAAGGCCCCCTCGGTGGCGCCCCAGACCAGGTTCCAGGCCCAGAAGATGACGCCGAAGGCGACGGCGATGACCGAGGCGACGACGATGTCGACGGTGCGCCACCGTGTGCTGCCGGACTCTTTCATGTGTACTGCCTCCCAGTCGCTCGGCGATCCAGGGGCGGAACGCGCGTCACGGCCCGGGTCCCGGACCGTGACGCGGCTGGAGACGTGACCGAACTCCCTGCGCTGGCATTACCCAGATCAGGTTCGAGGGTCTGCGGGCGGGTCGGCCCACACTCTCAGCGCTGCGCGCTCCCCTGTCGGATGTGCGGTTGTTTCGCGAACGCTAGCACCGGATCCGTCTGCGCCGATAGCCACGACTAGGCTCGGGTCATGCGGATCACCGTCCGGGACCTCACCTTCGACCTGCACACCGGCGGGCCGGCGGACGGCGGGGCCGTCCTGCTGCTGCACGGCTTCCCGCAGCACGGTGGCGAATGGGACGACCTGCTGCCGACGCTGCACGCGGCCGGGCTGCGCACCCTCGTCCTGGACCAGCGGGGCTACTCGCCGCAGGCCCGGCCGACCGAGGTGTCGGCGTACCAGCTGCCCGAACTGGTCGCCGACGCGGTGGCGGTGCTCGACGCGCTCGACGTACCGTCGGCGCACGTGGTCGGGCACGACTGGGGTGCGGCGGTCGCCTGGCGGCTCGCCGCCGACCATCCGGACCGGGTCCGTACCCTGACCGCGGTCTCCGTACCGCATCCGGCCCCGTTCGGGGCCGCGATCGCGCAGGACCCGGACCAGCAGGCCCGCTCGACGTACATGCAGTTGTTCCGGCAGGCCGGCGAGGCGGAGCGGGTGCTGCTCGCGGACGACGCGGCGGCACTGCGCCGGATGCTCGGCGGGCTGCCCTCCGACCGGATCGAGCGGTACGTCGCCCCGATGCGCGAACCGGGCGCGCTGACCGCCGCGTTGAACTGGTACCGGGCGATGTCGACGGAGGCACTGGTCGGCACCGGGCCGGTGGCGGTGCCGACCACCTTCGTCTGGGGCGACACCGACATGGCGGTCGGCCCGGTCGCGGCCCGGAACTGCGCCGGGTTCGTCACCGGCGACTACCGCTTCGTGCCACTGACCGGGGTCGGGCACTGGGTTCCGGAGACGGCGGCGCAGGCGCTCGCCGACGCCGTACTGGCCCGGATCACCGACACGAGGTGAGTTTCCGGGCCGGGCGTGGCATCGTCGGCACCGGCCGCATGATCAACGGTGGAGCGAAGGGACGGGACCGGTGACACTGAGCGCCGAGGCTTACCTGGAGGTCGTGACCGGGCTGATGACCCGGGTCGCGACTGAGCAGCGGGACAACGTACGTCGGGCCGCCGACCTGGTCAGCGCGGCGCTGCGGGCCGGCGGGGTGGTGCACGCGTTCGGCACCGGCCACTCGGAGGCGCTCTCGATGGAGATCGCCGGCCGGGCCGGTGGACTGGTCCCGACGAACCGGATCGCCCTGCGTGACCTGGTGCTCTACGGCGGTGCGCCGGCCGACGTCCTCGGCCCGACCCTGGAGCGCGACCCCACGGTGGCCCGCCGGCTGCTGGAACTGGCTCCGGTCCAGCCGGCGGACATCTTCGTGATCGCCTCCAACTCGGGGGTGAACGGCACCATCGTCGAGTTCGCCGCCCTGGTGAAGGAGCGTGGGCACCCGCTGATCGCGATCACCTCGGCGGAGCACTCGGCCGGGGTGCCGTCCCGGCATCCGTCCGGTCGCCGACTCGGTGACCTCGCCGACGTGGTGCTGGACAACGGTGCCCCGTACGGCGACGCGACGCTGCCGCTGCCCGGCGGCGGCGCGGTCGGCGCGGTCTCGTCGATCACCGCCGCGCTGCTCGCCCAGCAGATCACGGTCGAGGTGGTGGCCCGGCTGGTCGAGGCGGGGGAGACGCCGCCGGTCTACCTGTCGGCCAACATTCCCGCCGGGGACGAGCACAACAAGGTGCTGGAGGCCCGGTACGCGGGCCGGATCCGGCGCGGGGCGTGAGCGGGCGCCGGGTCCGACGTCACGGACCCGGCGCCCGAGGCCCGACACGACATGCGTGTGTGCGGCCGCTGGACTGGGCCGCGCTGGCCCTGTTCCGGCCGGATCTCGGTTCCTGAGCCGACAACCACCGTCGGCGAACCGGCAACCGCGGACCGAACCGCCCGCAGGAGCCGAACCGGCTACCACAGCCCGAACCGTCCGAAGGAGCCCAAACCGCGCGAACCGGCCTCGCGTTTCGGGTACGTCGATGCCGGGCACACTGCTCCGCACTTGATTCCGCCGGACGAACGCGGCGGTGGCAGCGGAGGTGGCCGGGTGAGCGTCGAAACCGAGAAGCAGCGCTGGCAGCGCAACTTCACCGACCTGCTCCAGGAACTGCGGGTGGCCCAGACCGGTGTCCAGATCCTCTTCGCCTTCCTGCTCACCCTGCCGTTCAGCAACGGTTTTCCCCGGGCCACCCAGTTCCAGAAGGACACCTACATCGTCGCGTTGATCGCCGCGGCCGCCGCGACCGCGCTGATCATCTCGCCGGTCGCCTTCCACCGGGCGCTCTTCCGGCAGGGGCGCAAGCCGGAACTGGTCCGGTTCGCGCACGCCGTGGCGACCGCCGGTCTGGCCTTCATGCTGATCGCGATGGTCAGCTCGGTCCTGCTGATCACGGACTTCGTCCTGCCCCGAGGGGTGGCCTTTGTGCTCAGCGGGTTGACCGGGGCCTGGTTCCTGACCTTCTGGGTCGCGTTGCCGTGGCTGCGACGCAACTGGGGTGAGCCCGACGACGAGGACGGCGACGACGAGTTTCCCGGCCGCGACGAGGTGGTCGGGGCCTGAGTCGGCCGCCCGCCGCGCCGACCCCCCGGTGTGGGGGTCTGTCGATGGAGGTGACGAGCCGGATTCGCCTGCCTGACAACGCGGGCCGGGGCCGGTAACATCCCGGAACAGAAAAGTACTACTCTCCGCGATCCATACTGGACAGTACCTATGCTCGTATGATCTGGTTTTCTCCATTGACCGATCATCCGAGGTGTCGCAGGTGGACGTCGTCTATTTGATCATCGTCATCCTGACCTCCGCGCGTCGCCGCCGACATCCCCGTCATTGACGGAGAGTTATACGCGGAACCACACCTATGGAGGCGAGAGGCGAGAATGGATCACCTGCAGGGGGGGTTGTCGACCGGGGAACCGGCGGCAGCTGTAGCGGGCCCGATCGGGGGAGCGGGGCTCGGACCAGATGGGGGCGGGACGGCGTGAGGGGGGACGGCGGCAAGGCGGCGGTACGGGTCGACACCCGGTTGGGGGACCGGGGCGAGGTCGACCTGGACGCCAGCTTCGAGGAGTTCTGCCAACAGAACTTCGTACTGGTCGAGCGTTTCCTGCTCCACCAGTGTCCGGATCCGGGCGTGGTCGAGGACGCCGTACTGGAGGCGTTTGTCGCCGCCCGGGCCGAGTGGCACGAGATCCGTGGCTACCGCAAGCCGCTGGCCTGGGTGGTGCAGACCGCCCGGCACCGGCTGCTGATCGTCCGGCGGCGCGGCGCGGCGGAACCGGGGGAGACGGTGGAGCCCGGTGGGCCGGGTACGCCGCCGGCCGGAGCGTCGGACGAGCCACCCGACGGCTCGGCCGCCGTGGCGCGGGAAGTGCTCCGGGGGTGGCTGCGACAGTTGCCGCCGCGCCAGGCGGAGGTTCTCGCACTGGCTCTCGACGGCTGGTCCGACCACGAGATCGCCCGGGTGCTCGGTGTCGCGTACCGCACCGCCCGCGGTTACCGGCGGCAGGCCCGGCGCCGGCTCCGGGAGGTCGCCGAGCGGACGGGGCACGCCGAGGGCGACGGACGGTCGTGAACCTCGACGAGGTTCTCGCCCTGGCCGGCGATCGTGGCCTCAGCGAACTGGAACGGGCCCGGGCCCGCCGGGCGACCCGGCGGGTCCAGCAGGAGTACCAACGTGCCGAGTCTGTCGGGATCGACCCGATCAGCGATGTCGACGTACGCGATCCGCTGGCCGACGATGTCGACGAGGCGGCCCGGATCAGCCGGGCCGCCCAGTTGGCCAAGCTGGGCAGCCTGTGGTGGAACCGGTCCGACGGCGAACTGCGCTGGTCGGACGAGATGTCGCTGGTCTTCGGCTATGCGCCGGGCACGGTTCGACCGTCGGTGGGCCTGCTCGCCCGGCTGATCCATCCGGACGACCTCGCGGACGCCCGCCGGACCGTCGAGAGCGCCTGGCGAGCCGAGACGGCCCGCGAGACGACCTTCCGGGTGGTCCGGCCGGACAAGGTCATCCGGTACGTCTCCGTGCTGGTCGAGATCGTCGTCGACCAGCGGAACCGCCCGTCCGGGATCGTCGCCACCGGGCAGGACGTCACCGAGGCGGAGCTGGCCCGGCAGGAGCGTGTCCGGCTGGCCCGACGTCGGGAGACCGTACGGACCGAACTGACCGCTCGGGACCCGGGCGACGAACCGCTCAGCCGGCCACGGTTCGTCGAGGAGATCGACGCCGCCCGGCGGGCCGGCCCGGGCGTACTGCTGGTGGTGGCCGTCGCCCCGGTCGGCCCGGTCCGGGCCGGAGCCCGATCGGGTTATCCCGACACCAGTGGGGTCCACCCGGTGCACCCCGACCTCGCCGGTGGTGACGACCACGACCGGCTGGACGCCGCCGTCGGCGCGGTGGTGCGGCGGGCGATCCGTCGCGGTGACCTCTGCGGCCGTACCGCGCCCGGCGAGTTCGGGGTGTTGATGCACCGGACCACGCTCGGGGCGGCCAGGGCGGTCGCCGAGGCGGTGGTCGCGGGGATTCGCCACCAGTCCTTCCTGCTCGGCCGCAACCGGCTGCGTCTGCACGCCTGGGCCGGTCTGATCCGCTATCCGGGCCGGCACGGGAGTCGGGCCCTGGACGTGCTGCTCGACGCCGAGGCCGCCTGGCGGTTGGCCCGGGTGGCCGGGGTCGACTGCGTCGCACCCGGAGAGGCGGCCGGCGGGACGGAGCGGACGGCGGGCGCCGCGCCGGTGCCACCACCTGTACACCGGTTCACCCTGCACACCCGGCCGATCCTCGACCTGCGGCTGAACCAGATCACCCGGCAGGAGATCCTGCTCCGGCTCGTCGACGAGGGCGCCGCGCGCCACCGGAAGGCGGGGCCGGCCGGGACCGCGCGACCGGTTGACGAGGCGGGGCCGGCCGGCGCGGCGGTCCCACCACTGGACCGCTGGGTTGTCGACCATGCCGTCGAGCTGGTCGCCCGGGGCGCCCGTACCTCGCACTACCAGGTGAGTCTCTCCGACCAGTCGCCGGGCGACCCGGAACTGCTGGAACATCTGCAACAGCAGCTGCGTCGGCACGACGTCGACCCCGCCCAGTTCACCTTCGTGATCAGCGAGGCGGCGCTGACCGGAGACCTGACCAGCGCGGTGGACTTCGCGCACGGCCTGCGGCAGCTCGGCTGTCAACTCGCTCTCGACGACTTCGATCCGGGACGTGCCGACGTCGACGCGCTCACGTACCTTCCGGTGGACCTGGTCCGGCTCGACGGCGAACTGACCTCCGGGCTCCACCTCTCCCGGCCGCACCGGCGGGCCGTACGGTCGGTCGTCGAGACCTGCCGTGAGCTGGGCATCCGGACGGCGGCCCAGCAGGTCCGGGAGCCGGCCATCCGGGACCTGCTCCGGGACTACGGGGTCGATTTCGCCCAGGGGTACCTGGTCGGCCGGCCCAAGCCGGTCACCGGCCCGCACCGGACGTCGTCCGCGGGCGGCGGCCCGGTCCGGCCCGATCCGGCGGTACGACCGTCGGCTGTGCCGTGGTGAACCTCGATCCCGACGAGTGGTCGACGTCATGCAACGTGGCGGGCCCCCATCGTCGTACCAGGGGTGTGACGGACCACCAGGCACGGCGGGGAGTGGGTACCGGCCCGGACACGGCGTCGCCGCAGCGGGGGCGGGGGACCGGCCGGGAGCAGTCCGGTCACGAAGAGTCATATTGTCGGTGCGGTGAGTACGTCGGCCGCCGTGGACGGCCCGTCTGGCGACACGCTCCGGACGGCCCTGCCGGCCTCCGGTCAACTAAGCCCGGGATGGCGGGAGGGCGGCTTGCCGTCGGAGGTGCCACCCTGGCCGTGGTCGCAGGCGGACTGCCCGGCGTACCGGGACGCGGACTGCCCCGCCCGGCGGCATCGCCGGAATGCCATGCAACGCCGCTACCAGCACGAATCGTCACAGGAGGCCGCGATGCACGTCGTCGAGGCGTGCCAGACGGGATGGGTGGTGCGCGCGCTGGACGACGTACGTCGGGTGGTCCGCACCTGCTTCCGGTACACGGCCTGGGGCGGCACCGTCTCGTTCGCCGTGCTCGACGACGGCCGGATGCGGGCCGAGGAGGGCCTGCTGGTGCGGGGACGATCGAGCTTCCCGGCGCACCCGAACGGTTCACCCTCTTTCTGACCGTACGTCGGGGTGATTTACTCTCGACGCTGAACGTGCCGGGTCCCATGGACGGGTGGCAGGTGTACGAGACGGCGGAGAAGTTGGTGGATCTTCTTGGCTAGCCGGTCGCGGCGGCGAGGTGTCGGTCGTAGGGAAATCCTTCTCTCGGGTGCCACGGCGCTACTGGGAGTCGGTGTTGTCGGTAGCGGGCTGACCCGGTGGTGGGAGGACGGCGCCAGCGGTACGTCCGGGCCGCCGCTCCCGCCACCGACCCCGCCCACCCCGACTCCCGACTATCGGGGCATCGCCCGATCGAAGATCGAGAAGTACCTGCGGGACGCGGGCGACCGGGTCACCGTCGCGGCACGCGACCAGGTGACCGGCCTGGAGGTCACGGTCGGCAACCGGCGCTTCCAGACCGCCAGCATCGTCAAGGTCGACATTCTTGCCGCGTTGCTGCTGCGCCGTCAGGAGCAGGACCGGGCGTTGACCCGGTCCGAGCGGCAACTCGCCCGCGCGATGATCACGCTCAGCGACAACAACGCCACGACCGGTTTGTATCAGGCCATCGGCTACCGTACCGGGCTCACCGCGGCGAACAAGACCCTCGGCCTGAAGGAGACGAAGCCGAACGCGAGTTGGGGGATGACCACCACCACCGCGGCCGACCAGCTCCGACTGTTGAAGGCGATCATGGATCCGGAGGGTCCGCTGACCGAGGAGAGCCGCAGCTACCTGCTCGACCTGATGGGGGACGTCGACGAGACCCAGGACTGGGGGATCACCGCGGCCGCCACCGAGGACGCCACGGCGAGCTACGTCAAGAACGGCTGGGACACCATCGACGTCGACAACGGGCTCTGGCAGGTCAACAGCATCGGCCGGATCACCGAACCGGACCGGGACTGGCTGGTCGTCGTACTCTCCGGTCACCACAAGAGCCAGCAGAACGGCATCAAGCTGGTGGAACGGGTGGCGAAGTACACCCTGAACCAGTTGCGGGCCATCCCGGCACCCGAGGACTCCACGCACTGAACCGCCGCCGGAGCGGCCGGCTGCTCCGCCTGCCCGTTTGGGCGCCGTCGGGCTGGCTGTTTCGGCCGCGCCGCGTGGCGTGGGTCGGTGACGGCGTGGGTCGGTGACGGCGTAGGTCAGACCCGGTGGCAGGCTGCTTGTCATGATGGAATCGGATCCGAAGGCGGACCTGCACCTTTACCTCCAGGGTGCCCGTGACGCGCTGCTGTGGAAGCTCGACGGCCTCGCCGAGTACGACATCCGTCGCCCGTTGACCCCGACCGGCACCAACCTGCTGGGCTTGGTCAAGCACGCGGCCACGGTCGAGGCGGGTTACTTCGGGGACTGCTTCGGACGGCCGTTCGCCGAGTCGTTGCCGTGGCTGACCGACCACACCGAGCCGAACGGGGACATGTGGGCCACCGCCGACGAGTCACGGGAGTGGATCGTCGGGCTCTACCGGCGGGTGTGGGCACACGCGGATACGACGATCAACACCCTCGGCCTGGACGCCGTCGGTCGGGTGGCGTGGTGGCCGAAGGACCGCAACGAGGTCACACTGCACCGGATCCTGGTGCACGTGGTCGCCGAGACGCAGCGGCACGCCGGCCACGCGGACATCGTCCGGGAGTTGGTCGACGGGAAGGCGGGGATGCTGCAGGAAGCCAGCAACCTGCCGGCGGTCGGCCCGGCGTGGTGGGTGGAGTACCGCCGGCGGGTGCAGTACGCGGCCGAGCAGGTGCGCGACGCCTGAACCGGCATGATCGGCTTCCTGTCGGACCGGTCGACATGTCCAAAGTGGCGAGGTTTCCCCCGTACCGGCATAACGCTAGCTACCGCCGGGTAACAAGCCGGAGTAGCGTTTGTTCCTACTGCTTGCAGGCGTTAACAGGGGGCCTTCCTCGACCAGAAGCGTTGGCAGGGCCCTTCCTTACACGTCAGGGGGTGTGCCGTGACCACGACGCAGCACAACACGTCGGCGGCGGGAGAGCCCGACAGCTCTGGGACGGCGGCGGAGACCGCCGTCACTCCGGCCGCCGGCGGCGACGGGATCGGACCGTTGCCCAAGGAGGTCGGCTCGTCGCCCCGGGAGGGCGGTCAGGTCTCCGAACGGGAGGCCCGGCAGGTCGCCGAGGCGGCCCGGGAGTCGGAGTGGCGCAAGCCGAGCTTCGGCAAGGAGTTGTTCCTCGGCCGGTTCCGGCTCGACCTGATCGAACCGTGGCCCCGATCCGACCCGGAGCGGGCGGCGAAGGCGGAGGAGTTCCTCGGCCGCCTCGACGCGTACGTCCGGTCCGAGGTGGACGGCGCGGCGATCGAGCGGGACGCCCGGATCCCCGACGAGGTGTTCCAGGGACTGGCCCGGCTCGGCGCCTTCGGGATGAAGATCGACGAGAGGTACGGCGGCCTCGGGCTGTCGCATCTGCACTACTGCCGGGCGTTGATGCTGGCCGGGTCGGCGAGCCCGGCGATCGGCGCACTGCTCTCCGCACACCAGTCGATCGGCGTGCCACAGCCGTTGAAGATGTTCGGCAGCGAGGAGCAGAAGCAGCGCTTCCTGCCCCGGCTCGCCGCCGGCGAGGTGTCGGCGTTCCTGCTCACCGAACCCGACGTCGGCTCGGACCCGGCCCGGCTCGGCAGCACCGCCGAACCGACCGGTGACGGCGCCGGCTACCGGCTCAACGGCGTCAAGCTCTGGGCCACCAACGGCACGGTGGCGAACCTGCTGGTGGTGATGGCCCGGGTGCCGAAGACGGCGGACCGGCGGGGCGGGATCACCGCGTTCGTCGTCGAGGCCGACTCGCCGGGGATCACCGTCGAGCGGCGCAACAGCTTCCTCGG
Source organism: Plantactinospora sp. B24E8 (assembly GCF_039871735.1). Taxonomy (NCBI): domain Bacteria; kingdom Bacillati; phylum Actinomycetota; class Actinomycetes; order Micromonosporales; family Micromonosporaceae; genus Plantactinospora; species Plantactinospora sp. B24E8. Next base: position 100,552 of record NZ_JBDPMH010000010.1, read on the forward strand.
GCTGCGTGGGCTGGAGAACAGCGTCACCCGGTTCCACGACGTCTTCGTACCGGCCGAGAACGTCATCGGCGGCGAGGGCAAGGGCCTGCGGATCGCGCTGAGCACGCTGAACACCGGACGACTGTCGCTGCCGGCGATGTGTGTCGGGGCCGGCAAGTGGGCGTTGAACGTGGCCCGGGAGTGGGCCGCCGAGCGGGTGCAGTGGGGTCGGCCGGTCGGCGAACACGAGGCGGTGGCGGGCAAACTCGCGTTCATCGCCGCGACGACGTACGGCATGGAGACCATGCTCGACCTCTGCTGCCTGCTCGCCGACGACGACACCAACGACATCCGGATCGAGGCGGCGCTGGTCAAGCTCTACGCCAGCGAGATGGCCTGGCGGATCGTGGACGACCTGGTCCAGATCCGGGGCGGCCGCGGCTACGAGACCGCCGAGTCGCTGGCCGCCCGGGGCGAACGTCCGGTCGCGGTCGAGCAGTTGCTGCGTGACCTCCGGATCAACCGGATCTTCGAGGGATCCACCGAGATCATGCACCTGCTGATCGCCCGGGAGGCGGTCGACGCCCACCTCTCCGTCGCCGGCGACATCATCGACCCCGCCGCCGAACTGGGTCGCAAGGTCCGAGCCGGGGCGAAGGCCGGCGTCTTCTACGCGAAGTGGCTGCCGACCCTCGCGGTCGGGCGCGGCCAGAACCCCACCGGGTACGCCGACTACGGCCCGCTCGCCGGGCACCTGCGGCAGGTCGAACGCGCCTCCCGCAAACTGGCCCGGTCCATGTTCTACGCGATGTCCCGCTGGCAGGGAAAAATGGAACGCAAGCAGGCGTTCCTGGGCCGGATCGTCGACATCGGCGCCGAACTGTTCGCGATGTCGGCGGTCTGCGTACGAGCACACGCCGAACGGGAGAGCCGGCCCGAGGGTGTCGAACTGGCCGACCTGTTCTGCCGGCAGGCCGAGGTACGGGTCGGTGCGCTGTTCCGGGCCCTGTGGGAGAACACCGACCCGGTCGACGGTTCGGCGGCGAAGCGGATCCTCGCCGGCCGGTACGCCTTCCTCGAGGACGGCATCGTCACCCCGGAGGCGGACCAGCCCTGGGTGACCACCTGGCAGCCCGGTCTGTCGGAGACCGAGGACGTACGCCGCCGGATCCCGCCGCCCGACCAGGAGAGGTGAACGGAGGGGGCCGGAAACCCGCCCCCTCCGAGGCGAAGGCCGGCGGAGGCCGGCCCCGGAGTCAGTTCCGTCGTCGGGCCACGGCGCTGGAGACAGCAGCCGCGAGGACGCCGGCCTCCGTGCCCGCGAGCACGGCCCCCAACCCGATGTCGAGGTCGACAGTGGTCAGCAGGACAAACCAGAGGACCAGGAACAGGAGTCCGATCACCAGGGCCACGAGCACCGGCGACCACCTCCGTCGTTGTTCCGCCATCGCACCGTCCCCTCGGTCAGCGGTGCCCTGGTACATCCCCGCGGTCGAGGCCCGCGACTCCCCTGGAGGGGTGGTGGGGACGGCGTCGGCCGTCACCAGATCCAGAACTCCTTCGGGGCGGTGAGCGGGGCCAGGGTCTCCCACAGTTCCTCGGGAATGTCCCAGGTGGCCAGTCGGGCGCTCTCGGCGATCCGCTCCGGCCGGGACACCCCGACGATGGTGGAGGTGATCCGCGGGTCCCGCAGCGAGAACTGGAGCGCCGCCGCGGCCAGCGGTACGCCGTGCGTGGCGCACGCCTCCTCCATCGCCCGGATCCGGCGCAGCACCTCCTCGTCGGCCTGCCGGTAGGCGTACTTGGTGAACTGCGCCGGACCCTTCGCCAGGATGCCGCTGCCGAACGGTGCCGCGTTGACCACACCGACGCCGAGCGAGACCGCCTCGTCGAGCAGGTCCCCGGCCGACCGGTCCACCAGGGTCCACCGGTTGTGCGTGATCAGCGCCGAGAAGTGTCCGGTACGCAGGTACTCCGCCATCAGTGCCACCGGACCGCCGGCCACCCCGAGCTGCCCGACGATCCCCTCCCGCTGCAGCTCCAGCAACGTCTCCACCGGGCCACCCGGGGCCATCCCCTCCGCGAAGCTGATGTGCTCGGGGTCGTGCAGGTAGACCAGCGGCAGGTGGTCCAGGCCGAGCCGTTCCAGGCTCCCCTCGGCGGACCGGCGTACCTGCTCGCCGGAGAAGTCGCCGGTGGTGAAGTCCCGGTCGACCTTGGTAGCCAGGACAAAACCCTCCGGCACACCGCCGATCCGGCGCAGTGCCGCGCCGATCCGCCGTTCGCTTTCACCGTCGCTGTAGCCGGCGGCGGTGTCGAGGAAGTTGAACGGGCCGGTGAGGGCGGCGAGTGCGGTCTGTGTGCCGCGTTCGGCGCTGACGTCGTACCCGAAGAGGGCGGGCATGCTGCCCAGGGGGCCGCCGCCGACGCAGACCGGGGTGACCGCCAGGCCGGTCGAGCCGAGCGGGCGGCGGGGAAAGTCGTCGGGGGTGCGGGTCAGGTCGGTCACTGCTCTCCTCGCCAGGTCCGGGCTGTTCGGTACGACGGCGCGCGTCCGCCTCCTCGTTTGACGATCATGGCATGGATCCGTCGTGCCGTTGGCGACAAACGGCACCGGTGGCGGTACCGACGCCAGGTCAGCGACGTGCCGGGGTGGGCCGCAGGCCGAGCGTGCGCAGTTCGAGCGCGGCCAGCGCCTCGACGGTGGCGTCGTCGCCGCGCCGCCACGCCTGCGCGACGTCCGGGTCGATCCGGGTCAGCCGGCCCAACGGCTGGGTGGCCAGCGCACGCAGCGCCAGCAGGTCCCGGCCGGCCGGCGCAGACCGCAACGCCCGGGCGGCGGCGGCCCGACGCATCCAGCGCAGCCGCAGCGGAAGCCAACCGAACAGCACCAGCCCGAGCGGGAACACCAGCAGCGCCAACGACAGTGCCAGCGCCAGGTCGCCGACGAGTTCCTGCTGGTCACGTCCGGCGTCGGCCATCGCCCGGGCGGCGTCGGCGGCCCGTTCGAACGGGGCGGTCAGCTCGTCACCGACCACCGGGACCCGGCCGACCTTGCCGCCCGCGTCGGCGAGGTTGTCGGCCAACCCGCCGCCCGCCCCCTCCAGCTTCTGTCCGGGTACGGCGAGCCGCTGCACCAGGTCGTGCAGCCACATCGCGGCCCGGATCCAGAGGTAGACCCAGACGACGACGAGCAGGTCGGTGAGGAGTTGGCGGGCGGCGGTCGGGACACGGTCGGCATAGATCCTCATGCCGCCCAGGGTGGCTCACGTTACCGGTTCGCGCACTCCCGGCAGGTGCCGAAGATCTCCAGGGTGTGGCTGACGTCGGTGAACTGGTGTTTGGCGGCGACCCGTTCGGCCCAGCTCTCCACCGCCGGCCCCTCCACCTCGACGGTCCGGCCACAGGCCCGGCAGACCAGGTGGTGGTGGTGCCCCTCGCTGCACCGCCGGTAGAGGTGCTCGCCGCCCGGCGGGCGCATCACGTCGATCTCGCCCGCGTCCGCCAGCCCCTGCAGGGTGCGGTAGACCGTGGTCAGACCCACCCGCTCGCCGCGACTGCGCAACATCGCGTGCAGATCCTGGGCGCTGTGGAAACCTTCGACCTCGGCGAGCAGCGCACTGACCGCGCTGCGCTGCCGGGTGTTGCGGACCGCGGTGCCGCCCTCTGCCCCCGTCATCTCGCCCTCCTGCCGGAGTGTTCCACTCACGATGCCTCCCCGGAGTGGCTGACCGCGTCCGCCACGATATGCGCGATGTGCTCGTCGACCAAGGAGTAGGCAATTTCCCGACCGCGTCGGGAACCGCGTACCACCCCGGCGCCGCGTAGCACCCGCAGGTGCTGGGAGACCAGCGGCTGCGGCGCGCCGAGCTGTTCGACCAGTTCGTGGACGCAGCGCTCCCCGTTCGCCAGTTCGCTGACGATGGCCAGCCGGATCGGGGCGGACAGGGCACGAAGCAGCTCTCCGGCGCCGGCGTAGGCCTCGTAGGCGTTCGTGCTCGTCACCCCGTAACGGTAACCAATTCTACCGGTGGGCCGTCGCGTGGTCGGGCCGGTCAAGGTCAACCGGTGGGCCCGACGGGGCGGGGGCCGGTTCGAGGACCACGTCGCACGGCTCGACCACCGGCGTTGGCCGACCGGACGGCACCGCCCGCCGCCGCCCCAGCGCCCGGCGAACCGCCGTACCGACCGCGGCCAGCAGGAAGATGGCGATCGCCAGGATCACGATGGTCGCCCCGAGCGCGGTGTTCGCGGTCCCGGCCAGCCACACCCCGGATCCGGAGGCGACCAGGCCGATCCCCATCGCGGTCACCATGGTGGCGACAAAACCCCGGGAGAAGAGCTGCGCGGTGGCGACCGGCACCACCATCAGAGCGCTGACCAGCAGCAGCCCGACCGCCCGCATCGAGATCGTGACGGTCACCGCCGTGGTCACCGCGAGCAGCAGGTTGAGGGCCCGGACCGGCAGGCCGGAGACCCGGGCGTACTCCTCGTCGTGTGAGATCGCGAAGAGCGCCGGACGCAGCACCAGCATGGTCGTCAGCACCACCACCGCCAGGACCACGATGACCGTCAGATCCTGCGGCGACGTCGTGGTCAGCGACCCGAAGAGGTACGCCATCAGGTTCGCGTTGCTCCGGCTGCCAGAAAGCCCGACCAGCATCACCCCGCCGGCGATGCCGCCGTAGAACATCAACGCGAGCGCGACGTCCCCCGAGGTGCGGCCGCGTTCCCGGATCAGTTCGATGGCGACCGCCGCGACCGCGGACACCAGGACCGCCATCAGCACCGGGGAGGTGTTGAACAGCAGCCCGACCCCGACACCGGTAAGCGCCACATGGCCGACCCCGTCGCCGATCAACGACATCCGCCGCTGCACCAGATAGATCCCGAGCGCCGGGGCGGTCAGCCCGATCACCAGCGCCCCGACCAGGGCACGGATCATGAAGTCGTACTGGAACAGGCTCATGCCACCTCCTCGCTGCGCTCGCTCATGCCGGTGCTCCCCAGATCCCCACCGGGTCGTCCGGCGCGTGCGGGTGGACGTGCTCGTGACCGGGCGCCGCGTGATGCCCGGCCGGTTCCGGCACCGGGCCGTCGTGCGCGATCTTCCCCTCGTGTACGACCACCGCCCGTGTGATCACCGTGGCCAGCGGCCCGAGTTCGTGGGCGACCAGCAGCACCGTCCCGCCATCGGCGACGAACCCGCGCAGCGCCTCGGCGAAGGCGTCCTGGCTCGCCGAGTCGACCCCGGCGGTCGGCTCGTCGAGGACGAGCAGCTCCGGCTGCCCGGCCAGGGCCCGGGCGATCAGGGTCCGCTGCTGCTGACCGCCGGAGAGGGTGGTCACCGGGTCGCCGGCCCGGTCGCTCAGCCCGACCGCCCGAAGCGCCTCGGCGACCGCCCGTCGATCGGCGGCTCCGGCCGGGCGCAGTACGCCCCGACGGGCCAGCCGGCCGGCGGCGACGACCTCGGCCACGGTGGCCGGTACGGCGCTGCCGGCGCCGAGCCGCTGCGGGACGTACCCGATCCGCCGCCACTGCCGGAACCGGCGCTGCGGGGTGCCGAAGAGCGAGACCGTGCCGGCGTTCAGCGGTACCAGGCCGAGGATCGCCCGGATCAGGGTCGACTTGCCGGAGCCGTTGGCGCCGAGTACCGCGACGACCTCGCCGGGGGCCACGGTGAGGGAGATGTCCCGGAGTACAGGACGCTCGTCGTAGGCGACCGCCCCATGTTCGACCGTGATGACCGGTTCCGTCATGTCCCCACCTCGCTCCGCTCGGTCATGAGCATCCCAACGCCGTCCTGATCGCACCCAGGTTGTCCCGCATGACCGAGAGGTAGTCACCGGTGCTGCCCGGCTGCAGGCCCTCGATCGGGTCCAGTACGGCGGTCTTCGCGCCGATCTCCCTGGCCACCGTCTCGGCGACCTTGGGGCTGACCAGGGTCTCGAAGAAGATCGTGGTGGCCTGGTGTTCCCGGGCCTCGGCGGCGATCTCGGCCAGGCGGGCGGCCGGCGGATCGGCCTCCGGGCTCAGCCCGCTGAGCCCGATCTGTTCCAGGTGGTAGCGCTCGGCCAGGTATGCGAAGGCGGTGTGGCTGGTCACCAGTTCACGCCGCTGGCAGGTCTGCAGGCCCTTGGCGTACTCGGAATCGAGGGTCTCCAGGTCGGCGCGGAGGGCGCGGGCCCGGGCGGTGAAGTCGGCGGCCCGGTCCGGGTCCGCCGCGCCGAGTTCCTCGGCCAGCCGGTCGCCGATCGTGGCGAGCCGGGTCGGGTCGAGCCAGACGTGCGGGTCCTTCTGGCCGGCCGCCTCCTCGTGTTCCTCGCCCGCTCCCTCACCCTCGTGTTCGCCGTCACCCTCGTGCTCGTGGCCCCCGGCGGTGGCATCCAGCAGGGGCTGCACGGTTCCCACGTCGAAGGCCCGGTCGCCGGCCTGCTGCTCGACGGCCTCGTCCACGGCGGGCTGGAAACCGGCGAGATAGGCCACCAGGTCAGCGTCGCTGATCTGGCCGACCTGGCCGGGGTTGAGTTCGAGGTCGTGTGGTTCGGCACCGGGCTTGACGAGGTTGGTCACCCGGACGGCGTCTCCGCCGATCCGCTCCGCGACGAACTGCAGGGGATAGAAGGCGGCGACGACGTCGACCCGGTCGGGGTCGTTGCCGGAGCCGTCGTCGGCGCAGGCCGTGGCGGTGGCCAGGGCGAGCAGGCCGGCGGCGGCGAGGGCGACGGTACGGGGAGCAGAGCGGATCAGCATGTCATCCACTCTCCGCGACAATGAGAATGATTGTCAAAAACGCATGCTTGCATGAGAACGTCTCAGGTTTGGTCGGGCCGACGGATCATGCACTCGGGTTGATCGACCAAACGCTCGGGCTGGTGGTTCATCCGCTCAGACGATCTTCATCAGGGCGAATGCGACCAGCAGCGTCAGCAGCACCAGCCGGACCAACCGGGTGCCCGGAGTCTGCACCGGCCAGCTCGTCACGAGCAGGACGCCGAGCAACCCCGCGAGCGCCAGCAGCAGCACCCCGCCGACGATCCCCGGAGCGAAGAGGGCGACCAGGACGAGCGTCAACGCGACGAGGAACACGGTGGTCGGACCGACCCGGGCCAGGCGGGTCACCAGGACGCGCTGCGTACGCTGCATCCCACAGACTCTACGAGATCTCGATGCTCCGACCGGCGTGCTGTCACCGATGACACCATCCGCGGCTTTTCGGTCGGCGGCTCAGCCGAGGAGGGCACAGGTGCTCGTCACAAACCGGTTCGTGGTGGCGGAGGAGGCGGCGGTCGGGTTCACCGAGCGGGCGCACGCCGCGCTGGCCGTACTCGCCGCCCGGCCGGGCTACCGCCGGGGTGAACTGCTGCGGGCCCTCGACGACCCCACGCACTGGTGCCTGGTCACCGAGTGGGAGTCGGTCGGCACCTACCGGCGCGCCCTGGGCGCCTTCGATGTCAAGATCCACGCGACCCCGCTGCTCGCCGAGTCACTCGACGAGCCGTCCGCGTACGAGACGCTGGCCAGCGCCGAGCCGGATGGTCCGGTGCAGGTGGCCCGCAGCGACCGTGCCGCTGACCCCAGCCGGTGACAGACCGGGCACTACGCTTGCCGGCATGACCTTTCCCGGACCGCCCGGTGGTTCCGCGTCGTCGCCGACGGCCGGTGAAGCCGGATCTTCGCCGGCCGGCTCCGGCGCCGCCCGACCGCCGGTCGAACCTGGCCCCTTGCCGCCGGCCGGGCTCGGCAATCCGCCGGGCGTGTCGGGCGCCGGCGTCGCGGGGGTGTCACCGGGCGTTCCCGGGTCGCCCGTTCTGACCGGGCCGGGCGGGATCTCCTCGGCGCTGCCCGGGTCGCCCGTTCTGACCGGTCCGGGGCCTGTCCCGCCCGGCGTACCTGGGCCACCGCCCGGCCCGGGCGCCGTGCCGCCGTTCGCCGCACCGCCGACCGAGGGGCGCACGGTACGGCTGTGGCTCGGCATCGGGGTCGCCGCTCTCGCCGTGCTGCTGGTCTGCGGTGGTGGCGGTGCCGCGCTGATCGGGTTGCTGGTCTCCAGCACCGAGGCGGTCAACGAACAGGCCAGGGCGGTCGTCACCGACTATCTCGACGCCATCGAGGACGACCAGTTCAACCAGGCGTACAACCTGCTCTGCGACTCCACCAAGCAGCGGGAGTCACCGGCGGAGTTCGCCCGCCGGGTGGGAGCCGAGCCGGAGATCGCCTCGTTCCAGGTCGGTGACGTGCTGGTGGGCAACGACCTGCGGGTGCCGGTGGACGTGACCTACGTCCAGGGCGGCCAGGACCAGCTTCACGTCCTGCTCGAACAGGACCCGGTCGACGGTCTGGCGATCTGCGAGATCGGCTAGGAGGGCGTCGGGCGCGGAACCTGTCCCGGGTCACGCCGGGTTGGTGGAGTAATCTGCTGGACCTGGGTGGGGTGCGGAGTCGTACCGTTGTGCGCACGTTGCCCGATCCGCCACCGTCACCGACCACCGTCGGCAACGGTCGGGCCGGCCTCGCCGTACCGACCGCTGTTCGCCGAGCCCTTCCGAACCTGTTGACCGTTCCGATTCTGTCCCCGCCGGCCGCCAGCCGGTGTAGGAGGTAACCATGCCAGCCGACCGTATCGACGCCATCGTCAGTCTCGCCAAGCGTCGAGGCTTCGTCTACCCGTCCAGCGAGATCTACGGGGGCACCCGGTCAGCCTGGGACTACGGTCCGCTCGGCGTGGAACTGAAGGAGAACGTCCGCCGGCAGTGGTGGCGGACCATGGTCCAGCAGCGTGACGACATCGTCGGCCTGGACTCGGCGGTCATCCTCGCCCGGGACGTCTGGGCCGCCTCCGGCCACCTCGACGCGTTCGTCGACCCGCTGACCGAGTGTCAGTCCTGCCACAAGCGGTTCCGGGCCGACCACCTCGAGGAGGCGTACGAGGAGAAGCACGGCCAGCCGCCGGCCTCGCTCGCCGAACTCAACTGCCCGAACTGCGGCAACAAGGGCACCTTCACCCAGCCGCGGATGTTCAACGGCCTGATGAAGACCTACCTCGGCCCGGTGGAGAGCGACGAGGGCATGCACTACCTGCGGCCGGAAACCGCCCAGGGCATCTTCATCAACTACAACAACGTGGCCGCCTCGGCGCGGAAGAAGCCGCCGTTCGGCATCGCCCAGGTTGGCAAGTCGTTCCGCAACGAGATCACCCCGGGTAACTTCATCTTCCGGACCCGCGAGTTCGAGCAGATGGAGATGGAGTTCTTCGTCGAGCCCGGCACCGACGAGGAATGGCACGAGTACTGGCTGCGGGAGCGCTGGAACTGGTATCTCGACCTCGGCCTCTCCGAGCAGAACCTGCGCTTCTACGAGCACCCGCAGAACAAGCTCTCGCACTACTCGAAGCGGACCGTGGACATCGAGTACCGGTTCCAGTTCGGCGGCACCGAGTTCTCCGAACTCGAGGGCATCGCCAACCGGACCGACTTCGACCTCTCCACGCACAGCAAGCACTCCGGCGTCGACCTGTCGTACTTCGACCAGGAGAAGGGCGAGCGTTGGGTGCCGTACGTGATCGAGCCGGCCGCCGGCCTCACCCGGGCCGTACTCGCGTTCCTGCTCGAGGCGTACGACGAGGACCAGGCGCCGAACACCAAGGGCGGGATGGAGACCCGCCGGGTGCTGCGGTTCGACCCCCGGCTGGCCCCGGTCAAGGTCGCCGTGCTGCCGCTGTCCCGCAACGAGGCCCTCTCGCCGAAGGCGAAGGACCTGGCCGCCACCCTACGCAAGCGCTGGGTTGTCGAGTACGACGAGACGCAGGCGATCGGCAAGCGCTACCGCCGGCAGGACGAGATCGGCACGCCCTACTGCGTGACGGTCGACTTCGACACCCTCGAGGACAATGCGGTCACCGTCCGCGATCGGGACAGCATGACCCAGGAGCGGGTCTCCCTCGACCAGGTCGAGCGCTACCTGATCGAGCGCCTCCCCGGCTGCTGAGCGGTACGGAGGGCCCCTTCCCGTCGCCGGACGACGGTAGCCGGGCGGGTGGGAAGGGGCCTCTCTCACACGAAGAGCGACAGCGGGAGCCCGTTCCCTACACTTCAGGGCGTGACCGCCAGCCCCGCCGCCGCTCCGCCGAGTCCCGTACCGGGGCCGTTGACGCTCGGACCACACACGGTGTGGCCCCCGGTGGTGCTCGCGCCGATGGCGGGGATCACGAATGTCGCCTTTCGGCAGCTCTGTCGGGAACAGGGTGGCGGCCTCTACGTCTGCGAGATGGTGACCACCCGGGCGCTTGTCGAGCGCAACCCGAAGACGCTGCGGATGGTGGCGTTCGGCGACGGTGAGCGGCCGCGCAGCCTGCAGCTCTACGGCATCGACCCGGAGGTGACCGCCGCCGCGGTGCGGATGGCGGTCGAGGAGGATCTGGCCGACCACATCGACCTGAACTTCGGCTGCCCGGTGCCGAAGGTCACCCGCAAGGGCGGGGGAGCGGCACTGCCCTGGCGGCGCCGGCTCTTCGCCCGGATCGTCGGGTCGGCGGTACGGGCGGCGGCGCCCGCCGGGGTCCCGGTCACCGTCAAGATGCGCAAGGGGATCGACGACGACCACCTGACGTACGTCGAGGCGGGGCTCGCCGCCCAGGACGCGGGCGTCGCGGCGGTCGCCCTGCACGCCCGTACGGCGGCCCAACGGTATTCGGGCACCGCCGACTGGGACGCGATCGGCGCTCTCAAGCAGGCGCTGGACGTGCCGGTGCTGGGCAACGGCGACGTCTGGGAGGCCGACGACGCGCTGCGGATGGTGGCGCAGACCGGGGCGGACGGGGTGGTGGTCGGCCGGGGCTGCCTGGGCCGGCCGTGGCTCTTCGCCGACCTGGCGGCGGCGTTCGACGGCCGACCGCAGCGGCGGCTGCCGAGCCTGGGGGAGGTGGCGGCGACCATGCGCCGGCACGCCGAACTGCTTGTCGACTGGTACGCCGACGGCGGCCGGAATACCCACGGCGAGCGGGACGGCTGTGTCGACTTCCGTAAGCATGTCGCCTGGTATCTCAAGGGCTTTCCGGTCGGCAGCGAACTGCGGCGTGCCCTGGCGATGGTGAACGGCCTGGCCGAGTTGGACGACCTGCTGGGCAAGCTGGACGTGGCCGAGCCGTTCCCGGTGCAGACGCTGGGGCAGCCGCGCGGCCGGACGAACTCGCCGGGCAGGGTGGTCCTGCCGGACGGCTGGCTGGCCGACCGGGACAGCGCCGAGGTGCCGACCGGCGCGGAGATCGCCGACTCCGGCGGCTGACTCGTCGTGGTGCGCCGTGCCCCGGCGGCTGAGTCGTCGCGGTAGGCCCACGAGCCGGGCCCGCGGCGAACGCACAGTCACCCCTCGACATGGAGGTCCTGGCCGTCCTCCGGGAGGCGATCTGGGACGCCCGGCGCGATCTACGTCGGGAGGTCACCGACCCGTCCCCGTCCTGGAGTTCGGCCAGCTACTCCGCCGTACGGAGGGCGCTGGAGATCGCCGGGGCCGAGCGCGTCGGGTACGCCCACGGCATGCACCTGTTCCTGGCGTTGACCGAGGATCCCGGCTGTCGCGCGACGGAGGTGCTGGCCGGCCTGGGAGTCACCGGGGACCACATCCGGCAGGCCGTGCCGGTCCGTTCGTCGATCGCGGCGGAGGGCTCGCCGACGGCACTCGGCGCGGATTTCCTCACGGCGGCGGGTGTGCTGGGTCGTCCGGGTGGTGGGGGAGCGGCTCCCGGCCGTCTGCGCCACAGGCTGAGCCGTCTGGTGCTGCGGTCCGGCGTCGGCGTCATCGTGCCGGTTCTGGAACAGGAGGCGGTTCGGCAGGCCGTACGCATGGGTGCTCCCGAGGTGGACAGCGTGGGTCTGCTCGCCGCCGTGCTCTCGCTCGACGAGCAGTTGCGCGCCCGTCGGCGGTGCTTCGCGCCGCCCTGGGCCGCCACCAACGCCGCCGGCGAGATCCTGGCCGGCAGCGGGCTGGACGTGGCGGTGACAACCGCACGCGCGACGGTTCCACCGGGGCCCGAGTCGGCGGCCGATCGGACGTACCGCTGGCGCAGTCGGCGGGGTGACCCGGTCTTCGGTGCGGACGCGGCGGCGGTCACCCCGCCACGCTGGCCACGCTGTTCGTATCCGCGACACGGGTGACGTCGGCACCAACCACCTGCTGCTGGCGATGCTCGACAGCCCCGACTGTGCCGCGAACAGGCTGCTCCGTGGCGTGGTCGATATGGCGGAGGTGCGGCAGGAACTGGCGGCCCGGATGCGGTGAGGTCGTCGCGGGCCGTGCCTGGTCCGCCCGCTCGGCGCGGCGGAATCCGGAGGAGCGCGTGCAACCCCGGTGCTCCGGGTCTCGTTCTGACTGGATGTGACACCCGAAGACGAGCAGGACTTCACCGAGTTCGTGCGGAAGCACGCGGACCGGCTGCTGCGGTTCACCCGGCTGCTGGTGTCGGACACCGCCGAGGCCGAGGACGTGCTGCAGACCGCGCTGCTGCGGCTGACGAGACACTGGCCGCGACGGCTGGAGTCGCCGGAGGCATACGTCCGGGCCGCGCTGGTCAACATCGTCCGCGACCGGGGCCGGCGGCGCCATCTCGTGCCGGTACCGGTGCGGGTCGACCCGGAGCGGTCGGCGGCCGGCTCGGACCACGCCGAAGCGATCGCGGCCCGTGCCCAACTGGACCAGATCCTCGACGGGTTGCCACCACGTCAACGGGAGGTGGTGGTGCTGCGGGTGATCGAGGGGTTGAGCGAGGCGGAGACCGCCGTCCTCCTCGGCTGCGCACCGGGCACCGTGAAGAGCAATCTGGCCCGGGGCCTGGCGAAGGTCCGCGTCGCCCTGAGGTCGAGCCTCGCCTCCGCCGAGGAACACGCAGAGGAGACGATCCGATGAGCGACATTCTGCTGGACGGGACGGCGGAGGAGCTGCGGGCTCTGGCGGCGGCCGTACCGCCGGTACGTGCCCGTCCCGACCTGGCCCGCGAGGTTCTCGACCGGGCCCGGCGGCAACGGCGGTCCCGGCGGCTGCGCCGGCTGGCCCTCGGGGTCGGCGGCGGCGTGGTGGTGGTCTCCGCCCTGGCCGCGGCAACCCTGCTGGGCCGCGGCGACCACTTCACCGTCACCCAGCCCAGCACCGCGATGGAGTCGACCGTCCGGGTCGAGGAGCGGGTGGTCTTCGACCGGACGCTGCGGCCGGAGCGCGGCGACGTGGTGTTGGCCCGGCTCACCGTCGGCAGCGAGGAGTTCGACAGCATGCTCCGGGTGGTCGCCCTGCCTGGCGACACCGTCGGCTGTCCGGCCGACCAGACCGGCAGGTGTCCGGAGATCGTCGTCAACGGCGTGCCGGTCCGGGAGGACTATCTGGCCGGCACGGTGACCGAATCGTTCCCCACGACCACGGTGCCGGCCGGTCGGGTCTTCCTGCTCGGCGACAACCGTCCGGTGGCGAACGACTCCCGGGTCGTCGGCCCGGTCGAACTCGCCGACGTCTCCGGGGTGGCGGTGCGGATCCGGGACGGCGACGGCCGGTCTCGGCCGGTGCCGGGCGCGCCTACGCACGACGGACCCGGTGACAGTGACGTGGTCGACCCGGCCGGCCCGGTGCCGCCCGCCCGGGCGACGCCGGCGTAACCGGTGGTCGTCCGGGGCGGGGCTCAGCGAGTCGGCGTCAGCCGGCTCTGGTCGGTTGGTCGTCGACAGCCGGGCGCGGCTCCGGCACGGCCGCCGACTCCTCGGGTACGACGGCCGGGCGCGGACCGGGTACGGCGGCTGTCCGGTCCGGGCCGCTGCCGACCCCGGTCGGCGTGCCCGTCCACGGCACGTCCGGCGAGCGGTGGTAGGTGATCCCGGCGACGCCCCACCGGTCGCCCTGTCGGGCCAGCCGGAGCCGGAAGTCCGCCCAGTCGTGGGTCGACGCCGGTGACCAGCCGAGTTCGGCGATGGCGGGCAGCCGGGGGAAGGTCATGAACTCGACGTCGCTGACCGAGACCACCGTCTCCGTCCACAGTGGCGCCTCGACGCCCAGCACCGCCTCGGCGGGTACGCCGGCCAGGTAGGCGCCCGGGTCCCAGTCGTACGCCTGCCGCACCTCGATCAGTCCGGCCCAGTCCTTGCCCAGCCGGGTCGTTTCGGCGTACTTCATGTCGAGGTAGGTCCGGTTGCCCGGGGAGAGCAGCAGTTTCGCGCCCTGCGCGACGGCGGCGGCCACCACCGGATCCTCGGTGCCGGTCCCCCAGTACTGGACGACCCGCCCCGGACTGTGCTCCGCGACCGCGAGCTGGTGCCAGCCGAGCACCGCCTTGCCGTGCCGGATGACGATCGGCTGGATCCGGTTCATGAAGTCGGTGTAGTCCGGCGCGGCGAGGGTGAACGCCTCGTCCCCGCCGACGTGCAGGTACGGCCCCGGGGTGAGCGCGGCGACCTCGCCGAGCACCTCGTCGACGAACTGGTACGTCCGGTCGCTGGTCACGTCGACCGCGCTGAACCCGACGTCGGTGCCGGTGTACTCCGGTGGCGGCGTGCCGCCCGGCGCCAGTTCGCCGTACGCGTTCAGCGCCGCGTTGGTGTGCCCGGGCAGGTCGATCTCCGGTACCACGGTGATGTGCCGGGCGGCGGCGTACGCGACGATCTCGGCGTACTGCGCCTTGGTGTAGTAGCCGCCGGGGCCGCCGTCGACCTCGGTGGCGCCGCCGACGGTGGCGAGCCGGGGCCAGGAGTCGACCGCGATCCGCCAGCCCTGGTCGTCGGTGAGGTGCAGGTGCAGGTGGTTGAGCTTGTAGCGGGCCAGGTGGTCGATGAAGCGCAGCACGTGCGGCACCGCGAAGAAGTGCCGGGCGACGTCGAGCATCGCGCCGCGGTAGGGGAACCTGGGCCGGTCCTCGATCAGACCGCCGGGGATCCGCCACGGGCCGGGCTCCCGCCGGGTGGACTCGATCCGGGCCGGCAGGAGTTGGCGCAGCGTCTGCACGCCGTAGAAGAGTCCGGCGGCGGCCCGGGCGCGGATGACCACGCCGGTCCTGGTCACCTCCAGCCGGTAGGCCTCGTCGGCGGTCCGCTGGTCGCCGGTCGGCTCCGCGCCGTCGCTCGGCTCGGCCGGCTCGTCCAGCAGCAGGCTGATGCCGCCGGGGGTGGTACCCGGGGCGGCGTCGACCACCGGCAGCGGGTAGCCGGCGGGGCGGCGCAGCAGGTCGGCCAGGTAGCGGCCGACCGCGACCGCCGCCGGCTGCGGCGTCGTACGGATCGTCGTGCCGGGGGTCAGCGCGTACGCCACGCCGTCGGCCGGCACGGCGCGGACCGGGGCGGGGAGTACGTCGGTCAGCCGGATCGGCGCCTCGGCGCCGGGCTGGACGGGGATCCGGGGCGGGTACGTGGTAGGTCGCACGGCAGGTCACTCCGGGGGAAGCCGCAGGTAATTTCCGGGCAAATCTCATGAAACGTACGTACGAAACTGCCGTCTGTCAAGCACTGGTCACTCTGTGGTACGGGTGGCCTGGGTCGCTCGGTCGGCGATCGGTCACCGCCATGCCAACCGCGCGGAATCCATGATCATTCCCTGTCCTGGATTGCCGGGTGCACTAGAGTCGCCTGCCGGTGCCCGTAGCGCAGAGGTCGTCGCGCCGCCCTGCTCAGGCGGAGGACGCCGGTTCGATTCCGGTCGGGTGCCCTCGCCTCATTCCGCCCCGCCCCGGGTTGCTCGATCATGCGCGTGGGAAGGTTCCCACACAACCTCGCGAACACGGACAGCCCTCGCAGCTGTGCACATTGTCACCGAAAGCTCCCGTAGGGCCCCGCGTCGCCTAACCTTCGCCCCACAGCGCCAGCGGTTGCCCTGGTACGGACGACCGTCACCGGGGTACCTGGAGAGCGGCTAAACCATCGTTCAGTGTGGAACGACGCGGGTAGGAGGCTCCGTGGCATCGCAGCAGACGGCGGACCGGAAGTACGTCTACGACTTCACCGAGGGCAACAAGGACCTGAAGGACCTTCTGGGTGGCAAGGGTGCCAACCTGGCCGAGATGACCAATCTCGGGCTGCCCGTACCGCCCGGCTTCACCATCACCACCGAGGCCTGCCAGGCCTACCTGGCCACCGGTGCCCGACCGGCCGGACTCGCCGAGGAGATCACCGCACACCTCGGCACGCTGGAGGAGGCGATGGGGCGGCGCCTGGGCGACCCCGCCGACCCGCTGCTCGTCTCGGTCCGCTCCGGCGCCAAGTTCTCCATGCCCGGGATGATGGAGACGGTGCTCAACGTCGGACTCAACGACAGCAGCGTCGAGGGGCTGGCCCGGCAGGCCGGCGGTAACCACCGGTTCGCCTGGGACTCCTACCGCCGACTGATCCAGATGTTCGGCAAGACGGTCTGCGACGTACCGGGCGAGGAGTTCGAACACGCGCTGGAGGAGTGCAAGCGGGCCAAGGGCACCACCAGCGACCTCGACCTCGACGCGGACGACCTGCGCGCACTGGTCGGCACCTACAAGAAGATCTTCGTCAAGCACACCGGGCGGGAGTTCCCGCAGCAGCCCCTCGAACAGCTCGAACTCGCGATCAACGCGGTCTTCGAGTCGTGGAACGCCGAACGGGCCGTGCTCTACCGCCGCCAGGAACGGATCCCCGCCGACCTCGGCACCGCGGTCAACGTCTGCAGCATGGTCTTCGGCAACCTCGGCCCGGACTCCGGCACCGGCGTCGCCTTCACCCGCGACCCGGCCAGCGGGGCGCAGGGCATCTACGGCGACTACCTGGCCAACGCCCAGGGCGAGGACGTGGTCGCCGGGATCCGCAACACCGTACCGCTGCAACAGCTCGCGGAGCTGAACAAACCGGCGTACGACGAACTGCTCGCCATCATGGCCCGGCTGGAGGAGCACTACCGGGACCTCTGTGACATCGAGTTCACCATCGAACGCGGCAAACTGTGGATGCTGCAGACCCGGGTCGGCAAGCGGACCGCCGCCGCCGCGTTCGTGATCGCCGCCCAACTGGTCGACGAGGGCCTGATCGACCTCGACGAGGCGCTGCACCGGGTCAACGGCGACCAGCTCGCCCAGCTGATGTTCCCCCGGTTCCGGCTCACCGACGAGCTGAAGCCGATGGCCTCGGGTATCGGCGCCTCGCCCGGCGCCGCGGTCGGCAAGGTGGTCTTCGACAGCCAGCGGGCCGTGGAACTCGCCAACGCCAGGGACGCGGTGATCCTGGTCCGTCGGGAGACCCATCCCGACGACCTGCCCGGCATGGTCGCCGCCCGGGGCATCCTCACCTCCCGGGGCGGCAAGACCAGCCACGCCGCCGTGGTGGCCCGGGGGATGGGCAAGACCTGTGTCTGCGGCGCCGACGCCCTCGACGTCAACGTCCCGGAGCGGCGGTTCACCGTGGACGGTCAGACCGTCAACGAGGGCGACGTGGTCTCCATCGACGGCACCACCGGCCGGATCTACCTCGGCGAGGTGCCGGTCTGGCCGTCCGAGGTGGTCCGCTACTTCGAGGGTGAACTGGCCCCGGAACACTCCGACGATCCGCTGGTCGTCGCCGTACACCGGATCATGTCGCACGCCGACGCCCGACGGCGGCTGGGGATCCGGGCAAACGCCGACACCGGTGCGGACGCGGCCCGGGCCCGGCGGTTCGGCGCCGAGGGGGTCGGCCTGTGCCGCACCGAGCACATGTTCCTCGGCGACCGGCGGGAACTGGTCGAGCGGCTGATCCTGGCCGCCACCGACGCCGACCGGCAGGCCGCGCTCGCCGAACTGCTGCCGCTGCAGCGGTCGGACTTCGCGGAGATCTTCCGGGCCATGGACGGACAGCCGGTGACGGTACGGCTGATCGACCCGCCGCTGCACGAGTTCCTGCCCTCGCTGGAGGAGCTCGCGGTGCACGTGGCGGTCGCCCACGAGCGCGGCGAGGACGCGGCCCGGGACGAGCAACTGCTCAGCGCGGTCCGCCGGATGCACGAGCAGAACCCGATGCTGGGCCTGCGCGGCGTACGCCTCGGCCTGGTCATCCCCGGTCTGTTCGCGATGCAGGTCCGGGCGATCGTCGAGGCGGCGGTGGAGTGCGCCAAGGCCGGCGGCGACCCCAAGCCGGAGATCATGGTCCCGCTGGTCGGCGCGGTGCAGGAGTTGGAGACGGTACGCGCCGAAGCCGAGAAGATCATTGCCGACGTGACCCGGGAACAGCCCGTCGAGGTGCTGATCGGCACGATGATCGAGGTGCCCCGGGCGGCCCTGACCGCCGGCCAGATCGCCGAGGCGGCCGAGTTCTTCTCCTTCGGCACGAACGACCTGACCCAGATGGCCTGGGGCTTCTCCCGCGACGACGTCGAGGGCGCGTTCTTCTGGCGCTACCTGGAGTTGGGCATCTTCGGCATCTCACCGTTCGAGTCGATCGACGCCGACGGGGTCGGCCGGCTGGTCCGGATCGCCGCCGAGGAGGGGCGGGCCGCCCGGCCCGGGCTCAAGCTCGGGGTCTGCGGCGAGCACGGTGGCGACCCGGAGTCGGTGCACTTCTTCCACTCCGTCGGCCTCGACTACGTCTCCTGTTCGCCGTTCCGGGTGCCGGTGGCCCGGCTGGAGGCCGGTCGGGCGGTGCTCAGTTCGGCCGGTTCCGACAGCCGCTGACGATCCACCCACGGCCGCTCCTCGCCCTCGGGACGGGGCGACGGCCGATCTGTCAGCCGGTCCCGGGCTGATCCGCCGCCAGCCCCGGACGACGGCCCGTCAGCCCCGGACGACGGCCCGCCAGCCCCGGACGACGGCCGGCCCGATGGTGTCGAGGGTCTTCACCACCCGGACACCGGGCAGCACCCGCTGGATCTCCTCGGCGGGGACTGCCGCCCGGACAAACAACGCGGTCCCCTGGGCGTCCGGGGGTCACTCCCGACCGGGGGAGCGCCAGCCGCCCGACTCCGACCACAGCCCGGCCGGCAGCGTCGCCATCGGCGTACGGGTGGCGAGCGGTGCGGCCGGGTCGGTGGTCGGCGGGATCGCGGTCGCCACGGTCGGCCGTCGTACGGCGTCCCAGAGCGCGCCGAGTCGCTGGGCGGCCGGCCGGGCCTCGGCGTGCAGCCGGTCCAGGTCGGCCCCGGTACCGGCGATCGTGGTCAGGATCGCCTCCGCGCCGGCCGGGTAGGTGACCACGTACCCGTCGGCGCCCCGGACCACCGACTCGGCCACCGGGCCGTGACCGGCGAGCCGGGCGAACCGGTCGGCGATGCCGAGGTTCGCCGCGGAGAGCGCGGCGACGTGGTGTGGGTCGCCGCCGGGCAGGATGCCGGCGACCAGCAGGCCGTCGACGGCGGCCAGGACTGCGCCGGACATCTCCGGCACCGCGCGGCGCAGCCGGTGCAGTTCGGCCAGCAGAGCGGCGTCAGCGTTCACTGGTCTCTTCTCCTTCGGGTGTGTGTCCGGTGCCGCTGAGCAGGGGATGTGCCGACGGTCGGGACGCCGCCGGCCCGTGGATATGGGCCGACGTCGCTGGATGGTCACCTTCCGCCCCCGGCACGTTACACCCGGCCATGCGTGGCGAGGGGGACGGTAGCCACCGGCGATCGTTCGGCAACTCTCGGCTGTTCGGCGGTTGTGGGGCGTGGGCAACTCCCGGCTGTTCGGCCGTCGCGGGTCGCCGGCGGCGCGGGATCGCCGGGAGTGTCGGGCTCCGGATGGCTCTCCGCTGTCGGCGGCCAGGCGTAACCTGAGCGGCACGCGGATCCTGTTTCCCGCCTGACGGAGGTTTGGCCGATGGGCAGCGTGTGGGAGAACCTGGTGGTCGACGCGGCCGATCCGGCCCGCCTCGCACGCTGGTGGGCCGAGGCCCTCGGCTACCAGATCGTCAACGAGCTGCCCGACGAGGTGGAGATCCGCCGCGCCCCGGACGTGCTGCCCGGCCTGGTCTTCGTACCGGTTCCGGAGCACAAGGAGACGAAGAACCGACTACACATCGACCTCCGCCCGGCCGACCGGGAGGCCGAGGTCGAACGGCTGGTCGACATGGGCGCCCGACACGTCGACGTCGGGCAGTCGCCGGACGACACCTGGACCGTGCTGGCCGACCCGGAGGGCAACGAGTTCTGTGTGCTCGCCCAGCGGAGCTGACCGACACCACGGCGACCACCGGCCGTCAGACGTGCGGCGCGGCGTCGACGGCACCCGGCGGGCCGCTGGCGACGCCCGGTCCCGCGGTGTGCGGTGTGGTGCCAGCGGTCGCCGGCGGGGCCGGTGACGACGGTCGGCACGGTTCGGCAGGCCGCCCCGGACCCGGACGGTGACGCGGAACGCCGGGTGGCCGAGGCACCGAAGGACACCGGCTACGGACGCGGCCCGTACCAGCGGGACCGGGCCCGGGTCCTGCACTCGGCGGCGTTCCGGCGGCTCGCCGCCAAGACCCAGGTGCACACCGCCGGCACCGACGACTTCCTCCGCACCCGGCTCACCCACTCGTTGGAGGTCGCGCAGATCGCCCGCGAGATGGGCGGCCGGCTCGGCTGCGACCCGGACATCGTCGACGTGGCCGGACTCGCCCACGACCTCGGACACCCGCCGTTCGGACACAACGGCGAGGACGCGCTGGACGTACTGGCCGCCGACTGTGGCGGCTTCGAGGGCAACGCCCAGACGCTCCGGGTGCTGACCCGGCTGGAAGCCAAGGTGTACGGGCCGGACGGCGCCTCCGTCGGGCTCAACCTGACCCGGGCCGCGCTCGACGCCGTCTGCAAGTACCCCTGGCCCCGCCAGACCGGCCGACGCAAGTTCGGGGTGTACGCCGACGACCTGGACACCTTCGCCTGGCTGCGCCGGGGCGCCCCGGACGGCGAGACCCGCTGCCTGGAGGCCCAGGTGATGGACTGGGCCGACGACGTGGCGTACTCGGTGCACGACGTCGAGGACGGCATCCACGGCGGCTACCTGCGGCTGTCACCACTGCGGGCCGACCTCGACGAGCGGGCCGCGCTCTGCGCCGACGTCGCCGGGCGCTACTCGACCGAGTCCGCCGACTACCTGGCCGGGGTGCTGGCCGAGTTGCTCGACGACCCGCTGCTCGCCCCACTCGCCGACTACGACGGCAGCCATCGGGCGCTGGCCGCGCTCAAGGCGACCACCAGCGTGCTGACCGGGCGTTTCGTCGCCGCGGCGATCACCGCCACCGAGCAGCGGCACGGCACCGGCCCGCTGCGCCGGTACGCCGCCGAACTGGTGGTGCCCCGGCGGATCCGCGCCGAGTGCGCCCTGCTCAAGGGGATGGCGCTGCGGTACGTGATGCGGCGTCCCGGCGCCGAGAGCTGGTACACCCGGCAGCGAGAGATCCTGACCGAGCTGGTCGAGGCACTCTGCGTACGCGCGCCGGACGCACTCGACCCGGTCTTCGCGCCGCTCTGGAAGGCGGCACCGGACGACAGCGGCCGGCTGCGGGTGGTCGTCGACCAGGTCGCCTCGCTCACCGACCCGGCCGCGGTCACCTGGCACCAACGCCTCACCGCTGGCTGAGCCGCCCCGCCGGTCGCGCCGCGACCCGGACAGGTGTGGGGAGCAGCCCGTCTGGTACGGAAACGACAGGAAGGCGCCCTTCCTGCCGGCGGGGGCCGCGTCGATTGGCCGATCATGGCCGCACGGCCGCCCCGCAGGTGTAACCCTCCTTGATAGGACGGCGTCGTCGACAGGGAGCTGGAGTGTGCCCATGGATCCCAGGACATTCGTGGTGGACGGCGGGACCAGCGGCCTCGGCCTGGAGGTGGCCCGGATCCTCGCCGCCGACCACCGGGTGGTGATCATCGGCAACGTGGCCACGGAGGTCTCCCAGGCCCGGGACGAACTCGGCTGCGACGGCATCGTCTGCGACATCTCCGACCCGAACCAGGTCAGCGACACCCTGGCGGAGGTTGTCGGCCGGTACGGCCCGATCGACGGCCTGGCCCACTGTGCCGCGATGTGGGCCGGCGGGGCACTGGAGGACCTCGCCCCGGAGATGATCCGTCGGGCGATCGAGGTGAACGTACTCGGCACCGCGATCCTGCTCCGCGAGACGCTGATCCGGATGCGCGGGCAGGGGTACGGCAACGTCGTCTACGTCAGCGCGTTGGCCACCGACATCCCCCGGCCCGGGATCCCGCTCTACCGGGCGACGAAGAGCTTCGGCACCAGTCTGGTCGAGTCGCTGGCGGAAGCGCAGGGGACGAACAGCATCAAGGTCATGGAGATCCATCCCGGTCCGATGCACACCCGGCTCCAGGAACGGGTCGGCGCCGACTTCCTCGACACGATCTTCGCGCTGCCCGAGCAGGTGGCGACCGAGGTCGTACGGCTGCTCCTGCTCACCGCCGACGACCTCTACGTCTCCGGCCAGCGGGTGCTGCGCGCCGACGGACGGTGGTGACGCGCACCGATGGTCAGCGCCGGACCGGCCTCCGCCGAGCCGCCACCGTCAGCGCTCGCGCCGCTGAAGGTGGCGGCGTACCGGAACCTGTGGGTGGCGATGCTCGTCGCCAACATCGGCACCTGGATGCAGACCGTCGGCGCGCAGTGGCTGCTGATCGAGCAACCGAACGCCTCCACCCTGGTCTCCCTGGTGCAGACCGCGAGCATGCTGCCGATCCTGCTGCTCGCCCTGCCCGCCGGGGCGCTCGCCGACACCCTCGACCGGCGGCGGCTGCTGATCTCCGTACAGTTTTTTGTGGTCGGGGTCGGGGTGGCGCTCACCCTGCTCACCTCCACCGCCCGGATGCCACCGGCGCTGCTGCTCACCCTCACCTTCGCGTTCGGGGTCGGGCAGGCGCTGACCCTGCCGGCCTGGGCCGCGATCATCCCGGACCTGGTCCCCCGCACGCTGCTGCAGTCCGCCTCCGGGCTCGGCTCGATCAGCGTCAACGCGGCCCGCTCGGTCGGGCCGGCGGTGGCCGGTCTGCTGATCGCCTGGACCGGCGTACCGCTGGTCTTCGCCCTCAACACCCTGGCCTTCCTCTTCTTCGCGTTTGTCCTGATCCGCTGGCGGCCCGGCAAGGCCCGCTCGGTGGAGGTGCCCGAGCGGTTCACCGCCGCGCTGCGCGCCGGCGGCCGGTACGTCCGGCACTCGCCGATCGTGCAGCGGCTGCTGCTGCGGGCCCTGCTCTTCCTGATCCCCGGCAGCGCGCTCTGGGCACTGCTGCCACTGGTCGCCAACCAGGAACTCGGACTCGGCTCCGGCGGGTACGGCGTCCTGCTCGCGGCGCTCGGCGTCGGCGCGGTCATCGGCGGTCTGGTGCTGCCCTGGGTCCGGTCCCGGCTCTCCCCGAACAAGTTCCTGCTGATCGCCGGGGTGACGTACGGGATCGCCATGCTGGTCGTGGTGGCGGTCGAAATCGAGGCCGTGGTGCTGATCGCGCTGGTACCGGCCGGTCTGGCCTGGGTGACGGTGCTCTCCAACCTCAACGCCGAGATGCAGCTCTTCCTCCCCGGCTGGGTACGTGCCCGTGGCCTCGCCGTCTACCAGGTGGTCTTCGCCGGCGGTCAGGCGCTCGGCGCACTCGCCTGGGGTGTCGTCGCGGACACGACCAGCCTGGTGCTCGCCCACGTCGTCGCCGGCCTGCTCATGGTCGCGGGCGCCTTCACGGTCCGGATCTGGCCACTGCCCGACCTGCGGGCGGTCGAGAAGGACCCGGCCACGCACTGGCCGGAACTCGACCTGGTCGACGAGCCGGATCCGAGCGTCGGACCGGTCGTGGTGATCCTGACCTACACCGTGCGGGAGGAGGAACGCGAACGGTTCGTCTCGGCGATGGAGGACGTCCGGGCCGCCCGGCAACGGACCGGGGCGCTGCGCTGGGGCCTGTACCGGGCCGGCGAGACGGCGGACCGCTACCACGAGGTCTACGAACTGGCCTCCTGGGACGAGCACCTCCGGCAGCACGGCGGTCGGTTGACCAAGGCGGACCAGGCCGCCGAGCTGCGCGCGCTGCGACATGTGGAGGGCATACCGGAGGTGAGCCACCTGCTGCCCGCCGAAGCCGGCCCGTAACCGGGCCGGTGTCGTCGGTGTCGCCCGGGTGACCGGTTGGCGCGGCCCGGTGGTCCGGTTGGCGCGGCCCCGCGTTCCGGCGCCGGCCGGGACTGCCCCGCCCGCCGCGTCAGGACGACTCGACGCTCGGGCGGGGGCCGATCGGTTCCCGGACCAGGGAACCGTCGAGGTAGCAGTACCGCCAGTCCTCGTGCGGCTCGATGGACCGGATCAGCGGGTGTCCGGTCTCCTCGAAGTGCGCGGTCGCGTGCTTGTTCACCGAGTCGTCGCAGCAGGCGACCGTACCGCAGGTCAGACACATCCGCAGGTGGACCCAGTCGTCCCCGGACTCCACGCACTGCGGGCAGACGTCGGTGTCGGTCTCGGTGATCTGGATCCGGTCGAAGTGCGGGCAGGCGGTGCTCATCGTCTCCTCCCGGACGTACCGCCAGCGGTGCCGGAGCAGCTGGTCCGGGATGAACCGGGCCAGGTAGCGGGACTGCGCCGCGAGCATCGGGCTGAGTACCGCGAGGATCAGCACGTACAGCGCGACGAACGGCCCGATCCGGGAGTTCAGCCCGGCGCCGAGCGCCAGGGTGGCGAGGATCAGCGAGAACTCGCCCCGGCCGAGCACGGTCAGCCCGACGTTCGCCGCACCCCGCTGGTTGAAGCCGAACAGCGAGGCGGTGATCAGCCCGGAGCCGACGTTGACCACGAGGGTGATCAGCACCGCGATCGCCACCGGTACGGCCACCACGCCGAACGCGCCCACGTCGATACTCAGCCCGAAGGCGACGAAGAAGACCGCGGCGAAGACGTCCCGTAGCGGCAGGACCAGCCGTTCCACCCGTTCCCGTACGGCGGTGCGGGCGACCACCAGCCCGACCATCAGCGCGCCGATCGCGTCCGAGACGCCGACCTCGGCGGAGAGACCGGCGACCAGGACGACCAGGCCGAACATCAGGATCGCCAGCAGCTCGTCCTCGTGACTGCCGATCAGCCAGCCGATGGCCCGGGCACCGAACCGGGCCACCAGGACGAGCAGCACCAGGTAGCCGAAGCTCATGCCGATGTGCAGGGCGATGTCCGCCGGCGTGCTGGCCCCGGCCAGGATGGGGGAGAGCAGTGCCAGGTAGAAGGCGAGGAACAGATCCTCGATCACGATGATGCCGAGGATGATCGGGGTTTCGGCGTTCGCCAGCCGACGCAGCTCGATCAGCAGTTTGGTGGCGATCGCCGACGACGAGATGCCCAACGCGCCGGCGACCACGAACGCTTCCCGGCTGCCCCAGCCGAGGGCGAACCCGAATCCGAGGCCGGCACCGACGTTGAGCCCGATGGAGCAGGCGGCGGCGATGAAGAGCCGTCGCCCGCTGCCGAAGACCTGCTGGACCGGGAACTCGACGCCGAGGTTGAACAGCAGCAGGACCAGCCCGACGGAGGCGAGCAGGGCGAGGTCCTCGGGATGGGCGACCAGGACCGGCCCGGGGGTGGCCGGGCCGAGCAGGATGCCGGTGAGCATGTAGAAGGGGACACTGGGCAGGCCCACCCGTCGTCCGGCACGGGCCAGCAGTCCGGCGACCAGGACGAGGGCGCCGAAGCCGATGAGATCAGCGTGCACGGCGGCTCAGGCGAAGAAGGTGCCGGAGAGAACGGCGCCGACCTTGCGGGCCTGTTCCTCGGTGAGGTCGATGACCGCGGCCGGCTCGTCCGAGCGGTTGTTGAAGACGTAGAGGTCCCGCGCGCCGTCCCGACGTACCACGATCGAGATCCGGTCGTCGCTGTGCCCGAGGTCGATGTCGAACCGCTTGCCGATGCCCGGCAACTCCTGTACGCGTACGCCCTGGCCCATGACCTCTCCCCAGAAGCTGATCGTCCCACCGTCCCGGACGTGGTGGTCCGTGGCAGTCACAGCCTAGCCGTGCCGGTGTGCGGCGGAAGAGGTCGTCCGGACGGTGGGTACGGGTGACCTCGGCCTCTCCGGGCGACGATCGGCGGTCGATCAGGTTAGCCTAAGCTAATGCCGGAGGGTAGGAGTGGGGCTCGGGTCAGGTACGCCACGGTACTGCGGACCAGCTGGATCACGCCACACATGATCCGGGTGGTCCTGGGTGGGGACGGACTCGACGGATTCACCGCCGACAGCTACACCGACCACTACGTCAAGCTGCTCTTCCCGCCGCCGGGCGTGCACTACCCGCAGCCGTGCGACCTCGACCTCATCCGTCGTGAGCTGCCCCGGCACCAGTGGCCCCGCCTGCGGACGTACACCGTCCGGGCCTGGGATCCGGCGGTCCGGGAACTGACCCTGGACTTCGTGTACCACGGCGACGAGGGCCTCGCCGGCCCGTGGGCGGCCCGCGCCCGCCCCGGCGACCAGGTGATGTTCCGTGGCCCGGGCGGCGGCTACGCCCCGAGCCCGGCCGCCGACTGGCACCTGCTGGTCGGGGACGAGAGCGCCCTGCCGGCGATCGGTGTGGCCCTGGAGCGGCTGCCCCGTGACGCGCCGGCCCGGGTTTTTGTCGAGGTCGCCGACCGGGCCGAGGAGCAGGAGCTGACCACCGCCGGGGCGGTCGAGATCGTCTGGGTGCACCGGGGCCGACGTACGGTCGGCGAAGCCCTGGTCGAGGCGGTCCGGTCGATGGACCCGCCGGCCGGCGCCGTGCACGCCTTCGTGCACGGCGAGGCGCAGTTCGTCCGGGAACTGCGTCGACTGCTCCGGGTCGACCTGCGGGTGCCGCCGGAGATGCTCTCCATCTCCGGTTACTGGCGGCGGGGTCACGACGACGAGGGCTGGCGGGCGGTCAAGGCCGACTGGAACCGCCGACTGGCGGAGGAGGAGGCGGCGGTACTCGCCGTCCGGTGACGCCCGACCGGTCACCGCGGATGGCCGGTCCGTGAACAGATGGCGACCGCCCGGCCCCTCCGGCGGGTACCCCTTCGGCGGAGAGATCTTCCGGGCAGGGCAGGATGTACGCCCGAGGGGGTGGACGATGGCTGGGCGGATCCGGGACGAGGACATCGCGCTGGTCCGGGAGCGCACCTCGATCGCCGACATCATCTCCGAGACGGTGACGCTGAAGTCCGCGGGTGGCGGCAACCTGAAGGGGCTGTGCCCGTTCCACGACGAGAAGACCCCGTCGTTCACCGTGGCACCTGCCCGAAATGTCTATTTTTGTCATGGGTGCGGAGCTGGCGGCGACGCCATCAAGTTCCTGATGGACGCCGAGCACCTGAGCTTCATCGAGTCGGTCGAACGACTCGCCGACCGGGCCAACATCCAGCTCCGGTACCTCGAGGCCGGCCCGGTGCCGGTCCGCCCCCAGCAGGGCCAGCGGCAGCGGCTGGTGGCCGCGCACGCCGCCGCCGCCGAGTTCTACGCCGACCAGCTCGGCACCGCTGGCGCCCGGCCGGCCCGCGAGTTCCTCGCCCAGCGCGGCTTCGACCGGACGGCGGCGCAGACGTACGGCTGCGGGTTCGCCCCGGACGCCTGGGACGCGTTGACGAAGCACCTGCGGCAGAAGGGCTTCACCGCGCAGGAGATGATCACTGCCGGGCTGGCCCGGCAGGCGCGGTCGGGTTCGCTGATCGACCGGTTCCGGCGTCGGCTGCTCTGGCCGATCAAGGACCTGACCGGTGACGTGATCGGCTTCGGCGCCCGGAAGCTGTTCGACGACGACGACGGCCCGAAGTACCTGAACACCCCCGAGACGCCGATCTACAAGAAGTCGCATGTGCTCTACGGCATCTCACAGGCCAAGCGGGAGATCGCCCGGCAGGGGCGGGCGGTGATCGTCGAGGGCTACACCGACGTGATGGCCTGTCACCTGGCCGGGGTGCCGACCGCGGTGGCAACCTGTGGCACCGCGTTCGGCGCCGACCACATCGGCGTACTGCGCCGGCTGCTGATGGACACCGACGCGGTGGCCGGCGAGATCATCTTCACCTTCGACGGGGACGCCGCCGGGCAGAAGGCGGCGCTGCGGGCCTTCGAGGAGGACCAGCGGTTCGTCGGTCGTACCTTCATCGCGGTCAGCCCGGACAACATGGACCCGTGTGACCTGCGGCTGGCCAAGGGGGACCTGGCGGTGCGTGACCTGGTCGCCCGCCGCGAGCCGCTGGTCGACTTCGCGCTGCGTCAGGTGCTCAACCGGTACGACCTGGACACCGTCGACGGCCGGGTGGAGGCGATGCGCCGGGCGGCCCCGCTGGTGGCCAAGCTCAAGGACCGGGAGAAGCGCCCCGAGTACGTCCGCAAGCTCGCCGGCGACCTCGGGATGGAGATCGAGCCGGTGCAGCGGGCGGTCCGCAACGCGGAGAACGAGCTGCGCAACGCCCCGGCGGCACCGGCCCGGGGTGACCGGCCGGGCCCGCCGGCCCGGCCCGCCGCGCCCGCGCCGGTGGTGGACAACCCGCAGGTCATGGTGGAACGCGAGGCGTTGAAGCTGGCCCTGCAGGTGCCGGTACTGGCCGGTCCGATGTTCGACGCGCTCGCACCCGAGGTCTACCAGCACCCGGTGCACCAGGTGGTCCGGGCGGCGGTGGAGACGGCCGGTGGGGCGGCGGCCGCGACCGGCGGCGCGGTCTGGATCGAGGCGGTCCGGGACGCCTGCGCCGACCTGGCCGCGGTGGCACTGGTCAGCGAACTCGCCGTCGAACCGCTGCGGATCGACACCGAACCCGATCCCCGGTACGTCTCGATCACCCTCGCCCGGCTGGAGTGGGGTGCGGTGACGGCCCGGATCCGGGACCTGAAGTCGAAGGTGCAGCGGATCAACCCGGCGGCGAACAAGGACGAGTACTTCGCGCTCTTCGGCGAGCTGCTCTCCCTCGAACAGCACGCGCGGGCCCTGCGTGAGCAGGCGATGGGGGGTCTGTAGACCGGTGGTGTTCAACCTGTTCTCCCGGGGTCGGCGGTTGCCGGCCGACCGGCGGCCGGCGTTGGACCGCGACGAGCGGGTCCTCGACTGGGCCCGGGTCGGTGACGGCGCGGAGTCGGTGGTGGTCACCGACCGGGGGCTGTGGCTGCCGGGCGGCGTCGGCCGGCTCGGCTGGCACGACATCCACAAGGCGGTCTGGTCCGGTCGGGAGCTGTCGGTCACCCCGGCGGAGCCGGCCGGGGAGCGGGTCGACTACCGGGTGCAGGCCGACGGGCAGGTGCGGACGTACCTGCTGCTCGATCCGGGCCAGGTGCCGCACCAGGTACGGACCCGGGTGACCCGTTCGGTGGCGTACACCACGCACCACCGGCTGCCGGACGGCGGCGGCGTGCGGGTGGTGGCCCGTCGGGTGCCCGGCGTCGACGGCCTGACCTGGACGGTCCGCTACGACCCCGGCACGTCGACCGAGGATCCGGCGGTGGTCGAGGCGACCGACCAGTTGGTGGCGGCGGCCCGGGCCGAGGCCACGCCCGACGTCTGAGCCGGTCGGCGCAGACCCGGCACGCGGGCCGGTCGGCGGGAAACTCGGTGGGCCGTGTCGCAGGTCCGGGCTAGGGTCGGGCCGTGGCGAACGACGGGGTGCTGATCCAGGCACGTGGGCTGGTCAAACGGTTCGGCGACTTCGTCGCCGTCGACGGGATCGACGTCGACGTACGGGCCGGTGAGGCGTTCGGGTTCCTGGGGCCGAACGGTGCCGGCAAGAGTTCGACCATGCGGATGGTCGGTTGTGTCTCCCCGCCGACCAGCGGCGAGTTGCGGATCATGGGGATGGACCCGCGCCGGGATGGCCCACGGATCAGAGCCCGGCTCGGCGTCTGTCCGCAGCTGGACAACCTCGACCCCGAGCTCACCGTCCAGGAGAACCTGACGACGTACGCCCGCTACTTCGGCATCCCGCGTCGGGTGGCCCGGGAGCGGGCGGCCGAACTCCTGCAGTTCGTGCAGCTGGCGGAGCGGGCCGGCAGCAAGGTGGAACCGCTCTCCGGCGGGATGAAGCGTCGGCTGACCATCGCCCGGGCGCTGGTCAACGAGCCCGACATCGTGCTGCTCGACGAGCCGACGACCGGGCTGGACCCGCAGGCCCGGCACCTGGTCTGGGAGCGGCTGTTCCGGTTGAAGCAGCAGGGTGTCACGCTGGTCCTGACCACCCACTACATGGACGAGGCCGAGCAGCTCTGTGACCGGCTGGTGGTGATGGACGGGGGCCGGATCGTCGCCGAGGGCTCGCCGCGCGCGCTGATCGAGCGCTACTCCACCCGGGAGGTGGTGGAGCTGCGGTTCGCCGGCGAGTCGCAGGAGAGTTTCGCCGGGAAGCTGGCCGGGATCGGGGAGCGGACCGAGGTGCTGCCGGACCGGATCCTGCTCTACGTGACCGACGGCGACGCGGCGGTGGCCGAGGTGCACGCCCGGGCGCTCAACCCGGCCAGTGTGCTGGTCCGGCGCAGCAGCCTGGAGGACGTCTTCCTGCACCTGACCGGCCGGACGTTGGTGGACTGAGATGGCGGTGCTGGCGGAGAACCGGGTGGAGCGGGCCGGGCTGGTGGGACGTTTTCCGGCGCTCGCGGTCTTCGAGTACGGACTCGTCTCCTACCGACGGACCTGGCGGGCGGGCGCCTTCTCGTCGTTCCTGCTGCCGTTGTTGACCATGCTCGGCTTCGGGCTCGGCGTCGGGGCGTACGTCGACTCCGGGGTGGGCGGCGTTTCGTATCTCGACTTCATCGTGCCCGGCCTGATCGCCTCGACGGCGTTGCAGGTGGCGGTCGGTGAGTCGACCTGGCCGGTGCTGGGCAACTTCGAGTGGATCAAGATCTACTTCGCGCAGGCGGCGAGCCCGTTGCGGGTGGGCGACATCCTCGCCGGCCACCTCGCCTTCGTGCTGTTCCGGGTGCTCACCAGCAGTCTGGCGTTCCTGCTGGTCGCGGCCTTGTTCGGCACGCTGCACTCGCCGTGGGCGCTGGCCGTGCCGCTGCTGGTGCTGTTGATCGGGCTGTCGATCTCGACCCCGGTCTTCGCCTACAGCGCCTCGGTCCGTAGCGACAGCTATCTGGCGCTGCTGTTCCGGTTCGCGGTGATCCCGATGACCCTCTTCGCCGGGGTCTTCTTCCCGGTCGAGTCGCTGCCGCTGGTGCTGCGCTGGCTGGCGTACGTCTCGCCGCTGTGGCACGGCGTCGACCTGTGTCGGGCCGCCGCCCTCGGGGTCGCCCCGGAGTGGTCGGTCCCGGGTCACCTGCTCTATCTGGCCGCCTGGGCGGTGGCGGGCTGGCTGCTGGCCCGGGCCCGGTTCCGTCGCCGCCTGGTGGTCTGACCCGCCGTGGGCCGGCTGCCGTCGTAATACCCCGGCTGCCGCCGGCCCGGTCCGTCGCCCGCGTGCGCCCGTCCGTGACGTAAGGAGAGGTTCCGTGGTCAGTTTCGTCCTGCCCCGGTTGGTCGGTTTCGCGGGTCCGGCCCGCCGGGCGGTCTCGGTGGCCGAGCGGAACGTCGCCGCCCTCAAGTCCGCGTACTGGATCGTGCTGATCTCCGGCTTCTTCGAGCCGATGCTCTACCTGCTCTCCATCGGCGTCGGAGTGGGTGCACTGGTCGGTGACCTGACGCTGCCGGGCGGCACGGTGGTGTCGTACGCGGCGTTCGTGGCGCCGGCGATGCTGGCCGCCTCGGCGATGAGCGGCGCGCTGGCCGAAACGACCTTCAACTTCTTCGGCAAGATGAAGTACATGAAGCTGTACGACGGGATCCTGGCGACCCCCGTGCAGCCGTTCGAGATCGCCCTCGGTGAGCTGGGTTGGGCGATGCTGCGCGGCACGCTCTACAGCGCGGTCTTCCTCGCCGTGATGGTCTGGATGGACCTGACCAGCGCGGTACGGGCCCTGGTGGCGCTTCCGGCGGCGGTGCTGGTCGGCTTCGCGTTCGGCGCGCTCGGCATGGCGATCTCCACGTTCATGCGCAGCTGGCAGGACTTCGACCTGCTCGGGTCGGCCCAGTTCACCCTCTTCCTCTTCTCCGGCACCTTCGTACCGGCGGCGGCCTATCCGGCGGTGCTGCGCTGGGTGGTCGAGGCCAGCCCCCTCTACCGGGCGGTGGACCTGATCCGGGGCGTCACCGTCGCCGGCGTGGGCTGGAGCCAGTTGGTGGATCTGCTCTACCTGTTCGGGGTGCTGGTGTTGGGCCTGGTCGTCGCCGGTCGGCGGATGGGTCGGTTGCTCACCAGGTGACGGCCGGCCAGCCCGGTGGGCCCGGCGTGACCTTTCGGCGTATCCCGGCGCCGACCGACCAACGGACCCCGGTATGCCGACTACCTTCGGTAGTCGACAGGTGGCCGCGCGGCTGGCGTCGGGTCACCGGACGGGGCGACCGAGGAGGGCCGGGGCGTGGCCGACGGGCGACAGGCCGAACGTCCGGGGCGGCTCTCCCGGGCCGCCTGGGCTGGGGTGCTGCGGCGGACCCTGCGTGAGGCCCAGGCGGACAACATCACCGACTGGGCGGCGGCGCTGACCTACTACGGGGTGCTGGCGCTCTTTCCCGCGCTGCTGGTGCTGGTCTCGGTGCTGGGGCTGATCGGTGACAGCGCGGTACGCGGGGTGCAGAACGTGATCCGGGACGTGGTCCCGGCGCAGTCGGCCCGGGACATCCTGCTGACCGGGGTGAGTCAGGTGCAGGGCAGTGCCGGCACCGCCGGCCTGGTGGCGATCCTCGGCCTGCTCGGGGCGTACTGGACGGCGTCGGGGTATGTCGGCGCGTTCATGCGGGCGGCGAACGCGATCTACGACGTGCCGGAGGGCCGGCCGCTGGTCAGGACCCTGGCGTTCCGGCTCGGGACCACCGCGTTGGTCGGGCTGATGGTGCTGGTCAGCCTGGTGCTGCTGGTGTTCAGTGGCAAGCTCTCCGAGCAGGTCGGCCGGCGGCTCGGGGTCGGCTCGGCCGGCGTGACCGCCTGGGACGTCGCCAAGTGGCCGGTCCTGCTGGTGCTGGTCAGCCTGATCTTCGCGGTGCTCTACTGGGCGACGCCGAACGCCCGGCAACGCTTCCGGTGGATCAGTCCCGGTGGCCTGTTCGCGGTGCTCGCCTGGGCGGTCGTCTCCACCGGCTTCGCGTTCTACGTGGCCAACTTCGGCTCCTACAACAAGACGTACGGCTCACTGGCCGGGGTGATCGTCTTCCTGATCTGGCTGTGGCTGTCGAACGTGGCGATCCTGCTCGGCGCGGAGCTGAGTGCCGAGCTGGAGCGGGAGCGGACCATCCGGATGGGTGGGTCGGGGGAGCGGGAGCCGTACGTGTCGCTGCGGGACGACCGGAAGCTTCGGAAGCGGCGTCACGATCGGTGATCAAACGCTTTCCAAGATCATAAACTAACTTTCGTCTGTATGGACAAAAGTTGTCGTCAACTTGGCTGAATCCCTGGACAGTCGATCCGGAAGACTCCTACTGTGTCGAGCACAACGCACTCGCGTTGCCAGACCGTGAACCGAGTCCGACGGAGGTGACCGCGGTGCGCGGATCCGAAGCCCTGCACCTCCGGCTGCTCCGGCTGCTGCGCGACGAGGGTGCGATCTCCCGGGCGGAACTCGCCGACCGACTGCAGATGCCCCGGCCCCGGCTCCTCGCCGAACTGGAACGACTCGTCGCCCTCGGTTACGTCGCGGAGGCGGGACTCGCCGCCTCCCGGGGCGGCCGGCGGTCCACCCTGGTGGAACTCAGCCCGCACCTGCGGTTCGCCGCCGTCGACCTGGGCGCCAGTTCGATCGACGTCGAGGTGGTCAACGGCCGGCTCGAGACGATCGCGGTGTACGCCGAGGCCGCCGACATCCGTACCGGGCCCAAGGTGATCCTGCACCGGGTCAACGACCTGCTGCACAAGGCGAAGGTCGACGGGGCGTACGAGCGGCTGCACGCGGTCGGGATCGGCGTACCCGGGCCGGTGAGCTTCCGGGACGGCACCCCGGTGTCGCCGCCGATCATGCCCGGCTGGGACCGCTTCCCGGTCCGCGAACTGCTCACCCGCGAGCACGGCTGCCCGGCGGTGGTGGACAACGACGTCAACATCATGGCGATCGGCGAGCGGCACGGCGGGGTGGCGCACTCGGTCGACGACTTCCTGTTCGTGAAGATCGGCACCGGCATCGGCTGCGGCATCTACCTCTCCGGCGAGGTCTACCGGGGCAACGACGGCTGCGCCGGCGACATCGGCCACATCCAGGTCGACGCGCACGGCCCGGTCTGCTCGTGCGGCAACGTCGGCTGCCTGGAGGCGCTGTTCAGCGGAGCCGCTCTGGCCCGGGAGGCGACGGCGGCGGCCCGCAGCGGCGTCTCCCAGGCCCTCGCCGAGCGGCTCGCCGCGAGCCCGACCGACTCGGTCACCGCCCTCGACGTCGCGCAGGGCGCGAGCGAGGGGGACGTGACCTGCATCCGGCTCATCCGGGACGGCGGACGGCAGGTCGGCGGCGTGCTCGCCGGACTCGTCAGCTTCGCCAACCCCTCGATGATCGTGATCGGCGGCGGGTTGGCCCAGCTCGGCCACATCCTGCTCGCCGAGATCCGCAGTGTGGTCTACCGACGGTCACTGCCGCTGGCCACCGGAAACCTGCCGGTGGTCCTCTCCGAACTCGGCCCGAGGGCGGGCGTCGCCGGCGCGGCCGTACTCGCCACCGACGTCGCCTTCGCGGAGGCGTCGTGACCGACCGGAACGAGGAGGCCATGACCGAGGACACGACAGCGGAGCCGGGCGAGGTTGTCCTGCGGCTCACCGACGTGGTGAAGACCTTCCCCGGCGTACGGGCACTGGACGGCGTGCAGCTGGAGGTGCGGGCCGGCGAGGTGCACTGCCTGCTGGGGCAGAACGGTGCCGGCAAGTCGACCCTGATCAAGGTCCTTTCCGGGGCGCACCGGCCCGACTCGGGCCAGGTCGAGTGGCTCGGGCAGCCGGTCACCTTCGCCAACCCGCAGGCCGCGATGCGGGCCGGGATCGCCACCATCTACCAGGAACTCGACCTGGTCGAGGACCTGTCGGTGGCGGAGAACGCCTTCCTCGGCCACGAGCCGCGCCGGCTCGGCTTCGTCCGGCGCGGCGGGATGGCCCGACGTACCCGGGAGATCCTGGGCCGGCTCGGACATCCGGAGATCCCACCCCGGCGGATGGTGCGGTCCCTGCCGGCCGCCGGCAAGCAGGTGGTCAGCATGGCCCGGGCACTGTCCCACGAGGCGCGGCTGATCATCATGGACGAGCCGAGCGCGGTGCTCGCGCACGACGAGGTGGGGAACCTGTTCCGGATCATCCGGGAACTGACCGCGCAGGGCATCGCGGTCATCTACATCTCGCACCGGCTGGAGGAGATCCGCGAGATCGGCGACCGGGTCACCGTACTCAAGGACGGCCGGACCACGGCGGCGAACCTGCCGGCCCGGACCACCCCGACCCGCGACCTGGTCAGCCGGATGACCGGCCGGTCCATCGAGTACGTCTTCCCGGAGCGGACCCCCGGCGACAAGCCGGGGGAGGATCTGCTCCAGGTCCTCCGGCTGAGCCGGGAGGGCGAGTTCGCCGACGTCTCGCTGACCGTGCGCGCCGGCGAGGTCGTCGGCATCGCCGGCCTGGTCGGCTCCGGGCGCTCCGAACTCCTGGAAACAATCTTCGGCGCCCGGCGGGCGGACGCCGGCACGGTCACGGTCGGCGGCCGGAACCTGCGCGCCGGCAGTGTCAGCGCCGCGGTCCGGGCCGGGCTCGGCCTGGCGCCCGAGGAGCGCAAGAGCCAGGCGCTGCTGCTCGGCGAGCCGATCTACCGCAACGTCACGCTCGCCACCTTCACCCGCTGGGCCCGGTTCGGCTTCACCAACGCCGGCCGGGAGCGGGGCGAGGCGGCGGCCATCGCCGACCGGCTCGAACTGCGGCCCCGGGACGTGCACCGTCCGGTCCGGACACTCTCCGGCGGCAACCAGCAGAAGGTCGTGGTCGGACGCTGGCTGCTCGGGGACACCCGGCTGCTGCTGCTCGACGAACCGACCCGGGGCGTCGACGTCGGCGCCCGGGCGGAGCTGTACCAGGTGATCCGGGCACTGGCCGACGAGGGGGTCGGCGTGCTGCTGGTCTCCAGCGAGGTGCCGGAGGTGCTCGGTCTGGCCGACCGCGTCCTGGTGATGCGGGAGGGCCGGGTCGTGCACGAGGCGCCGGCCGGCGACCTCGACGAGGACAGGGTGCTCGACCTCGTGATGGCGGGGTCGTTGATGGAGGGCGCACCAGCATGAGGGCAGCGTGGGAGTCGTCCGGGGTGACGGCGTGAACGGGCGGACGGGTCGGCTCGACCGCACGCCCCGGTACGTCGGCGAGCGAAGCGAGGAGGCGGCATGAGCGAGCGTACGGAAACCGCCGCGCCGGCGACGGTGCCGGCCCAGTCGGCGCCGGTCTCGCCGGCGCCGACCGGGAGCGTCGACTCCGGGGCCCGGAAGGGTCCCGGCCCGGTGAGCTGGCTGAGCTGGTGGCGCGGTGAGGCCGGCGAGTCGGCCCGGCGCAACCTGGCCCTGATCGGGGTGCTGGTGGTGCTGATCGTCATCGGGATGATCACCCGCCCCGACCTCTACGGCGACCTGGGCTGGGTCGGCGGCAACATGATGACCATCCTGAAACTGGCCTCGGCGGTCGGCGTGGTGACCGTCGGGATGACCTTCGTGATCATCGGTGGTGGCATCGACCTCTCGGTCGGCGCGATCATCGCGTTGGCCGGGGTCTGGTCGACAACCGTCGCCACCCAACAGTTCGGCGCGGGCGGAATGATCTTCACGGCGGTTGTCGTGGGTACCTGCGTCGGCCTGGTCAACGGCCTGCTGATCTCGTACGGCCGGCTGGTGCCGTTCATCGCCACCCTGGCGATGCTGGTCGCGGCCCGGGGTCTGGCCGCCGAGATCTCCGACAAGCAGACCCAGGTCTCCACCAACCAGACCATCAACGGCATCGCCAGCGAGAGTGTGCTCGGGATCCCGGTGCTGGTCATCATCCTCGTCGCGGTCGTCGCGGCCGGCTGGGTGCTGCTCAACCGCACCACCTTCGGCCGCCGTACGGTCGCGGTCGGCGGCAACCCCGAGGCGGCCCGGCTGGCCGGCATCAACGTACGCGTGCACACCGTGCTGCTCTACACGCTTTCCGGCCTCTGCTGCGGCATCGGCGCGGTGATGCTGACCGCCCAGGCGAACTCGGCCCAGGCGGCGATGGCGAACCTCTACGAACTCGACGCGATCGCCGCGGCGATCATCGGTGGGACCCTGCTCAGCGGTGGCCGGGGAAGTGTCGTCGGCGCCCTGCTGGGTGTGGTCATCTTCGCCACCATCACCAACCTGTTCGCGCTCAACGACCTCTCCCCCGAGGCCCAGAACATGGTCAAGGGCGGCATCATCGTCGCCGCCGTACTGGTCCAGCAGTTCCGGTTCAAGTCCCTCACCCAGTTCTTCGCCCGTAACCGGCTCAGTTCGACGAGCTGATCCGTCCCCCACCCACCCCCACCGCAACACTGATAACAGGAGGTCGTCATGACCCAGCACGATCCGCTCCGGCCCGTGCGCGACCTGTCCCGTCGCCGACTGCTCCTCGGCGGGGCCGCCGTCGGCGCCGGCGCCCTGCTCACCGCCTGCACCAGCAACGAAACCGGCCCGACCGGGAACGAGCAGGTGAAGGAGGCCGACGCCGGGGCCAACCCGAACGCCTCCCCGGGCAAGCGGGTGGTCATCGGCTTCTCCGCCCCGGCCGCCGACCACGGCTGGCTCGCCGCCATCACCCGCAACGCCGAGGCGCAGGCGAAGGTCTACTCCGACGTCGAGTTCCGCACCGTCCAGGCCGGCGCCGACGCCGCCGCCCAGCGGGCCGCGCTGAGCACCCTGATCTCGCAGAAGCCCGACGTGATCGTGATGCTGCCGCACGACGGCAAGGAGCTGAACGCCGCCGGTCTGGAGGCGATGAAGGCCGGTGTCCCGGTGGTCAACCTCGACCGGGCGTTCCCGGACGCGCTGGCCTACCGGTTGCAGATCAAGGGCGACAACTACGGCATGGGCGTGGCCGCCGGCCGCTACATCGGCGAGCAGATGAAGGCGAAGGGGATCGCCAACCCGATCATCGGCGAGATCGCCGGCATGGACGAACTCGAGCTGACCCAGGAGCGGTCCGCCGGCTTCGCCGCCGAACTGGCGGTGTACGGCTTCAAGGTGAAGAACCGGCGGGCCGCCCGGTTCACCGCCGACACGGGCCAGGTCGAGGCGTCCCAGCTGCTGCGGGCGGAGCCGAAGCTGGACGCGGTCTGGAACCACGACGACGACCAGGGCATCGGCGTGCTCGCCGCGATCCAGCAGGCGAACCGGTCCGAGTTCATCATGGTCGGCGGCGCCGGCTCCAAGGCCGCCATCGACGCGATCGCCGCCGACAACAGCGTGCTGAAGGCGACCGTCACCTACAGCCCGTCCATGGCCTCGTCGGCCATCTCGCTGGCCCGGCTCATCGGCCAGGGTCGCGGCATGTCCGACCTGGTCGAACTGCAGGTCCCGAAGGAGATCACGTTGGCTTCGGAGACCATCACCAAGGAGAACGCGAGCGCGTACAGCAAGCTCGGGTTCTGATACACCGGGGGGAGACCCACCTTGTCCAGGGAAGAAAAGGAACTGCGGGTCGGCATGGTCGGCTACGCGTTCATGGGCGCCGCGCACTCGCAGGCGTGGCGCACCGTGAACCGCGTCTTCGACCTGCCGGTACGCGCCCGGATGTCGCTGATCTGCGGCCGGGACGCCGGGAAGGTCGCGGACGCGGCCGACCGGCTCGGCTGGGCGGCGCACACCACCGACTGGCGTGACCTGATCAGCCGGGACGACATCGACATCGTCGACGTCTGTACGCCGGGTGACAGCCACGCCGAGATCGCGATCGCGGCGCTGGCGGCGGGCAAGCACGTGCTGTGCGAGAAGCCGCTGGCTAACACGGTCGACGAGGCCCGCGCCATGGTCGCCGCCGCGGCCCGGGCGCAGGCGTCGGGGGTACGGGCGATGTGCGGGTTCAACTACCGCCGGGTGCCCGCGGTCACCCTGATGCGCGAGCTCGTCGCCTCCGGTCGACTCGGGGAGATCCGGCACGTCCGCGCGGTCTACCTGCAGGACTGGATCGTCGACCCGCAGTTCCCGCTGGTCTGGCGGCTGCAGAAGGACAAGGCGGGTTCCGGGGCGCTCGGCGACATCGGCGCCCACATCATCGACCTGACCCAGTACGTCACCGGGCAGCGGATCGCCGGGGTCAGCGCGGTCACCGAGACGTTCGTCAAGGAGCGTCCGCTGCCGGCCGAGTCCAGCGGACTGGCCGCCTCGGCCGACGGCGCCAACGGGGCCGCCCCGGCCACCGGCCAGGTCACCGTCGACGACGCCGCGATCTTCGTGGCCCGGCTCGACGGTGGTGCCCTGGCGACGTACGAGGCCACCCGGTTCGCCACCGGTCGGCGCAACGGGTTGCGGGTCGAGATCAACGGTTCGCTCGGCTCGGTCGCCTTCGACCTCGAGCGCCTCAACGAGCTGGAGTTCTTCGACGCCTCGGAACCCGGGGCGGAGCAGGGCTTCCGGCGGATCCTGGTGACCGAGGGCGACCACCCGTACATGTCGGCGTGGTGGCCGCCGGGTCACATCATCGGCTACGAGCACTCGTTCACCCACGAGGTACGGGACTTCCTGCTGGCGGTCGCCAACGGGTCGGACCCGGCCCCGTCCTTCGCCGACGCCCTCCAGGTCCAGCTGGTGCTGGACGCGGTGGCGCGTTCAGCCGAATCCGGTT
This sequence comes from Plantactinospora sp. B24E8, assembly GCF_039871735.1. Taxonomy (NCBI): domain Bacteria; kingdom Bacillati; phylum Actinomycetota; class Actinomycetes; order Micromonosporales; family Micromonosporaceae; genus Plantactinospora; species Plantactinospora sp. B24E8. Next base: position 140,217 of record NZ_JBDPMH010000010.1, read on the forward strand.
CGTCCTGGACCGAGGTGGAGCCGGTCGCCGACCCGGTCTCCGCCTGACAACTCCGACGGTGCCGGTGCCCGTCCCGGGCTGAGGCCGGCACCGTCGGAGCCCAGTGCCCACCCGCGCGGGTGCCCGACTCCGGTCGGGAACCCGGCCCGAGAGCTTTCCGGTCCGATCGGCGAGGGTCCGGTCGCGGTTGCGCCCCGCGAGCGGATGGAGGTCGGTCCGGAGGGTGTACGCGTCGCGCCGGAACCACTCCGGACGGGCCGCGTACGCAGGTAACACGGCCGTCCGGTGCGGCCGGACCGGGATTCCCCGGTCGTGCCGGACGCCGGAACCGCACCAGCCGACCGGACGACGGCCGGCCCGCAGACCGATCAGCCGGCTTCGGCCGGCCCCCAGACCAGCCGACCGGACGACGGCCGGCCCGCAGAACCGACACCGCCGGCCCGACCGGCGGCGTCCGTCCGACGACTTCGCCGGCCACCGGCACTCCACGGTGGACGGTACTGGCACAACTGCACAGTGAGATCGCGATCGGAGCCGGCACCCGTGCCGGCCGGTCGCACCGGGAACGGGGGAGGCAGGACCGCGACGCCGACCGGCCCTGCCTACCGAAGCCCCGTCCGCCCGCACGGTCACGGATCCGCGTAACGCCGGTGCCGCCGACTCCGGCGCTGCGCGGGATGCCACACCGGGACGGTCGGGCGGACGGGGCGCTTTTCACTCGACAAGGCGGCAGGATGTCCCGATAGGCGGATTCGACGAACGGATCCGAGCATATGCGCGGATTCGTCGTCGTACGCCCCCGGTCGGCGTAGGAGCCGAGCCGGCACCGGAGGGAGGAGCACTGATGCGTACGGGTGTCTGGCTGGTGGGTGGGCGTGGTTCGGTGGCGGTGACCAGTGTGGTCGGGGCGCTCGCCCTACGGGCCGGGCTCGCCGAACCGACCGGCTGCGTGACCGAACTGCCGGCGTTACGCGGCGCGGACCTTCCGGCCCTGACCGACCTGGTCTTCGGCGGGCACGACGTGGCCACCACCCCACTGCTGAAGAAGGCCGAGTCACTGGCTGACGCGGGCGTGCTGCCGGCCCGGCTGGTCGCCGCGCTGACCGAGGAACTCGGCACGGTCGAGGCGGAGCTGCGCCCGGCCCCGACCGCCACCCCTCAGGCCGCGGCGATCGAGGCGATCGGCGCCGACCTGAGCCGCTTCCGGGACCGTCACCGGCTGGACCGGGTGGTGGTGGTGAACGTCTCCTCGACCGAACCGGTCCCGGCCCTGCACCCCGGGCACACCGACCTCGCCGTCCTGGACCGGGCACTGGCCGAGGGCAGTCCGCTGCCGCCCAGTGCGGCGTACGCGTACGCCGCCTTCGCCACCGGCTGCTCCTATGTGGATTTCACTCCGTCGACGGGCGCCCGGCTGCCCGCCCTCGCCGAACTGGCGGAACGGGCCGGCGTGCCGTACGCCGGACACGACGGCAAGACCGGTGAGACGCTGGTCAAGTCGGTGCTGGCCCCGATGTTCGCGATGCGTCACCTCCAGGTGCGCAGCTGGTCCGGGGTGAACCTGCTCGGCGGCGGCGACGGCGCCAACCTCGCCGAACCGGCGGCGAACGCGGCCAAGACGGCCAGCAAGCAGCGGGTGCTCGGCGAGACCCTGGGGTACGTGCCGCAGGGCAACACCCGGATCGAGTACCTCGACGACCTCGGCGACTTCAAGACCGCCTGGGACCTGGTCACCTTCTCCGGCTTCCTCGGCACCCCGATGCGGATGGAGTTCACCTGGCACGGCTGTGACTCGTCGCTGGCCGCGCCGCTGGTGCTCGATCTCGCCCGGCTGACCGCCGCCGCGCACCGGGCCGGCCGTACCGGGCCGCTGACCGAACTGGCCTTCTTCTTCAAGGATCCGCTCGGGGAGACTCCACACGGGCTCGCCGAGCAGTGGGCGACCCTCTGCGGATTCGCCCGCGGACTGGCCCCCGCCCCCACCGGACCGACACCCCCGACACCCCCGACAGCCCCGCCCGACCCGGACGCGTCCGGCGTGCGGCCAGCAGGCCCGAACCCGACGGGCGGCGCGGCGGGCGGTGCCGGAGAGGCCGAGGAGGTCCGGCATGCCCTCCCTCGCTGACCTGGCCCAACTCGTCCGGGCACCGGCCGCGCTCTCGGTACCCGGCGACGTGGTGGCCGGGGCCGCCGCCGCCGACGCACTGGACCGTCGGGTACCCGGGCTGGCCGGGGCGTCGGTGCTGCTCTACTGGGCCGGGATGGCCGCCAACGACTGGGCGGACCGGGAACTCGACGCCCGGGAGCGACCGGAGCGGCCGATCCCCAGCGGACGGGTCTCACCCGGGGTCGCCCTCGGCGTCTCTGCCGGGCTCACCGCCGCCGGCGTGGCGCTGGCCGGCCTGACCGGAGGGCGTCGGGCGCTGGCGGTCGCGGTGCCGCTGGCCGGCGCGGTCTGGGCGTACGACCTGCGGGCCAAGAACACCGCCGCCGGTCCGGCGCTGATGGCCGCCTGCCGGGGACTGGACGTGCTGCTCGGGGCTAGCCAGGGGCGTACGGTCCGGGCCGTGCCGGCGGCGCTGACCGTCGCCGCGCACACGTACACGGTCACCGAACTCTCCCGGCGGGAGGTCTCCGGCGCGTCCCGGGCCCTGCCGGCGGCAACCCTGGCCGGCACCGCCGTGGTCGCCGCCGCCGCGGCGGCCGGTCGCCGCGCCGGCGAGCGGTGCACCCAGGACCGGGGGACCGGCCGCCGGTCGTTCGTGCCGGCGGCGCTCGCCGGTTGGCGGGCCGTGGTGCCGGCCGCGCTCGCCGGCTGGTACGGCCTGCAGTACGGCGCCGCACAGGCCCGGGTGGCCGCCGATCCGCAGGCGTCCCGGGTCCGGGCGGCGGTCGGCGCCGGCATCACCGGACTGCCCGCGCTGCAGGGCGCACTGGTCGCCCGGGCCGGAGCGGCACTGCTCGGGGTGGCGGTGGCCGCCGCCGCACCGCTCGGCCGACGGCTCGCCCGGAAGGTCTCCCCGACGTGACCGGCACCGTCCCCGCCGTACCCGGGCTGCGGTTCGGCTACGGCACCAACGGATTCGCCAACCACCGGCTGGACGACGCGCTGCGGGTCATCGCCGATCTCGGCTACCAGGGGGTCGCGCTGACCCTGGACCACGACCACCTGGATCCGTTCGCCCCGCAACTCGCGGCCCGGGTGGCGGCGGTCGGCCGGCGGCTGGCCGAGCTCGGCCTCGGGGTGGTGATCGAGACCGGGGCCCGCTACCTGCTCGACCCGGCGCACAAGCACGCGCCGACGCTGCTGCACGAGAACAACACCCTCCGGATCGAGTTCCTCCGCCGGGCCGTCGCGATCGGCGCCGACCTCGGCGCCGAGGCGGTCTCCTTCTGGTCCGGGGTACGGCCGGCCGATGTCGACCCGGCGACCGCCCGGGACCGGCTGGTGGCCGGCTGCGCCGAACTGGTCGGGGTCGCCGACGCCGCCGGGGTGGTGCTCGGCTTCGAACCGGAGCCCGGGATGCTGGTCGCCACCATCGCCGACTGGCGGGGGCTGCGCGACGCGCTCGGCGCACCGCCGCACTTCGGCATCACCCTCGACATCGGACACTGCCGTTGCCTGGAGCCGCTGCCGGTGCCGCAGTGCGTGACCGAGGTGGCCGGGCACCTGGTCAACGTACAGATCGACGACATGCGCCGGGGGGTGCACGAGCACCTGGAATTCGGCACCGGGGAGATCGACTTCCCGCCGGTGCTGGCCGCGCTGGCCGAGGCCGGGTACGCCGGACTGGTCGCCGTCGAACTGCCCCGGCACTCGCACGCCGCGCCGTCGGTGGCGGCGCACTCGATCAGGTTCCTGCGCGCCGCCGAAGCCGCCGCCACGACCGGGGGCGCCACGGCCGTCACCATCCCGCCGGGTCGGGGGAGCGGGGCCGGCGCGCCGGACTGAACGGAGCTTTCACCGGGGGGATCGCGACCACCATCCACCAACGCACGACTGGCTGGGGAGGACCGATGGAACCGGAACGGGAACTGGAACACCTGCGGGCGGCGCTGTCCGCCGTACCGGAGGAGGGCGGAAGCGACCGGGACTGGCTGACCGGCGCGCTGGACCGGGTCGCGGCCGACCCGGGCGCGTTCGGCCGGCTCTTCGCGGCGGCCGGCCGCCGGTGCGGCCGGAGCCCACTGCCCGGGCTGCCGGACTGGACCGCCGACGAGGCGGCCCGGGTGCTGTTGCTCGCCGCGCTGCCGCCGGCCGCGCTGCCCGGTCAGGTCGAGGCCGGCTACCGGTACGGCGACGCGGCCGAGAAACGGGCGGTGCTGCGCGCCCTGCCGCTGCTGCCGGTCGGGGACGCCGGGGTGCCGCTGCTGCACGACGCGATCCGGACCAACGACACCCGGCTGGTCGCCGCCGCCCTCGGCCGGTACGCCGACCGCCTCGACCAGCCCGCCTGGCGGCAGGCGGTGCTCAAGTGTGTCTTCACCGGGATCCCGCTGTCGGTGGTGCACCGGCTCGACGAGCGGGCCGACGCCGAACTGGCCGTGATGCTCGCCGGCCTCGCCGAGGAACGCCGGGCCGCCGGACGGGAGATGCCGGCCGACGCGACCGGACTGCTGGACCGACTGAGTGTGTCCGACCGGCCGGGGACCCCGGCCGGGGCGGGCGCGGAGGAGGCGTGATGAGGATCTTCGACCCGCACATCCACATGACCTCGCGGACCACCGACGACTACGAACGGATGGCCGCGGCCGGGGTACGCGCCCTGGTGGAGCCGGCGTTCTGGCTCGGCCAGCCGAGGACCAGCGCCGCGTCGTTCGTCGACTACTTCGACTCGCTGATCGGCTGGGAGCCGTTCCGGGCCAGCCAGTTCGGCATCCGACACTTCGCCACCATCGCGCTCAACCCGAAGGAGGCGAACGACCCGCGCTGCCGGGAGGTGCTCGACCTGCTGCCCCGCTACCTGGACAAGGACGGGGTGGTGGCGGTCGGCGAGGTCGGCTACGACTCGATGACCCCGGAGGAGGACGAGGTCTTCGCCGCCCAGCTCGCCCTCGCGGTCGAGTACGACCTGCCGGCCCTGGTGCACACCCCGCACCGGGACAAGGCCCGGGGCACCGAACGGACCCTGGCGGTGGTCGCCGAGTCCGGTCTCGAACCGGGTCGGGTGGTGATCGACCACCTGAACGAGGTGACCACGCCGCTGGTCCGGGACACCGGCTGCTGGCTCGGCTTCTCCATCTATCCGGAGACCAAGATGTCCCCGTCCCGGATGGTCGAGCTGCTGCGCACGTACGGCACCGAGCGGATGCTTGTCAACTCGGCCGCCGACTGGGGCAGGTCGGATCCGCTGCTGACCCGGGCCACCGGGGAGGCGATGCTGGCCGCCGGGTTCACCGAGGACGACGTCGACCGGGTGCTCTGGCGCAACCCGGCGGAGTTCTACGGCCAGTCCGGCCGGCTGGAACTGCCGCGGCCGGAGACGGCGGAGCCCGGGACGGTGGAGCCCGGGACGGTCGTGCCGGTGGGGGCGGCGGAGCCGGTGGGCGCGGCGGGGCCGGTGCCGACGTTCGCCGGTAACTCGATTCTGCGGGGTGGCAGCTGATGCGGTTGCGGCACGCCGACGGACAGACGGTCCACCTGAGCTACTGCACCAACGTGCACCCGGCCGAGGACCTGGCCGGGGTGACGGCACAGCTCGACACGTACGCGGCACAGGTGCGGCGGCGGCTCGACGTCGACGTACTCGGGTTGGGGTTGTGGCTGGCCGCGCCGGTGGCGGCCGGGCTCGCCGCCGACCCGCAGGCCCGGCGACGGCTGCGCGCCGAACTGGCGGCACGCGGCCTGGAGGTGGTGACCCTGAACGGGTTCCCCTACCGGGCGTTCCAGGCGCCGGTGGTGAAGAAGGCGGTCTACCTGCCGGACTGGACCACCCGGGAGCGGCTGGTCTACACCCTGAACCTGGCCACCGTGCTGCTCGACCTGCTGCCCGACGACGCGGTCCGAGGCTCGATCTCCACCCTGCCGCTGGCCTGGCGCGAGCCGTGGGACACCGGGCGGGCCGGGCAGGCGAGCCGGGTGCTCGCCGAACTGGCCGACGGGCTGACCGAGCTGGCCTGGCGGACCGGCCGGGCGGTCCGGGTCGGTTTCGAACCGGAGCCGGGCTGCGTGGTCGAGTCCAGCACCCAGGCCGCCGCCCTGCTGGCCGGGATCGACACCGACCGGCTCGGCGTCTGTCTCGACCTGGCCCACCTGGCCTGCGCCTGGGAGGAGCCGGCGGCGGCGCTGGCCCGGCTGGCCGCCGCCGGGCTGCCGGTGGTGAAGGTCCAGGTCTCCGCCGCGTTGGCCGCCGCCGACCCGGTCGCGGCCGCGCCGACCCTGCGCGGGTACGTCGAACCCCGCTTCCTGCACCAGACCCGGGCCGAACCGTGCGGACGGGCGGCCGATCCGGCCGACCCGGCACACGCCGCCGACGACCTCGACGAGGCGCTGGACGCCGGGCTGCCGGGCGCCTGGCGAGTGCACTACCACGTGCCGCTGCACGCCGTCCCCGAGCCGCCGCTGGAGTCCACGGTGCCGGTGCTGCGTACCGCGTTGCGGGAGCTGTTCGCCGGGCCGGTCGCCGGCTGCGACCACCTGGACGTCGAGACGTACACCTGGGGGGTGTTGCCGGCGGCGCGGCGACCGGGCTCGGACGCGGAGCTGGCCGACGGGATCGCCGCCGAACTGGCCTTCGCCCGCGCCGAGCTGACCGCGCTGGGCCTGGCCGACATCTCCCGGTCCGACGGCGGCGTCCCCCGGGCCGGCCGTGGCCCGGACCCCGACCCAGGTTCTCCCCGGCCGGCCACGGTTCCGGCCACCCCAGGTGAGGAGGCGTGATGGCGGATCCACTGCTCGTGCTCGACGTGGTCGGGCTGACCCCTCGGCTGCTCGCGCACATGCCCCGGCTGCGCGCGGTCGCCGACACCGGGTTCCGGGCCGAACTCGGCACCGTGCTGCCGGCGGTGACCTGCTCGGCGCAGGCGACGATGCTCACCGGTGTGCCGCCGGCCGAGCACGGCATCGTCGGCAACGGCTGGTACTTCCGGGACCTCGGCGAGGTGTTCCTCTGGCGGCAGCACCACGCGCTGATGGGCGGGGAGAAGGTCTGGCAGGCCGCCCGCCGGCAGCGACCGGACTACACGGTGGCGAACGTCTGCTGGTGGTACGCGATGGGCGCCGACGTCAACTGGACGGTGACGCCCCGGCCGATCTACTACGCCGACGGCCGCAAGGAACCGGACTGCTACACCGACCCGCCGGAACTGCACGACGAGCTGACCGGCCGGTTGGGCGGGTTCCCGCTGTTCACGTACTGGGGACCGGGGGCGGGGCTGCCGTCGTCGCGGTGGATCTGCCGGGCCGCCGAGCAGATCATGACGGAGAAGAACCCGGACCTGACCCTGGTCTACGTCCCGCACCTCGACTACGACCTGCAACGGTACGGTCCGTCGTCGCCACAGGCGTCGGCCGCCGCCGCCGAGCTGGACGAGGTGCTCGGTCCGCTGCTGGAGGCCGCCGCCGCGTCGCACCGGACCGTGGTGGTGCTCTCCGAGTACGGCATCACCGAAGCGTCCCGGCCGGTGGACGTGAACCGGCTGCTCCGCGCCGAAGGGCTGCTCCGGGTCTACACCCAGGACGGCATGGAGTACCTGGACCCGTGGACGTCCCGGGCGTTCGCGGTCGCCGACCACCAGGTGGCGCACGTGTACGTGAAGGACCCGGCCGACGTACCAACGGTGGCGAAGCTCTGCGCCGGGCTGCCCGGGGTGGCCGAGGTGTTGGACGAGGCCGGCAAGGCCGGGTACGGGTTGGACCACGAACGCGCCGGCGAGCTGGTCCTGGTCGCCGAGCCGGACGCCTGGTTCACCTACTACTACTGGCTGGACGACAACCGGGCACCGGACTTCGCCCGGCTGGTGGAGATCCACCGCAAACCCGGCTACGACCCGGCGGAGCTCTTCTTCGACCCGGCCGACCCGGGTGCGGCGAAGCGCCGGGCGGCGGTGGCGCTGGCCCGCAAGAAACTCGGCATGCGCTACCTGATGAGCGTGGTCGGGTTGGACGCCGGGGCCCGGGCGGTACGCGGGTCACACGGCCGGCTGCCCACCGATCCGCAGGACGGTCCGGTGCTGCTCTGTTCGCAGCCCGGTCCGGCCCGGGACCGCTACCAGGCGACCGAGGTCAAGGGGTTGCTGCTCACCCTGGCCGGCCTGGCCGGGGCGACCGGTGAGCGGTCGTGACCGCGACGGTGCCGGCGGCGGATCTCGGGGCGCTGCGGAAGCGCTTCGACGACCAGCTCGGGGCGTTCCTGGACCGTCAGGACCCGGACTGGCCGGACGGCGCACCGCGCGGGGTCTTCACCACGCTGCGCCGGTTCGTGCTGGTCGGCGGCAAGCGGCTCCGCCCGCTCTTCTGCTACTGGGGCTGGCGGGGTGCCGGCGGCGCGGACGGTACGCCGATCGTGGCCGCCGCCGCCGCGTTGGAGCTGTTCCACGCGTTCGCGCTGATCCACGACGACATCATGGACGGCAGTGACCAGCGCCGGGGTGAGCCGTCGGTGCACCGGCTCTTCGCCGACCTGCACGCCCGGTCCGCCTGGCGGGGCGATCCGGCGTCGTACGGGCGCAGCACCGCGCTGCTCTGCGGTGACCTCTGCGCGGCCTGGGCCGACCAGTTGTTCCACGAGAGTGGGCTCTCCCCGGAACAGGTGCACCAGGGCTACGGCGTCTTCGCGACGATGCGGACCGAGGTGATCGCCGGGCAGTACCTGGACCTGGTCTCCGGGGTCGGGGACGGGTCGGTGGCGAGCGCGCTGACCGTGATCCGGATGAAGGCGGCCCGCTACACGGTGACCCGGCCGTTGCAGATCGGCGCGGCGCTGGCCGCCGGGTCGCCGGAGCTGCTGGCCGCGTTGGCCGCCTTCGGCGACCCGCTCGGTGACGCGTTCCAGCTGCGCGACGACGTGCTCGGGGTCTTCGGCGATCCGGCGCTGACCGGAAAGTCCATTCTGGACGACCTGCGCGAGGGAAAGCCGACGGTGATGATGGCGCTGGCCCGGGGTGGTGCCGACCGGGCCCAGGCGCAGCGGTTGAAGGAGCTGTTCGGCAATCCGGAGCTCGACCCGGAGGGCGCGGCCGAGTTGCGGGCGATCATCGTCGGCACCGGCGCGCTGGACCGGATCGAGCAGATGATCAAGGTACGGACCGACGCCGCGCTGACCGCGCTGGCTGACGCGCCGATCAGCGACGAGGCCGCCTCGGTGCTTGCCGCGCTGGCCGCCGAGGCCGTGGAGCGGCACGGATAACCCTGGTCCGGCGGCGCGTGGTAGGGCGTACCGAGGTGATCGGGAACAGCGCACGGCGACTAGTTGATCAGCTTTGCCATAACTTTTTTCCACGTTGACAGAAGTTCATGTTGGCGCGGCAGAAGGTATGGACACATCAACACATCGAAATTAGTGTGTCGAGCAAAGCTCATTCGTATGACGTCGAGGTTACCGACGGCGCGGTCAGCCCACGACGGTGATCGGCGTACCGGTGCGTCCACACCGGTCGACGGTCGAGGCCTGGCGGGTACGGCGACCCCTCCGGCCGAGCCCCACCCCGACGGCATCTGGCGCGACGGCGAGCGCCCTGCCTGTACATACCTGTTCAGGACGGGAGTGCACGACCATGTCTCCACACCACCAACCCCCATCGCCCGGCTCCCGCCAGGTCGGTCCGGCCCACGCGACGAGGCGCCGGGCCTGGATCACCGGGGCCGCGCTGCTGGTGGCCACCGCCGTACCGGCGGTGGTCGTCCCGGCCAGCCCGGCCATGGCGCACACGATCAATCCGGCCGACTTCCAGCAGGTGACCCTGGCCCGGGGCGTCGCCGAACTGGGCGAACCGATGTCACTGGCGGTGCTGCCGGACCGCTCGGTCCTGCACACCGCCCGCAACGGCACGTTGCGCCGGACCGACGCCGCCGGCAACACCTCGGTGATCGCGACGATCCCGGTCTACACCCACGACGAGGAAGGGTTGCAGGGCGTCGGGGTGGACCCGAACTTCGCCAGCAACCGGCACATCTACCTCTACTACGCACCGCCACTGTCCACGCCCGGCGGTGACGCGCCGGCCACCGGCACGGCGGCGCAGTTCGCGCCGTTCAGCGGAGTCAACCGGTTGTCCCGGTTCACCCTGAACGCCGACTACACGGTCAACATGAGCAGCCAGGTGGCGGTGCTCGACGTGGCCGCCGACCGGGGCATGTGCTGCCACGTCGGCGGTGACATCGACTTCGACGCGGCCGGCAACCTCTATCTCTCCACCGGAGACGACAGCAACCCGTTCGAGTCGTCCGGCTACTCCCCGCTCGACGAGCGGACCAACCGCTACCCGGCGTACGACGCGCAGCGGTCCGCCGGCAACACCAACGACCTGCGGGGCAAGATCCTGCGGATCAAGGTGAACTCGAACGGGACGTACTCGATCCCGGCCGGGAACATGTTCGCACCGGGGACCCCGAACACCCGGCCGGAGATCTACGCCATGGGCTTCCGCAACCCGTTCCGGCTCAGCGTCGACCGGGCCACCGGGGTCGTCTACGTCTCCGACTACGGCCCGGACGCCGGCTCGACCAACTCCAGCCGCGGACCCAGCGGCCAGGTCGAGTTCAACCGGGTCCCCGCCCCCGGCAACTACGGCTGGCCGTACTGCACCGGGACGAACACCAGCGCGGAGACCTACAACGAGTACACCTTCCCGAGCGGCCCCAGCGCGGCGAAGTACAACTGCACCGGCGGCCCGACCAACAACTCGTTCCGCAACACCGGCCAGACCACCCTGCCGCCGGCGCAGCCGGCCTGGATCAGGTACGCCGGTGACGCCGGCAGCCCGTCGGAGTTCGGCAGCGGCTCCGAGTCGCCGCACGCCGGCCCGGTCTACCGGTACGACGCCAACAACCCGTCGCCTACCAAGTTTCCCTCCTCGTTCGACGGCCAGTTCTTCGCCACCGAGTTCGGCCGTGGCTGGATCAAGCCCATCCACGTGAACGCCGACGGCACCCGGGGCGCCATCGACACCTTCCCGTGGACCGGCAAGCAGGTGATGGACTCGGCGTTCGGCCCGGACGGTGCCTACTACGTGCTCGACTACGGCGCAGGCTGGGGCAGCGGGGACGCCAACTCGGCGGTCTACCGGTTCGACTACGTCGGCGGCGGCAACCGGGCCCCGATCGCGATGGCCAGCGCCACCCCGACCTCCGGAGCGGCACCGCTGACCGTGACCTTCTCCTCGGCTGGCTCGACCGACCCGGAGGGCGGCGCGCTGACGTACTCCTGGAGCTTCGGTGACGGCACCACGTCCACGGCGGCCAACCCGACGAAGACGTACACCACGAACGGGCAGTACACGGCGACCCTGACCGTACGGGATCCGGCCGGCGCGACCGGCAGCGCCAGCGTGCCGATCAACGTCGGCAACACCGCGCCGACGGTCACCATCACCGCCCCGGCCTCCGGGCAGGTTGTGGACTTCGGTGAGACGGTGCCGTTCCAGATCACCGTCACCGACCCCGAGGACGGCACGGTCGACTGCTCCCGGGTCAAGATGACCTACCTGCTCGGTCACGACAGTCACGCCCACGAGATCACCTCAGCCAACGGCTGCACCGGCAGCATCACCATCCCGGTGGACGGCGAGCACGACGACGCGGCGAACATCTTCCCGGTCTTCGACGCCCAGTACACCGACAACGGCGGACTGACCACCCGCAACCAGGCCGAACTCGCGCCGAAGCACCGGCAGGCGGAACACTACGAGACCTCCTCCGGCATCACCAGGTACGCCAAGACGCCCGCCGAGGGCGGGTACACGGTGGGTGACATCAACAGTGGCGACTGGATCGGGTTCCAGCCGTACCGGCTGAACAACGTCAACGGGTTCACCGCCCGGGTCTCCTCGGCCGGCTCCGGCGGCACCCTCCAGATCCGGGCCGGCTCGGCCACCGGCACGGTGCTCGGCAGCGCCGCCGTACCGGTCACCGGCGCCTGGGACACCTTCACCACCGTCTCCGGCACCATCAGCAACCCGCCGTCCGGCACCACCACGCTCTACCTGACCTTCGCCGGCTCCGGCACCGGTCACCTCTACGACCTGGACGCCTTCACCCTCAACACCGGCAGTTCGACCGGAACAGGCACCGGGCCGATCGTCGGCCTGGCCAGCAAGTGCCTGGAGATCGACGGTGGCAACACCGCCGACGGTGCGCAGGCGCAGATCTGGAGCTGTACGGGCTCGACCCACCAAACCTGGACCCGCAACGGGCAGACCCTGCGTACGCTCGGCAAGTGCCTGGACGTCAACGGTGCCGGCACCGCCAACGGCACCAAGATCCAGCTCTGGACCTGCAACGGCACCGCCGCCCAGAACTGGGCCCCACAGTCCGACGGCACCCTCCGCAACCCGTCGTCGGGCAAGTGCCTGGACGTCTCCAACAACAGCTCCGCCAACGGCCAGGACGTCCACCTCTGGGAATGCATAGCCGGCGCCGCCAACCAGCGCTGGACCCTGCCCTGACCGGTCGGGAGGGGCCTCCTCGCGATCCGCAGCGGGAGGGGCCCTTCCCACCGTCCTCATCCCACCGCCCTCACGAGGAGAGCGACGATGCGCAGACGACCGCACCGCCCCGACCGGAGGCCGATCCGCTCGGTCCTCGGTCTCACCACCAGCGCGCTCGTGGTACTGGCCTGCACCACGGTGCCGGCCGGCCCGGCCAGCGCCGCCGACACCCCGTACGACGTGCTGGTCTTCTCCAAGACCGCCGGGTTTCGGCACGACGCCATTCCGGCCGGGATCCAGGCGATCCGAGACCTCGGCGCGGCGAACAGCTTCACCGTGACCGCCACCGAGGACTCGACCGGGTTCACCACCAGCAACCTTGCCCAGTACGAGGCGGTGGTCTTCCTGAACACCACCGGTGACGTACTCAACGCCACTCAGCAGACTGCCTTCGAGTCGTACATCCGCGGTGGCGGAGGGTACGTCGGGGTGCACTCCGCCGCCGACACCGAGTACGACTGGTCGTTCTACGGCAACCTGGTCGGGGCGTACTTCGCCTCGCACCCGGCGATCCAGCAGGCCAACGTGAAGGTCGAGAACCGGGCGCACGCGGCGACCGCACACCTGCCGCAGACCTGGACCCGCACCGACGAGTGGTACAACTACCGCACCAACGCCCGGTCCACCGCCCGGGTGCTGGCGACGCTCGACGAGTCGTCGTACTCCGGTGGCGGGATGGGCACGGACCACCCGCACGCCTGGTGCAAGACGTACGAGGGGGGCCGTTCCTTCTACACCGGCGGTGGGCACACCCAGGCCTCGTACACCGACTCGGCGTTCCGGGCGCACCTGCTCGGCGGCATCCGGTACGCGGCCGGCCGGACCAGGGCGGACTGTCGGCCCGAGACCGGCTACACCGCCATCTACAACGGCTCGACCACCGGCTGGTCCCAGGCCGGGCCGGGCAGCTTCAGCAACTCCGACGCCACGCTGACCTCGGTCGGCGGCATGGGCCTGTACTGGTACAGCGCCAAGCAGTACACCTCGTACTCGCTGAAGCTGGACTGGCGGATGCCCGGCGACGACAACTCCGGGGTGTTCGTCGGCTTCCCGGCGTCGACCGACCCGCAGTCGGCGATCGACAACGGCTACGAGGTGCAGATCGACGCCACCGACAGCGCCGACCGGACCACCGGCGCGATCTACGGCTTCAAGTCGGCGGACATCACCGCCCGCGACGCCGCGCTGAACCCACCCGGCGAGTGGAACAGCTACGAGCTGCTGGTCGAGGGGGAGCGGCTGCGGGTCTACCTGAACGGTGTGCTGGTCAACGACTTCACCAACACCGACCCGGTGCGGTCGTTGGCCGGCTACGTCGGGATCCAGAACCACGGCACCGGTGACGACGTGTCGTTCCGGAACATCCGGATCAAGGAGCTCGGCACCGGTCCCGGCCCGGACCCGGTCGGCAACACCACGGTGCAGGCCGAGGCGTTCAGTGCGCAGAGCGGCGTCACAGTGGTCGGTAAGGCCAGCGCTGTCGGCGGCTCGGCGATCGGGTACCTCGACCCGGGTGACTGGGCCGCGTACAACGGGCAGAACCTGTCCGGAGTCACCTCGCTGCGGGCCCGGGTCGCCTCCGGTGGTGCCGGCGGCACCCTCCAGGTCCGGACCGGGTCCCAGACCGGCCCGGTGCACGGCACCGCGACGATCTCGAACACCGGTGGCTGGGAGAACTTCACCGAGGTGAGCACCGCGCTGAGCGGGGTGCCGAGCGGCACCCAGAACCTCTACCTGACCGTCGCCGGCTCCGGCGGTGGGCTCTACGACGTGGACGAGTTCACCCTGGTCCGCTCGACCGGCGGCAGCACCGGGACCGGGCCGGTGGTCGGGCTCGCCGGCAAGTGCCTGGAGATCGACGGTGGCAGCAGCGCCGACGGGGCGCAGGCACAGATCAACACCTGCGCACCGAACTCGGCCCGGCAGACCTGGACCCGTACCGGGCAGACCCTGCGGGCCCTCGGTAAGTGCCTCGACGTCTCCGGTGCGGGCACGGCGAACGGTACGAAGATCCAGCTCTGGACCTGCAACGGTGGGGCGGCACAGAACTGGACCGCCCAGTCCGACGGCACGCTGCGTAACCCCAACTCCGGCAAGTGCCTTGACGTGTCGAACAACAGCTCGGCGGACGGTCAGGACGTACACCTCTGGCAGTGCATCTCCGGCGCCGCCAACCAGCGGTGGACCCTGCCCTGACCCTTCGGTTCCGGCCGCGTGACCGGGACCGCCCACCCCACCACCCGATCGCCCCGGACCGGAGCCCACCGGTCCGGGGCGATCCGTCACGGGTACGGGGTCTTTCTCGGTCCGGCCGCGACCGCCTAGAGTGGTCTCGGCGATCCTCGGTGGTGGCCGGCGACCAGGCGGGAGGCGCAACCCGCCCGGCTCGGGTGCGGGTGACGCACGCGCCGGACACGTCGCCGGAGAACTTCGCCGCCGTCCCGGACGGTCACCCTCGCCCCGGTCCACCGGCGCCGCGTACGGCGCAGTCGCGAATCCCGCGTGTGATCAACAGGGAGAAGACCATGGCGCGACCCATCACGCTCTTCACCGGCCAGTGGGCCGACCTGCCGTTCGAGGAGGTGTGCCGGCTCGCCTCGGAGTGGGGCTACGACGGGCTGGAGATCGCCTGCTGGGGTGACCACTTCGAGGTCGACAAGGCCCTCGCCGACCCCTCGTACGTCGACCGCAAGCGGGAGACGTTGGCCAAGTACAACCTGCAGGTCTTCACCATCTCCAACCATCTCGTCGGGCAGGCGGTCTGCGACCACCCGATCGACGAGCGGCACCAGGACATCCTGCCGGCCCGGATCTGGGGCGACGGGGAGCCCGAGGGAGTACGGCAGCGGGCCGCCGAGGAGATCAAGGACACCGCCCGGGCGGCGGCGAAGCTCGGGGTGAAGACGGTCGTCGGCTTCACCGGCTCGTCGATCTGGCACACCCTGGCCATGTTCCCGCCGGTGCCGCCGTCGATGATCGAGAAGGGGTACGAGGACTTCGCCAACCGCTTCAACCCGATCCTCGACGTCTTCGACGAGGTCGGGGTGCGGTTCGCCCACGAGGTGCACCCGAGCGAGATCGCGTACGACTACTGGACCACCAAGCGGACCCTGGAGGCGATCGGCAACCGGCCGGCGTTCGGGCTGAACTGGGACCCGTCGCACTTCGTCTGGCAGGAGCTGGACCCGGTGAACTTCATCTTCGACTTCGCCGACCGGATCTACCACGTGGACTGCAAGGACGCGAAGGTCCGTACCGGTGACGGCCGCCGGGGCCGGCTCTCGTCCCACCTGCCCTGGGCCGATATGCGCCGGGGCTGGGACTTCGTCTCCACCGGCCACGGCGACGTGCCGTGGGAGGACTGCTTCCGGGCGTTGAACGCCATCGGCTACGACGGCCCGATCTCCGTCGAGTGGGAGGACGCCGGGATGGACCGGCTGGTCGGGGCGCCGGAGGCGTTGCAGTTCGTCCGCCGGCTGGCCTTCGACGCACCGAACGCCGCCTTCGACGCGGCGTTCAGCAGCCGCGACTGAGCGCGGTCGCCGGCCCGACCGCCAGAGGTGACCGCGACCGCCAGAGGCGGCGTGACAGCCGGAGGCGGCGTGACAGCCAGAGGTGACCCGTCCGGCCATGGCCGGACGGGTCACCCGTCTGTGTGAGCCTCCCCGGCCCGGGGTCGGGCCGGGCCGGTCAGAACGTGGTGCCGTTGGTACCGGCGCCACCGGACCGGGAGGCGCTGGCCGGGGAGGGGCTGGACGTCGACCCCGACGACGTGGTCGACTTCGACGAGGTGCCGGATTCGGTGCCGCTGTCTCCAGCGACCAGTGCGGCCGACCCACCGTTGTTTCCGGTGGTGCCGTTGCCGGCGGCGGCGCCGAGCTTCTCGCCCAGCCGGGTGTGGCTGAGCCGGTCCTTGCCCTCGGCGTAGAGCCGGTTCGCCTGGGCCTGGGCCACCCCGGCCGCCTCCTGCACCGTCGGGTGGTCGAGAACCTTGCGACCCTGCATGACCAGCTGCTCGTACCGCTCCCGGCCCGCGCGGGCGCCCAGGACGAAGCCCACAGCCAGCCCGCCGACGAACCACAGCTTTCCGCGCATGGCGGCTCCTTCCGTGTTGACGCGCTCCGTCCACCGGTGTTCCCGGCGGTGAGGTGTCTCGCGCCTGCGTCGTCTGTCTCCAGGTCCGTACCCATCCTCCACCGTAGTCATGCCTGGTTGGGGTCGACCTGACGATTTGTCCGGTCCCGGGGAGACGGTCCCGGGGAGACGGCCCCGGGCCGGCGTCGGGGGAGAACCCGGTGGACCACCACCCCCGCTCGTCCTGTACTCTTGTCCCGTCGCACCGCGAAGGAGAGATCCGCAGCGGGACCAGCGATCCCCTGTAGCTCAATTGGCAGAGCAGCCGGCTGTTAACCGGCAGGTTATTGGTTCGAGTCCAATCGGGGGAGCTCCTCTCACCTGATGCCCGCCGGCCAGCTGGCGGGCATTGTTCGTTCCAGGACCGCTCCGACGCGTCCGCGCCGTCGCGCTGCGGCTCGGCCACCGAGCCGGTACCTTCCGGAGGCGGCGGGGTCGACAGGTGCGCCCCCCACGCGTCGACGGGTGCGCCCCCACGCGCGCTCGGGGAAACCGCACCCGGAACGGATGGAGAAGATGGCCGGATCCCGTAGCCGGGTCGCTCTGCTGGTCGCCGGTCTCCTGGTGCTCGGCTGGTTGGCCGTCGGCGCCTTCGCCGGGCCGTACGCGGGACGGCTCAGCGACGTCGCGGTCAACGACAACGCGGCGTTCCTGCCGGAGGACGCGGAGGCGACCCGGGCCCAGCGGCGCTCCGCCGAGTTCGCCGAGCGGGAAACCGTGCCCGCGCTGGTCGTCTACACCCGGGAGAGCGGGCTCACCGACGCCGACCGGCAGCGGGTGGCCGCGGCGACCGCCCGGTTCGCCGAGCTGCCCGGGGTGGTCCCGCCGCTGTCGCCGCCGATACCCAGCGACGACGGCAGGGCGCTGCAGGTGGTGGTGCCGGTCGACAGCGCGGACGGCAACCGCACCCCCGAACTGGTCGGCGAACTGCGCCGTACCGCCGGGGAGACCGCCACGGACGGCCTGCAGGTCGCGGTCGGCGGCCCCGCCGGCTTCCTCGGTGACCTGGTCGAGGTCTTCTCCTCGATCGACGGGCCACTGCTGCTGGTCACCCTCGGCGTGGTACTGGTCATCCTGCTCGTCGTCTACCGCAGCCCGATCCTGTGGGTCATCCCGATGCTCGCCGCCGGCCTGTCGTACACGCTCGCCGCCTTCGCCGTCCACCAGCTGGCCGCCTCCGGCGTCATCATGCTGAACGGGCAGGCCCAGGGCATCCTCACCGTGCTGGTCTTCGGTGCCGGCACCGACTACGCCCTGCTGCTGATCGCCCGGTACCGCGAGGAACTCTGCCACCACGAGGGAATCGTCCGGGCCATGCTCGCCGCCTGGCGCGGCGCCGCCCCGGCCATCGTCGCCTCCGCCGGCACCGTGATCGCCGGCCTGGTCTGCCTGCTGCTCTCCAGCCTCACCTCGAACCAGGCCCTCGGCCCGGTCTCCGCCGTCGGTATCGCGGCCACCCTGGTGGTCATGCTCACCTTCCTGCCCGCGTTGCTGATGCTGGGCGGCAGGTGGATGTTCTGGCCCCGGACCCCGAACCGGGAGCACGCCGCCACCGTCGGCCGGCTCTGGAAACCGACCGCCGACTTCGTTGCCCGTCGCGCCCGGCTCGTCTGGCTGGCCACCAGCCTGGTCCTGGTCGGGCTCGCCGTCGGAGTGACCCAGCTCGGCAGCACCCGGCTCGGTGAGACGGAACTGTTCACCAACCGGCCGGACTCGGTGGTCGCCCAGGAGGCGATCGACCGGCACTTCCCCTCCCGCGGACAGGGCACCCCGGCCGAGATCTTCACCGCCGCCGGCGCCGCCGACCAGGTGCTGGCCGCCGCCCGGGCGGTGCCCGGGGTGGCCGACGTCCGCGCCGTGCCGGCCACCCCGCCCGGCGCCCCGGCCGGCCCCGGTGGGCAGCCTGGCGGCCAGCCAGGGAGCCCCGACGGGTCCGGTGCTCCGTCCACCGCCGCCGAACCCAAGGTGGTGGACGGGCGGGTCCAGCTCCTGGCCACCCTGACCGCCGCGCCGGACAGCGAGGAGGCGGAGCGGACCGTACGCCAGCTGCGGGTCGCCGTACACGCGGTGCCCGGTGCGGACGCGTTGGTCGGCGGATTCACCGCCATCACTGTCGACACCTCGGATGCGGCGATCCGGGATCGGAACGTCATCATCCTGGTTGTCCTCGCGGTGATCGTGGTGATCCTGGCGCTGCTGCTGCGCTCCCTGCTCGCCCCGGTGCTGCTGATCCTGACCGTGGTGCTGTCGTTTCTGGCCACCCTCGGGCTCTGCGCGCTGCTGTTCCGGTACGTCTTCGGGTTCCCCGGGGTCGACGCGTCCTTCCCGCTGTTCGCCTTCGTCTTCCTGGTCGCACTCGGGATCGACTACAACATCTTCCTGATGAGTCGGGTCCGTGAGGAGGCCGTCCGACAGGGGACCCGGGCCGGGGTGCTGCGCGGACTGGTCGTCACCGGCGGCGTCATCACCTCGGCCGGGATCGTCCTCGCCGCGACCTTCTCGGCGCTCGCCGTACTCCCACTGGTGATCCTGATCGAACTGGGCGTGGTGGTCGCGCTCGGCGTACTGCTGGACACCATCGTGGTCCGCACGCTGCTGGTGCCGGCGTTGAGCCACGACCTCGGACCGGTGATCTGGTGGCCGTCCCGGCTGGCCCGGGACGCGCCCCCACCCGTTGGCGGGAGTTCCGGTGCGGACGGGTGACCCGGTGGCACCGGCGACCGGCACCGCGCCACCCGCCGAAACCGACGTCGTGATCGTCGGCGGCGGCCTGGCCGGGCTGGCCGCCGCCCGCCGGCTGCACCGGGCCGGCACCCCGTGGGTCCTGGTCGAGGCCGCCGACCGGCTCGGCGGCCGGGTCGCCACCGACCGGGTCGACGGCTACCTGCTCGACCGGGGCTTCCAGGTGGTGAACACCGCCTACCCCCGGCAGGCGGCGCTGCTCGACCCGGACGACCTGGAGCTCGGCCTCCTCACCCACGGCGTACTGGTCCGGCGGGGCGCGGGTCTGCACCGGATGGTCCACCCGCTGCGCGATCCGCTCGGCGCGGCCCGCACCGTGCTCACCGGCCTTGCCGACGCCGCACAGCTCGGCCGGATCGGACAGGCACCCGGGGCCGTCGGTGCCCTGGCCCGGACGGCGGGCGCGGAGCGGATCAGCAGCGTGGGGTACGCCTTCGACCGGCTCCGGCTGGCCGGGTACGCCGCCCGCTGCGCCACGTACCCGGTGGAGCGGCTGCTGGCGGTGCCGGAGCTGACCACCGAGCTGGAGCTGCGTCGGGTCGGGCTCTCGGACCGGGGCATGGAGGAACTGCTCCGGCCGTTCCTCTCCGGAGTCTTCGGCGAGCGGGAGCTGACCACCTCCAGCCACGTGCTGGCGATGGTCGTCCGCGCCTTCGCCCGGGGCCGGATCGGGCTGCCGGCGGCCGGGATGGCGGCGTTGCCGGCAGCGCTGGCGGCAACGCTGCCCACCCCACTGATCACCCTGGGCGTGCCGGTCACCTCGGTCCGGTCCGGGCTGGTGACCACCGCGGCCGGCCCGATCCGCTGCCGGGCCGTCCTGGTCGCCGTCGACCCGGGTACGGCCAACCGGCTGCTCCCCGGCCTGCCGCCGGTACGGATGAACGGGCTGACCACGTACTACCACTCGACCGCACAGCCGCCGCTGGACGAACCGGTCCTGCTGCTCGACGGGGACCGGGGCGGCCTGGTGGCCAACACCGTCGTGCCGAGTCTGGCCGCGCCGACGTACGCCCCGGCCGGGCGGCACCTGGTCGCCACCTCGGTCGCCGGACCGCAGGCCCCGCCGGAGCCGGTCGTCCGGGCCGAACTCGCGCGGCTGTACGGCGTACCGGTCGACGACTGGGAGCACCTGACCACGGTGGCGGTGCCGGCGGCGCTGCCCGCCGCCCCGCCGCCCCGACGGCGGCTCCGTGCGCCGGTGGTGCTGGGGGATGGCCTTTTCGTGGCCGGTGACCACCGGGCCACCCCGTCGGCGCAGGGCGCACTGGCCAGCGGCTGGCGCGCCGCCGGTGCGATCCTCCGACGGCTGCGGGGTGCCGGCTCTGTCGGAGCGGGGGACTCATAATCCCTCGGTCCCGAGTGATCCCCCGGTCCGGAGGGTGATCGGATCACGTCCCCGGCAGGGGCTGACGGGCCGATGCGGCGTCGCCCGATTGTCGGCTCCGGTTGCTATCCTCGCCGTGCCGGATCCGGCGGGATACGCCGGGCCCGGTGGCGTCACCGGACCGTCGACCGTGTCAGCTCCCGTCGGGGTGCTCGGCTGCGATGTCGGTGGTCGGTCGGCGGTACACCGGGATACGCTCCCGGGCGCTGCCAGCGCGGGGCGGTAGCTCAGTCGGTTAGAGCAGGGGACTCATAATCCCTCGGTCGCGGGTTCGAGTCCCGCCCGCCCCACCCATAACCTTTGAGCTGGGAAAACGTGAAAGTGGACGTGGCGGTACCCGAACCGCCCTGGCGAACGCGTTGTGACCGGGTGAGACCTGGGCGTCTGCATGGTGCGGCCGTCGTCGTGCGCGGACGGCCGAGTGCTCCGAGGGCCGCGGTGATCGACCGGATCGGGTACGCCCCCGGGTTGGGCCCTGCTGGTGTGAGCGGTGCCGGAGGTGGCGCGCCGGGGCGGTGTCTGGCGGTCCGCCGATGTTGGTGGACGGCCGCGCCGATGGGCTGCGAGGGCCTCACGAATGCGGAGCGGCCGAGGTAACCAACATGTCGCCGAGGTCGGAGCGGCGGTAGAGCACCGATCGGCCGTGTCGGGTGCCGACCAGCAGTCCGCCCGCACGCAATGCTCGGAGGTGCTGATTGACCGCTGTCGGGGTGACGCCGAGGCGGGCGGCCAACTCGGTGGAGGATGCGGGCGTGTCGAGATGGCTGAGCAGACCGGCCCGAGTGGTGCCCAGCAGTCCTGCGAGACCGTCCGGCGCGGGCAGGGCCTGCGGCTCCCACAGGGTCGCCGCGCCACGCGCGGAATAGAGGATCATCGGTGGCTCGTCGGCCGAGATGGGTGTCGAGGCGTTGGTGGTCCACAGGCTCGGCACCAGGGTCAGCCCGCCATTGGCCGGTCGCGCGTAGTCGAGCTTCGAGCGCAGCCGTACCTCGACCACGTTTCCGACGAGCCGCACCGTGTCCGACAATCCGCTGAGCATCGTGGCGAGACCCCGCTGGGCGATTTGTCGTCCTCGGAACGTGGCGTCGCCTTCGAGGATCGCCCGCATCCGTGGCCAGTGCGGCTCGAAGCAGAACCGCCAGTACGCGGCGAGCGCATCGATGATCCGATTGAGCACCTCCGCGGCGGAACCCTGTAGCGGTTCGGGAAGTGGCGTCGCGCCGTGCACCGCTCGCAGGTCTCGTTCGATGACCGTCGGGTCGGTACTGGCCAGTTTCGCGAGTTCGTCGTCGAAGCGGGTCAGCGGTGAGTGCGGACGCGGGTTGAGAAAGTCGGGTGTCCACAGCCGTACGTCCGTCAATGCGAGCAGCATGGCCTCGTCAAGGCTGCCGCGCACGGCTTCGAGCGTGCGTAGCCAGTGCAACTGAAGCGGATATCGTCCTGGATCGCGCCAAGCCCGGAGGGACAGCACCGCCTCGTTGAGCGGGGACACCGCGAATCGGAGATCGGCGACATCCATGCCGAGCAACTCGTACCGGACCATGAAGCAAAAGGCTACATCGTTGGCGTGGCCGGTCGGTACCCTGCGACAACTGACGGCATGCTTCTTGTGACAGACCGCCACAGGTCGGCGGCGGCCGGCTGGGTTCGGCGGTACCTGCGTCCGGACGATCCCGTCGCCCGCGCGCTGACCTGGGCCACCATGACCAGCTCGCTTTCCAAGGGAGTCTTCTTCAGCGTCAGCGTGCTGTTCTTCACCCACGTCGCCGGCTTCGCCGCGACCACGGTCGCGCTCGGGTTGACGATCGCCGGGGCGGTCGCCGTCCCCGCCGCGCTGGCTGCGGGCTACCTGGCCCGTGTCGTCGGCGCGCGCCGGGTGCTGCTCGCCACGACCGCCGGCCAGGGCCTGGCGCTGGTGGCCTACCTCCTGGCGCACACCCCGGCCGCGTTCGTTGTCGTCGCCTGCGCCGCCGTCGGACAACAGGCCATGCAGCGCACCGCCCTGACGACGATGATCGCCGAGTCGTTCACCGGCCCGGACCGCGTGGAGATGCGCGCCCGCCTGCGGGTGATCACCAACGCTTTCATCGGCGTGGGAACCGCGCTGGCAGCCGTCGCCCTCGTGCTCGACACGAAACCGGCATATCTGCTGGCGATGCTCACCACCGGAGCATTGCTGTTCGTCTCCGCATTCTTGCTGCGCCGGATGGACCGCGGCGCCGAGCTCACCGCGACCGACGGGTCTCGGACGGCCGGCGGACGCCGATCACCACTGCGCGACCGGACCTATCTGGCCATCACCGGCCTCTACGCCGTCATGAGCATGCAAGTCAGCATGCTCACGGTGGGAGTACCACTCTGGGTCGCCGGCTCGACGAAGGCGCCCCCGGCGACCATCGCGGCGATGCTGGCATTGAATACCGTCATCGTGTCCCTACTTCAGGTCTGGGCGGCACGCGGAGCGAAAGCCATCCGCTCGGCCGGCCGCGCGGTCGCCGGGGCCGGCACCTTGCTCGCGCTGGCCTGTGGCCTGTACGCCCTGTCCGCCCACGGCGCGATCGCTGTCGTCGTGGTGGTGCTGACGCTCGCGACCGTGGCACACAGCCTCGCCGAGATCCTGTCCGAGGCAGGCAGTTGGACGCTCGCCTTCGAGCTTGCCGACCCGGCCAACGTCGGCGCGTATCAGGGTGTCAGCCAGACCGGAGCGGCACTGGGCTCGATGCTCGCGCCGCTGGTCGTGACGGCGACCGCGATTCAGCACGGTTCGCCCGGTTGGATTCTTCTCGGCGTGCTGTTCCTCCTCGCGGGGGCATTGACGATGGCGCTGGTCCGACGACAGGTGGACGGGTCGCTGCTGCCTGGCTGAAAGATCGCCGCTCCGGCAGATCTGCCTGACGGGGCCGCCCGCCCCGACGGCGAGCAGTCCCGTCCGTCGAACAGTGATGCTCGCCAAGCGAGAGCGCCGTCGACTGCCGCGGCCCGCCGGCCGTCCGGCAGGGCGCGGGCCGAGCGGAAGATCTGTGCTCCGTGTTCGGCGAACGCCTCGGCCAGCAGCCGACCGGTGCCACGTGCCGCGCCGGTGATGGCGACGCGTGAACCGTCGAGATCCATGGCCGACAGTGCGGCACCTGAACCCTGGCTGAGGTCAACGCGACCGCGGATCCCATACGTACGTGTATGGCGGCCGTGTAGCCGACTCCGGCAGGGTCGCCCGACCGGATCAGGCCTCGATCGGGTCCGACGCGCCCGGTGACGGCCGGCAGCGTCGGTGGTGTCCAGGATGGGAGTTGTATGCCAGGGCTTTCCCGCCACGTCTCGCGGCGGTTCAGGGAAGGGAACGACGGTGGTCCGCCGTGGCGCGGAACGACGCTCTTCGCGCTGGTGGTCATGAGCGTGCTGTTGTCGGTGGCGGCGGTGACGGTCCGGCCCTCGGCGGCGGCCGCCGACGACTGGTACCGCGACCCCTGCTGGAACACCCGGCCGGAGCACACGGTCCTGTCGTGGGCCGAGAACGAGCTGGAGCAGGAGGCTTCGCTGCCCGTCGGGCGGTACGGCAACGCACACACCAGAGAGGTCGGCGAATACTCCCTGACCTGGTCGCAGACGAAGACCGCATCCATCACCGTCCAGGGCGGGCTGAGCCTTGACAAGATCGTCGAGCTGAGTGTGCAGGCCGGCTTCCAGACGCAGGTCAGCATGCAGATCAACTGGTCGACGAAACTCTCCGTGCCGACCGAGGCCGGCGAGTTCGTGCGGATGACCCCGTACACGGAATACGTGTTCCGGAAGGTGATCACGAGACTGGTGCCGGCCGAGGGCAGTGGCTACTGCAGCCTGTCGGCATCGGTGGCCCGGATCCCCATGTCGTTCGGTGTCTGCCGGGTACCCGTCAACTCCACGTTGGCGGTGGCGTGCGGCGACAACTTCACTCGTGCCCCGGGACGCGGGCCGGGCACCGGCGGCACCACGCCGCCCACGCCACCGGCGCCGCAGCCGGTGACGGACGTTCGCGGCCTCGCCGACGGCACCGTACTGGCGACGACCGACACCAGGCGGATCTACAAGATGGTGGGTGGCGCGCCGGTCTGGCAGGCGACCTGCGACGACCGGATCTGCGAGCCGCAGTCGCGTCCGACGACGCAGGCGGTGATCGACGCCGGTCCGGCCACCCCGCGGAACGGCTCGTCCGCCATCGACCAGCGTGGTCAGGTGTACGTGTTCGTCGGAGGCGCCCCGCTCTGGCAGGAGTCGTGCGCCGCCCCGGTCAACTGCGGCACCCCGGTCAAGGTGTCGGACTGGTCGATCGACGCCCGCGACCACATGAACCGGCGACCCGCCGACGGTAACCTCGTCCAGGCCGTGGCCGGCAGCACCGATCTTCCGGTGGCCGCGACGCTCGGTGGCGCGCTCGTTCCGTTCGCCAACGAGCAGGAGGTGATCGAGACCGGCCACGGCACCGGCTGGCGGGGCAAGGTGACGGCGATCACCGCGAACAGCTACCACACCCTGGGCTTCGAACCGGCCAACGGCACCCTGGTCCAGGGTGTTGCCGGTGGTGTCTCCACCGCTGTCGCCGCGATCGCCGGTACGGCGGTCATCCCGTTCGCTAACGAGCAGGAGGTGATCGACTCCGGACACGGCACCAACTGGGCGAGCAAGGTCCGCGCCGTCCCCGCGCGGTTCTTCCACGCGAGGCCGAGGATCCCCACCGACAACACCCTGATCCAGGGCTCAGGTGGGGGCGCGGCCACGCCGGTGGCGGCCATGGTCGGCGGGGCGCGGATCAACTTCGGCAGCCCGCAGGAACTCATCGACGCCGGATACGGGACGGACTGGCCGAGCAAGGTGCAGATCATCCCGACCCGGGTCTTCAACGAGCTGCGGGCCGACGTGCCGGCCGACGGCACCCTGATCCAGGGCATCAACGGCAGTACCCCGGTCGCCAAGATCGTTGGTGGTGCGGTGATCCCGTTCGCGAACCCGCAGGAGGTCACCGACGTCGGCTACGGCGCCGAATGGGCACTGCACGTACGGGCGGTGCCGCCGCGGGCGTACCAGGCACTGCCGACGGTTCCCGCCACGAAGACCCTCGTACAGGGGAAGTCGGGCGACACCCTGACGGCGGTCGCACAGGTCGTCGGCGGTGCCCGTGTCCCGTTCGGTAGCGGCGCGGACGCCACGGAGGTGGCCGGCCCGGACTGGGGCCAGTTGGTCAGGCGGATCCCGAGCCGGGCGTACACCGCCATGCCGCTCACCCCCGCCGACGGGACCCTCATGGTGAACGAGGACGGCGTGCTCTACCGGGCGTTGCAGGGCAACGTCGAGCGGGCGGCGAGCTGCCCCGAGTCGCCGGCGTGTTCGAGCAGCCTGCCGAAGGTGCTGGACCGGCAGCTGCACGGGATACGCGAGTACGGGCCGGCGGGGTTGGCGTGGGTCGACGTCGACGGCGACGGCAAGGACGACCACTGCCGTCGGGTTGGCACGGTCAACCAGCAGGACAGCAGGGTCTCCTGCACGTTGTCGACCGGCTCGGGCTACGGCGCGACGGTGACGTCGGGCGTCATCGACTGGGGGTACCTGGTCGGGCGGCAGTGGGCTGACATGAACGGGGACGGGAAGGCCGACTACTGCCGGATCGGCGGCGCCGACAACCGCACCAACGCGTACGCGCTGTGCACGCTCTCGACCGGCGGCGGTTTCGGCACCACCATCGCCTCCGCGAAGCTCGACGCCGGGCACTCCCCCGGGCGGTCCTGGGCGGACGTCAACGGCGACGGCAGAGCCGATTTCTGCCGGGTGCGGGGCGGTACGAACCACACCGACGCGTTCGTGTCCTGCACCCCCTCGACCGGCACCGGGTTCGGCGGCGACATCAACTCGGCCAACCTGGACTGGGGTGCCGCGGCCGGACGGGCGTTCACCGACTTCAACGGGGACGGCAAGGCGGACTTCTGCCGGGTCGTCGGTACCGCGAACCACACCGCGGCGTACGTGACCTGCACGGTCTCCACCGGAGGCAGCTTCGGGGCGTCGTTCACCTCGCAGCCGACGGACTGGGGATTCGGTTCGGACCGGGTGTGGGCCGATGTCAACGGTGACCACAAGTCCGACTACTGCCGCCGGGTGGGCTCGATCGCCGAGCCGAGGATGGCGTGCACCCTGTCCACCGGTACCGGCTTCGGCGCGACCGTCGTCTCCGGCCTGGCGGACTGGGGCCAGCCCGGCAGCCGTACCTGGTCCGACGTGAACGCCGACGGCAGGGCGGACTTCTGCCGGGTCCGGGGTACGGCCAACCACAGCGACGCGGGGTTGTCCTGCCTGCTGTCGACCGGCACCGGCTTCGGCGCCGAGGTCACCTCGGGGAACATCGACTGGGGTTTCCACACCGGCCGTGGTTGGGCGGACGTCAACGGCGATGGTCGGGCCGACTACTGCCGACGGGTCGGTGGGAGTGTCACCGACACCCGGGTTTCGTGCAGTGTCTCCACCGGTGGCGGATTCGCCGCCAGTTTCGTGTCCGGTGTGCTGGAGTGGGGCCGGCCGGACTAGGGGCTCGACGGTGTCGCGCGCCGTACCGGCACGGCGCGCGACACCCGGCACCGGCCCTACCGACACCCCGCCGGATGTTCGTCCAGCATGCGGAGTTTCGCCCGGACGGCCTCGCCGTCCGGGTGCCCGAGCTGGTCCAGGATGTCGCCGGCCTCCCGCCATGCGGCCCGGGCGGCGTCGCGGTCACCGGCGTCGCGCTGGGCGTCGCCGAGATGTGTCAGCACGTCGGCCAGGCAGTACCGGTCACCGGCCTGGCGGAACAGGGCCACCCCGCGGTGGAAGCAGGTGACCGCCTCCGCGTGGTCGCCGAGGCGGCTGTGGATGTAGCCGAGACTGTCCCAGGCGTACGCCTCACCGGCTGTGTGGCCGAGCGCCTGGAGCATGTCCAGGGCCTTCCGGCAGAGAGCCAGCGCCTCGCCGTGGGCACCGTCGAGGGCGCGGTACCAGCCGACGGCGTTGAGACTGTTGGCCTCACCGGCGCGGTGGCCGGCCCGCCGGAACAGTTCCAGAGCGGATTCGGAGTGGCGGAGCGCCTCGATGTGGTTGCCCTGCTGGCCGCGTACCCAGGCGAGGTTCCGGTGGGTGTGGGCCTGGCCGACGTGATCGTCGGCGTACCGGTACAGCTCGAGCGCCGCGTGGTAGTGCGCGGGTGCCTCGTTCAGCTGGCCCCCGCTGGCGTACGCGAGTCCGAGGCCGCGCCGGGCAGCGGCTTCCGCGACCGGGTCGGCCAACCGTCGTGCCGCCCGCAGGGCAGCACGCTGGGCCGTCACCAGGTCCTGCCAGCAACCGTGTCGGTCGAGGTAGTTCGTCAGCGTCCCGGCCAGTTTCCACGCTTGGATCTCGTGGCCGGACGCCTCCGCCAGCTCGACGGCGTGGAGCAGGTTGGCATGTTCGGCTCTGAACCACGTCAGCGCCTGATCCGAGCTGTCGAGGCGTTCCGGGGTGACTCCGGAGGCCGCTGGCATCGGGGTGGCCGTGTCCCGATGCGGGTTCAGCTGAAGCGCCGCGGCGTGTGCCGTGTGGAGGTAGTGGTCGACCAGCCTGCGTTCGGCGGCCAGCCGTAGGTGTCGGACCTGTGGGTCGTCGGCCAGCTCACGGGCGTACGCCCGCAGCAGGTCGTGACAGGTGAACCTGCCGGGCGTGTACTCGGTGAGCAGGTTCGCGCCGGTCAGCTCCAGGAGCAACCGACGGGTGGTGGTCGCGTCGAGGCCGACGAGGCTGTTCACGGCCGGTGTGCCGATGTCCGGGCCGGCGTGGACCCCGAGTAGGCGGAACAGTTCGGCCGCCGCTGGGGTCAACGCGCGGTACGACCACAGGAAAACTCGACGCAGATCGGTGGCGGCGTCTCCACCGGCGAACGACGCCAGAGCGTTGGCGGAGGAGCGCAGCTGGTCGGCCAGACTCGTCAGGGACAGCTGGGGGTGCGCGTTGGCATAGGCGCCAACGATGGCAAGCGCGAGCGGCAGCCGTGCGCATGTTTCGACGAGCGCGGCGGCGGCCTGCGGCTCCGCCGACAGCCGGTGCCCCCCGACGCGGCTACCGAACAGCCGTCCGGCCTCGCCGGCGTCAGGCAGGTCCACCGACAGGATCTGCGCCCCGTCGGTAGCCGCCAGCCCCATGAGCCGGTCGCGGCTCGTGACGACCGCCAGCGACGTGGGCGCGCCGGGCAACAGCGGGCGTACCTGCTCGGCGTCCCGGGCGTTGTCCAGCAACAGAAGCACGCGCCGGTCGGCCAGAATGCTCCGGTACAGGCCCGCCTGGCTCTCGGTCGTGCCGGGGACACGGTTCGCCGGCACGCCCAGGGCCTCGAGCAGGACCCGGATCGCTTCGGCGGACGTCAGCGGCGGCCCTGACGGGTCGAAGCCGCGAAGGTTGAGGAACAACTGCCCGTCGGGGAAATGGGCGGCCGCGTGGTGCGCCCAGTGCACCGCCAGAGTCGTCTTGCCCACTCCCGCGGTACCGGTGATCGCAAGATTCACCACCGTGGTCGGTCGGCCCCTGCCGCCGAAGGCGACGGTGTCCAGCCGACGCAGGTGCTCGGCGCGGCCGGTGAAGTGGAAGACGTCCGCGGGTAGCTGCCGGGCGGGAACCGGCGGCGTGCCGACCTCACCGGTCATGATCAGCTCCAGGCCGGGGTCGGCCGCCGCGATACGCGCATGAAGCTCGACCAACGCCAGCCCCGGCCGTACCGACAGTTCCTGGTCCAGCAACCGGGAACACCGCTGGTAGGCATCCAGGGCCTCGGCCCGGCGACCACAGCGGTACAGCGCAAGCAACAACTGTCCCCACGACCGTTCACGCAGCGGATGGCGGGCGGTCCAACTCCGCAGTTCCGGTACGAGTTCGACGTGTGCGCCGAGCCCGAGCCGGGCGTCGAAGGCATCCTCCATGGCGGCGACGCGGAGTTCCTCCATGCGGTCGGCTTCCAGTCGCACGGCTTCGGGCAGGACAAGCCCGTCCAGGACCGACCCACGCCACAGCGCCAATGCGCGCAGCAGTGCGTCGGCGGCGGCTGCGGGGTGCCCGTCGGTCTGGTGACGCCGCCCGTCGGCCGCCAGCCGCTCGAAGACGGCGGCGTCCAACTCGTCCTGTTCGACCCTCAGCAGGTAGCCACCACGGGTCGTGACGATCCGCTCCCGCCCCGACAGCGCCGTGCTGTGCAGGGTGCGCCGCAGGTCCGAAACGTACGACTGGAGGTTTGCCGCCGCGGATGCTGGCGGACGCTCCGACCAGAGCGAGTCGACGAGCGTGTCCGAGGCCACCAGCGTGTTCGGCCGGAGCAGAAGAATGGCCAGGAGCAGTCGCGGCTTCCTCCGGACCGGAGCCACCGTCCGGCCCGACTCGTCACGGACCTCCAGCGGACCGAGCACACGAAAATCCAACGGATACCCCCGCCGACCACACGTCGTGGCCAGTAGTCCCAGCGCTCAACGGCGGTATGGCGGCCCCGGTGCGCGACCCTCGCCGCTTCTACACGGACAGTCCGCAGCAGCGTAGCCGAAGCTCGAGCCGACCCATGGCGATTCAGCGACTCGCGACCATCCGGGTCGGCGTCGGCAGGTGGTGAACCTGCTCGCCACGTTGATCCTGGGCCACCGCGCTCGGTACCACGCGGCCGGCCAGCGTGGCGAGCAGCCGCCTACGTCCGGTTGACCGTTCGCGCACGCACTGCCGGCAGCCGCAGGTCGGACCGCCCGCCGGCGGGCAGGGGTAGTCCGACGTCGCTGACCTCGCCGGGCTGGTGGAGGTCCCCCTTCAGCCAGGTCAGTTAATCAAATCAGCTTGATGGATCACATCTGTTTGATGTAACTTGCAGCCGTGACGCTGTCGAGTCAGGGTGCCCCGGCGTTCGTGCGCCTGGCCGCCCATCCACTGCGCTGGCGGCTGCTGACCGAGCTCGCAACCAGCGATTACCGGGTCCGGGAGCTGGTGACGCTGGTGGGCGAGCCGCAGAACCTGGTCTCGTACCATCTGCGGCTGCTGCGCGACGGCGGGCTGGTCACGGCGGCCCGCAGCAGCTTCGACGGCCGCGACAGCTACTACCACCTGGATCTGGACCGCTGCGCGGACGCACTCGCAGACACCGGGGCTGCCCTGCACCCGGCGCTGAGCCGGGAGCACGTCGCGCCAGGTGTGTCTCCGGCTGATCTGCCGCGCTCGCCCCGTGTCGGCGTGCTGTTCCTGTGCACGGGCAACAGCGCCCGCTCGCCGATCGCCGAGGCTCTGCTCCGTCGCCGCACCGACGGTCAGGTCGAGACGATCAGTGCCGGTGGCCGGCCCAAGCCGCACCTGGACGCCAACGCCGTACGGGTGCTCCGCGAGGAGTTCGACATTGACATCAGCGGCCAGCGCCCCCGGCACTGGGACACCCTGTCCGGTCGACGCTTCGACTACGTCATCAGCCTCTGCGACAAAGCCCGCGAGGCGTTCCCCGACTTCCCTGGTCAGCCCCGGCGGGTGCACTGGAGCGTTCCCGACCCCGCCGCCACCGCCGACACCGATCAGGCCGGCTACCTCGCCTTCCGGCGTACTGCGGCTGACATCGAGACCCGCGTCAGGCACCTGCTGCCCGTCCTCAGCGCCATCCGATCCTGAAGGAGACCAGCCGTGACAGCGTCCGAACAGTACGCCAGCGTTCGATACATCGTCGACGACGTTCAGGCGGCCGTCGACTTCTACACCACCCACCTCGGCTTCGCCCTCAACACCAGTGCCGCGCCAGCCTTCGCGGACGTCGTACGCGGCCCGCTGCGGCTGCTGGTGTCCGGCCCGGCCAGTTCCGGCGCCCGCGCCACCCCCGACGACGCCACCACCGCTGGCCGCAACCGCATCCACCTCGTCGTCGACGACCTGGATGCCGAGATCGACCGACTACGCAGCGCCGGGTTGTCGTTCCGTAGCGACGTCATCGCCGGCCCCGGCGGACGCCAGATCCTGCTCACCGACCCCGCCGGCAACCTCGTCGAACTCTTCCAACCCGCCCACCGACCAGCCACCCCCTGACGGTCGCCGCCGGCTTGGCCCAGTTCATGGCGCGGCTGGGTTCGCACCCGGTCTGTCCTGGCTGGTTGGTGCGCGGCCCGTCCAGGGTCGGCGCTTCTCTTCTCGCTGCCTGCCTCCATGGTGGGCTGATGGCCTCGGTCAAGCAGTACCAAATCACCGTCGACTGTGCGGAACCTGAGCGTGTCGCTCGATTCTGGTGCGAGGCGTCGGGGTACGTCGTACCGCCGCCACCGGAGGGGTTTGCCACCTGGGGCGATGTCGATCGGACGCTGCCGGTTGAGCGGCAGGGTCCGGCGTTCGCCTGCGTTGATCCCTCGGGCGTGGGTCCGCGACTGTACTTCCAGCCAGCCATCCCGTTACGCGCCGGAACTCATCTGGCAGTCCGACATCGTCTTCTCGCGGTGGTCCCCCCTGACCGACCGGACGGGTGCGCCGGACCAGGCGGTCGAAGATCAGTACAACCGATCCTTTTGTTGCCACGAGCAAAAGTATGGCCGAGTCCGTCGAAAGATCTAGACATCTCGACGTCATGCCCGTTAGGGTCGGTCAACATCAACATTTACCTGCGAGGTAACCGGCGGCGCGGTTAGCTCACCATCTGAGGGCCACGGCCTGGCCGGGGAGCCGGCTTCCCCGCCTGGCGGCGCCCACAGACCGTCCTGGCGCGGTCCCGCACCGTGTCCGCGACGACGTCGGCTTTCGCCGTCTCGGCGACGTGACCGGCGTCCACCCCACCAGAGCCGTTCACCCCCCACCAGAACTGCCACCCCGCCAGAACCATCACACTCGCCATTTCCGTCCATACCCACCCGTCCTGACCGGACCGCAACCGTTCACCCGGGTCCACCCAGCGTCGACCGCGTCGGTGTGCGGTCTGCCGCCATGCCGTTCGCCGGTCCACCACCCCTCGGATCGGTGACGTTCCCGCGCAAGACTCGCGAAAGGTATGTGCGACATGCCAGCTTTCCCTGTGCGATGGCGCCCGCCGAGGCGCCCGCGGCTGCTCGCCCGGCTCGCCCCGGGCCGGCTCAGCCGACCGATGAGCATCCTCGCGGTCATGGCCGTCGTGCTCGCCGGCTCCGCGCTCACCGCCGTACCGGCCAGCGCCCGCCCGGCGGACACCGAACCCACCCCGGCCAGCGGCGCCGCCGGACAACTGCAGGCCCAGGTTCTCACCTGGACGGCGGGCAACAGCACCCTGGAGTACGCCTCAGCGCCCACCACCGCCGTCGCGGGGCCGACCACCATCGTCTTCGAGAACAGCGCCGCGACCGGCAACACCAGCGGCATGCTGCACACGCTCACCTTCGACACCGGCAACCCGGCGTACAACCGCGACGTGGAGCTGGACATTCTGGCCGACCCGTTCGACGCGAACAACGGCCGGCACCAGGTCGACGTGGTGCTGACCCCCGGCACCTACCGCTACTTCTGTGCGATCCCCGGACACGGGACGATGACCGGGCTGCTCGTCGTCAGCGGCGGCGGCGAGGACACCACCCCGCCGACGGTGACCGCCTCGGTCACCGGTGAGCAGGACGAGGACGGGGCGTACGTCGGCGCCGCCACGGTCACCCTGAGCGCCACCGACAGCGGCTCCGGTGTCGGCCGGGTGGAGTACGCCCTCGACGGCGGCCCGTACGGCACCTACTCGGCGCCGGTGACGGTCAGCGCCTACGGCGAGCACACCGTCACCTACCGGGCGACCGACGTGGCGGGCAACACCTCGGCGGTACAGTCGACGACCTTCGAGGTGGTACGGCCGTCGAGCCCGGACACCACCGCGCCGACGGTGACCGCCTCGGTCACCGGTGAGCAGGACGAGGACGGGGCGTACGTCGGGATGGCGACGGTGACCCTGACCGCCACCGACAGCGAGTCCGGGGTGGAGCGGGTCGAGTACTCGCTGAACGGGCAGGCGTACGCGGCGTACACCGCGCCGGTGATGGTGCACGAGCCGGGCGCGCACACGGTGACGTACCGGGCGACCGACGTGGCCGGCAACACCTCGCCGGTGCAGTCCACGGCCTTCGAGGTGGTGGAGCAGCCGGACCCGGACACCACCGCGCCGACGGTGACCGCCGCCGTCGCCGGTGAGCAGGACGACGACGGGGCGTACGTCGGGATGGCGACGGTGACCCTGACCGCCACCGACGACGGATCCGGGGTGGAGCGGGTCGAGTACTCGCTGAACGGGCAGGCGTACGCGACGTACGCCGCGCCGGTGATGGTGCACCAGCCGGGCGAGCACACCGTCAGCTACCGGGCCACCGACCGGGCCGGCAACACCTCCGCCGCGCAGTCCGTCACCTTCGAGATCGCCGGTACGACGACCCCGGACACCACCCCGCCGACAGTCTCCGGCGGGGTCACCGGCGACCGGGACGACAACGGCGACTACCTCGGTGCGGCCACGGTCACCGTCTCCGCCACCGACACCGAATCGGGGGTCGAGCGGGTCGAGTACTCGCTCGACGGGCAGCCGTACGCGGCGTACACCGCGCCGGTGACGGTCAACACCGTCGGTGAGCACGAGGTCGACTTCCGGGCCACCGACCGGGCGGGCAACACCTCCGACCCGCAGTCGGTCACGTTCCGGGTCGTCGCGGCGCCGGACCCGGACACCACCGCGCCGACCGTCACCGCCACCGTCGCCGGCAACCGGGACGGCAGCGGCGCCTACGTCGGTGCGGCCACGGTCACCGTCTCCGCCACCGACGCCGACTCCGGGGTGGAGCGGGTCGAGTACTCGCTCGACGGGCAGCCGTACGCGGCGTACACCGCGCCGGTGACGGTCAACCAGCCCGGCCAGCACACCGTCTCCTACCGGGCGACGGACGTCGCCGGTAACACCTCCACCCCCGGATCGGTCTCCTTCACCGTGGTCGCCACCCCCGATCCCGACAACACCGCCCCGACGGTGAACGCCGCGATCACCGGGCAGCAGAACGGCAACTGGGCGTACGTCGGCAGCGCCACGATCGTGCTCACCGCCGCCGACGCCGGCTCCGGCGTCCACCGGGTCGAGTACGCCCTCGACGGGCGCGGCTACGTGACCTACACCGGACCGTTGACGGTCAACACCCCCGGCGCGCACACGGTGAGCTACCGGGCCACCGACCGGGCCGGCAACACCTCGGGCACCGCGTCGACCACGTTCACGGTGGTGGAGAGCGGACCGCCGGCACCGAACTGCCGGGTCACCGACACCCGGCCGACGGTCTGGCTCGGCACCCTGAACAGCGGGGTGACCAACCGGGTGATCGAGGGCGGCTGCGCGATCAACGACCTGATCCTCGACGAGCGGACCTGGCCAACCCACGCCGAGTTCGTCGAGCACGTCACGACGGTCGCCGACCACCTGCACCAGCGGAGCCGCATCCAGCTCAGGGAGCGCAACACCCTGGTCCGGACGGCCCGGGAGTCCGGTGTCGGCCGGACCGAGGAGAAGCAGGGCTACCAGCCGCTGCTCGACCGGACGAACGCCTCGTTCAAGCTCTGGGAGCAGGTCGGCGCGGGCGGTTTCACCCGCAACGCCGACGGTTCGATCACCAGCCGGGCGGTCGACGGCCTGGGCATGCTCTGGTTCCCGGTCCGCGGCTACGGCGACTTCTCGCTCAAGCTGCAGTGGCGTGACGACGCTCCCGGTGACGGCCGGGCCAACAGCGGGGTCTTCGTCCGCTTCCCACAGCCGCACCAGCACCCGCAGGAGTCCCGCCCCGAGTGGGTGGCCATCAAGTACGGCCACGAGCTGCAGATCTTCGACCGGACCGACGGTGACGAGTACAAGAGCGGTTCGGTGTACGGCTTCGACCGGGTCGACCTGGACGGCGCCGGGGTCACCCCGAAGGGCACCTGGAACGACTACGAGATCCGGGTCGTCGGGCAGCACTACTCGGTGTTCCGCAACGGTGTATTGATCAACGACTACGTCAACGTCCCCGAGGCGGTCTTCACCCCGCCCCGGGCTGACGATCCGGGCGGTGCCGGGCGGCAGAACCCGACCGGCTACATCGGCCTGCAGAACCACGGTGCCGGCGACATCATCAGCTTCCGCAACATCCGGATCGCCCCGCTGACCCCGTGACGATACGCCGTCTTCTCCGCCACCGCCGTCTTGTCCTCCGCCACCGGTGTCAGCGGTGGTGGGCCGAGCGATTGGATACCGACGTGGACGACAGGGACCTGTTGGTCGACAGGGATGTGAACGACATCGGCGGGCCGGACCAGACCCCGGCCGCCGAGGGGCCACCGCCGCGCTGGTCGTTGCCGGCCCGGCTGTTCGACTCGGGCACCGGCCGGGCCGTACTGGTGGCCGCGGTTCTGCTGGTGACGTTGGTCGGCGCCGGCGGCGGGCTCACCCTCGCCCGCGACAGCGCCACCACCGGCGGTGAGCCGGCCGGGCAGCCGGCGATCGAGGCCGCCGCCGCCCGGTCGGCGGCCCGGCCGGAGGGCTGCGTCGCGCCGGACCGCCGGCTCGACCTGTACGCGGTGGAGCTGCCCAAGGACCCGGTGACGAACCAGGTCCGGCTCGGCTACGGCCTCACCCCGCAGACGGCCTCGTACCCGGGGCCGACGATGGAGATGATCGAGGGGGAGTGCCTGGCGATCACCCTGCACAACCAGGTGCCGACCGCCACCCTGGAGCAGTTGCGCACCGATCCCGCGCATCCGCTCGGCGTCTCGCTGCACGTGCACGGGGTGAAGTACACCCAGCAGTCCGACGGCACGGTGCACAGCGACTCGTTCGTGCCGCCGGGCGGATCCCGGACGTACTTCTGGTTCGCCAAACCGCGGACCGGAACCTCGCAGGGCACCGCCGGCTACTGGTGGTACCACGACCACGTGGTCGGCGGTCCGCACGGCACCCAGGGGCTGCGGTCCGGACTCTTCGGTGGCCTGGTGGTACGCCGCCAGGGCGACCCGAGGCCGGACCGGACGTACGTGACGGTCTTCGGCGACCGGCAGACCATCAACCTGCGGCGCAGCGCGGAGGCGGACACCTGTGACCCGGTGAACCCGGTGCCGGGGCCGACCTGCCTGGTCGCCCGGCTCGGCGAACGGGTCGAGTTCATCGTGGTCGGCATCGGCGACGACATGCACACGTTCCACGTGCACGGGCACTCCTGGGCCGACACCCGGACCGGCCTGGCCGAGGGCAGCAAGGCGCTCGTCGACTCGATTCCGATCATCGACAACAAGACGCTCGGCCCGGGCGACAGCTTCGGCGTGCAGTTCGTCGCCGGTGACTCGGTCGGGCCGGGGCACTGGATGCTGCACTGCCACATGCAGTTCCACTCCGACCTGGGCATGTCCACCACCTTCCACGTCCTGGACGAGAACGGGCAGATGCCGCCGCACACCGGCGGCCACACTCCGGCCGCCCCGGCGGCCCAGGGCGCGGCGGCACCCGCCGACGCGCACCCCAACCACCGATGACCCACGACCGTCGACCATCCCTGCCAGCGCGACTCTTCGTACCCCCGTCAGGAGGAGGAGAAATGGCTCACCGACGCCATTTCCGGCTGTCCCGACCGGTCGGGCGATCCCGTCCCGGTCCCACTGATCCACCGTCCCCCGAACCCGGCCCGGTAGCCCGGCCACCCCGGCCCGCCGTCGGACGGTTCCGTCGCGCGGTCGCCCTCGCCTCGGGCGCCGTACTCACCCTCGGCCTGCTCGGCGCACCAGCCGCCGCCGCCCCGGACCCGGGCGTCGGCGGGGTGGCACCGGCCTGGACCGGAGGGTCGGTGCGGGTGCTGGTCTTCCACGGGCCGGCCGCCTCCCAGGAGGACCCGGTCGCCAGGGCGGTCACCGCGATCCGGCAACTCGGCAACGAGCACGGCTTCGCCGTCCACGACTCCGCCGACCCGACGGTCTTCACCGTGGACAATCTGGACCGCTACCGGGGCGTGGTCTTCCTCTCCGCCAACGGGGTGACGCTCAACGACGCCCAGGAGGCCGCCTTCCAGGCGTACGTCAAGGGCGGCGGCGGTTTTGTCGGCATCCACGACGCGGCCCGGGCGCAGCCCGACTCCGAGTGGTTCACCGGCCTGATCGGCACCCGGCCGGCGGCGACCCTGCCGAACGCGGAGAAGATCGAGAGCGTCACGGCCAGCGGCAACAACCCGCCGAACGAGATCGTCGAGAACCTGATCGACGGCGCGACCGGCACCAAGTGGCTGACCCGTACCCCGACCGGCTGGGTGGTGGCCAAGCTCGCCGAACCGAAGGTGATCTCCCACTACGCGCTGACCTCGGCGAACGACTTCACCGGCCGTGACCCCCGGGACTGGACCCTGCAGGGCTCGGCCGACGGTGAGACCTGGACCGACCTGGACCGTCGGACCGGGGAGGTCTTCTCCGGCCGCTTCCAGACCCGGCAGTTCACCTTCACCAACACCCGGGAGTACGAGTACTACCGGCTGAACATCACCGCGAACAGCGGCGAGCCGCTGATCCAGCTCGCCGAACTGTGGCTGATCGGCCCGAACGCGGGACCCGCGCCGGAGAGCCAGGTGCAGGAGGCGGTGGTCGACCTGGTCGACCGGCAGCACCCGGCGAACAAGGGGCTGCCGCTGAACTGGACCCGCTCCGACCAGTGGATGAACTGGGACCCGAGCCCGGTCGGCCGGGTGCACACCGTCGCCCAGGTCAGGGAGAGCACGTACGACGCCGGACTCGGCGGCAACGGCGCCTTCCACCCGATCTCCTGGTGCCGGGACTACGACGGCGGCCGGTCGTTCTACACCGGCATGGGCCGTACCGAGGCCAGCTACACCAGCGACGCCCGGTTCCGCAGCCACCTGCTCGGCGCGATCCAGTGGACCACCGGTCTGGTGCGGGGCGACTGCCAGGCGACAATCGCCGCGAACTACCGGATCGAGCGGCTGACCGCCGCCAACCAGTCCGGCCAGCTCGACCAGATCGGCGAGCCGCACGGGCTGACCATCGCACCGGACGGCAAGGTCTTCTACATCGGCAAGGCCGCCTGCCCGTCCGGGCCGGTGGCCGACTGGGCCGACCCGAACGTCGGCCTGGGCTGCGGCACGATCCACCAGTGGGACCCGAAGAACAAGCAGGTCAAGCTGCTGACCACGTTGAAGGTGATGGGCAACCGGGGCAGCGGCAGCGAGTTGGTGAAAAACGAGGAGGGCCTGGTCGGCATCACCCTCGACCCGAAGTTCGCGGAGAACGGCTGGTTCTACGTCTACTGGATGCCGCACGAGTCGATCGACCGGGAACGGCGGGTCGGCCAGCGGACGATCTCCCGGTTCACCTACGACCACACCGCGCAGTCGGTCGACCAGGGCACCCGTAAGGACCTGCTGCACTGGGACACCCAGATCCACAGCTGCTGCCACGCCGGTGGCGGCATGACCTTCGACGAGTCCGGCAACCTCTACGTCGGCACCGGGGACAGCAACTCGTCCGGCGGATCGAACGGCTACTCCGGCAACAACTGGACCCAGGAGTACGCCGGCATCTCGTTCCAGGACGCCCGCCGTACCTCCGGCAACACGAACGACCTGAACGGCAAGATCCTCCGGATCCACCCGGAGCCGGACGGGACGTACACCATCCCGGACGACAACCTCTTCACCGGCCAGGAGGGTGGCGGCGGCAAGGCCCGCCCGGAGATCTACGTGATGGGTGTCCGCAACATCGCCCGGATCGCCTGGGACCCGGTCAACGACTGGCTCACCGCCGCCTGGGTCGGCCCGGACGCCGGTGCGCCGAACCCGGAACTGGGTCCGGCGAAGTACGAGACCGCCACGGTCATCACCTCGGCGGGCAACCACGGCTGGCCGTACTGCATGGGCAACCGGCAGCCGTACCGGGACCGCAGCAACACCGACGCCACCGTGCTGACCGGCTGGTACGACTGCGACAACCCGCGCAACGAGTCGCCGCGCAACACCGGACTGGTCAACCTTCCGCCGGTGCGGGACAACATGATCTGGTACTCGCCGCAGGGTGGCGGGCCGGTCTTCCCGAAGCGCGACGACGGCAGCGGACTGCCGACGTACCAGACCGAGGACATCACCCTGACCCAGCCGTACCTGAGCGGCGGCGGGCAGGCCATCATGGACGGCCCGACGTACCAGCGGGAGAACGTCGACGTGAACAGCGACGTCGCCTGGCCGGCGTACTGGGACAACAAGTGGTTCATCGGTGACCAGTCGAACGCCAACAACCGGGTCGCGGTCACCGTCGACCCGGAGACGGTCGCGCACGCCGGTGCACCGGCGTTCGCCGAGGACCTGCGCGCCATCATCCAGGGCGGCAACGGCGCCAACCAGCTCCAGTCCTGGATGGACGCGAAGTTCGGGCCGGACGGCGCGCTCTACCTGCTCGACTACGGCAGCGGCTTCTTCAGCCTGCACCCGAACCAGAAGCTGGTCCGGATCACGTACCAGGGCGGTCAGGCCACCCCGAACCCGAGCCTGGCCACCGCGCGGTCGAGCACGCCGAGCCAGCCCCGGACCATCGGGTTCTCCGCCGCCCGGGTGGGGGGCGTGGCCTGGGAGTGGGACTTCGGTGACGGCAGCAAGCTGTCGCACCAGGCCCACCCGACGCACACCTACAAGCGGTACGGCACCTTCCAGGCAACCCTGAAGGTGACGTACGCCGACGGTGAGGTCGTCACCGGCAAGGTCACCGTGAACGCCGGCTGTGCCGCGCCGGACGCCCGGCCGACGGTCTGGATGTTGGAGAGCGACACCGGGGTGGAGAACCGCCGGACCGGTGGCGGCTGCACGATCAACGACCTGATCGACGACGAGGGCAACTGGCCGAACCGGGCGTCGTTCCTCACCCACCTCGACGAGGTGCTCGCCGAACTGACCGCGGCGCACGTCATCGACAACAAGGAGATGCGGGCGTTGCGCCAGGCCGGCCGGCAGTCGCCGATCGGTGCCACCGCCGGATACCAGGCGATCTTCGACGGTTCGGCGAGGTCACTCGCCGGCTGGCGGCAGGCGCCGGGCGGGTCGTTCTCGCTGCTCCCGGACGGGGCGATCCGCAGCTCCGGCGGCCTCGGCATGCTGTGGTACGCGGACCGCCAGTTCGCCGACTACTCGATCAGGGTGCAGTTCCGGGACATGTCGCCGGAGGGCGTCCGGGCCAACAGCGGACTCTTCGTCCGGTTCCCGGACCCGAGGACGCCGCTGGAGCAGCGTCCGCCGGGCAGTTGCGGGACGGTCGGCTCGGCCCGTAGTTCGCAGGCGTGGGTGGCGATCTACTGCGGTCACGAGATCCAGATCTACGACGGCGAGACCGGCGAGCCGCAGAAGACCGGCTCGGTCTACAACTTCGCCCCGAACACCCTGGACAAGGCCGGGGTGACCCCGAAGGGTCAGTGGAACGACTACGAGATCCGCGTCGTCGGCCAGCACTACACGATGATCCGCAACGGTGTGGTGATC
The DNA here is from genome assembly GCF_039871735.1 of Plantactinospora sp. B24E8. NCBI lineage: Bacteria > Bacillati > Actinomycetota > Actinomycetes > Micromonosporales > Micromonosporaceae > Plantactinospora > Plantactinospora sp. B24E8. The sequence goes on from NZ_JBDPMH010000010.1 coordinate 181,599, forward strand.
GCCGAGTTCGACAACACGCCCGGCAAGCAGTCGTCCCGGGCGGGTGACCCGCCGACCGACCTGCGGCAGTTCCTCAGCGGGTTCGTCGGGCTGCAGAACCACGGCACCAACGACCTGATCGAGTTCCGCAACGTACGGGTACGGGAACTCTGACCGGTGGTGCCGGACCCGGGCCCGCGCGCCCGGGTCCGGCACCGTGCCGGTGGCCGGCCCGGGCGTGACCCGGCGAGCGGTTCAGCAGATGGCCTCGTCGAGTGGGATGACGGCGGGGCGGGGCAGCGGGGCGGCGCTCCCGGCCCGGAACGCCTGCAGCAGGTAGGCCACCAGGCGGCGCGACGCGGCCACCGTCGCCTCCGGTGTCGCCGCCCGGATCCCGCCGTTGGCCAGCAGGATCAGCGACAGGTCGGCGGGTTCGAAGTCGCGGCGCAGGGCACCCGCGTCCTGCGCGCGGCGGACCAGCTCCGCGAACCCCCGCTCGGCCCGTTCGCGCAGCGCGGTGAACTCCACCGTGCGGGGGAAGGTCGTCAGGAACGCTGCGGAGAACCCCCGGTCCCGGGCCTGCATCGTGCAGACCTCGACGAGCAGACGGCAGAATCCGCGCCACGGGTCGGGGTCGGCGAGGGCGGTGTCGAGCACGCCGGAGCATTCGGCCAGCTGCTCGGTGAAGGCCTCGGTGACCAGGTCCTCCTTGGTGGGGAACCGACGGTAGAGGGTCGCGATGCCGAGGCCGGCCCGGCGGGCGATCTCGTTCATCGGCACGTCCAGCCCGTCCGCCGCGAACGCCTCCCGGGCGACCTGCAGGATCCGGGCACGGTTGGCGGCCGCGTCGGTACGCAACCGAGTTGATGTCATCGGCGGACCTCTCACTTCGGGCCGAGGGGAAGCTCGTGCCCGGCTGCCCTGCTAGAAGTGGAGTATGCCATCCACTTCCATGCGACTCGTGACCTACGACCGGTACGGCCCACCCGAGGTGCTCTCCGTCACCACCGGTCCCGTACCCCGTCCCCGTCCCGGTGAGGTCCTGGTCCGGGTCCGGGCGGTGTCGGTCAACGGCGGCGAGTTGACGATGCGCGCCGGGCGGCTGCGCCTGTTCACCGGCAACCGCTTCCCGATGCGGACGGGAATCGACCTTGCCGGGGAGGTCGTCGAGCCCGGTGACAGCCGATTCGGCACCGGTGACCTGGTCTGGGGGGCGCTCGGGCGCAGGATGGGATCCGCCGCCGAGTACGTCGCCGTGCCTGCCGGGCGGCTCGACCACCTCCCGGCCGGGCTCAACCCGACGGGGGCCGCCGCACTGGCCGTCGGGACCACGGCGATCACCGCCCTGCGGGACACCGCCGCGCTCGCGCCCGGCGAACGGCTGCTGGTACGGGGAGCGACCGGCGGTGTCGGATATGTCGCCGTACAGCTCGGCAAGGCGATGGGGGCACACGTCACCGGACTGGCCAGCGCGGCCAACCTGGACCTGGTGAAGGAACTCGGCGCGGACGAGGCGGTCGACTACCGTGCGCCGGGAGCCTTGGGCCGGTTCGACGTTGTCCTCGACACGGTCGGCAGCGACCTGCCCATGTTCCGGCGGCTGCTGACCCCCGGGGGGAGGATGGTCGCGATCGCGTTCGACCTCGACCGGCCGTTCCGTTCGCTGGGCTACCTCGCGGCGAGCGCCCCGCGCCGGCGCCGGTGGGTCCGCTTCTTCAGTGGCAACCCGACCGCCCCGCTCTTCGCCGAACTCGGTCACCAGGTGGCGACCGGCGCGATCCGTCCGCAGGTCGACCGGGTCTTTCCGCTCGCCGAGGTCGCCGCCGCGCACCGGGCCCTGGAGCGGGGCGGGGTACGGGGCAAGATCGTCATCGAGGTCAGCTGACGCGTGCCGGGTCTTCTCCGGCTGAATGCTCAGTGCAACGGCCGCCCGGTTGACGACCGCAGGTTGTCGATCGCGACGTCGAGGGCCGCCTCGAGGTGGGTGAGTCGGCCGGTGGAGAGCATGATCAAGACGCCGCCCTGGATCCCGGCGAGCAGCGCGGCCGCGACCCGGTCGGCGTCCACCGCGGCGTCGACCTCCCCGACCCCCTGCATGTGTCGGATCCCGGAGGTGAGCTCCGCCTGCCACTGCCACATCAGCTCGGTGACCACCGCCTGCGCCCCCGGGGTGTTGCGACCCAGTTGGGTCACCAGGACGTTGAGCGGGCAGCGCTGCCCCTGCTCCCGGTAGCGGCTGACCACCCGGTCCCGCCACGCCTGCCAGGCGGGCCAGGAGGTGAGGTCGCCGAGCTGCGGTTGCTGGTCCGCCAGTACCCGGTCAGCCTCGTACCGGGCGACGGCGAGCAGCAGTTCCTCCTTGCCCTTGGGAAAGTAGTGGAAGAGCTGGCTCTTGCTGGTGCCGGTGCGGGCCCGTACGGCGTCGAGCGTGGTGACGTGCACCCCGGACTCGCGGATCTCGGCGGCCGCGCCTTCGATGATCCGCCGCCGGGCCGCCTCGCCCTTCGGGGTGAGTTTCCGATCCACCTGCTCCGACCTCCCGTTCTGGACTAGCGGGTCCATTCTATCCAGGGGTTGCCGGGATCCCCGCCCGTGGCGGAGGACTGTCAGGATGACGACGTACCGGATCTCCTCCAGTTTTCGTTCACGTCCGCGAATCCCGCGGACCGAGTTCGGTGAGGTGCCGCTGTTGACCAGGACCGGTCTGCTGGCGCGGTGGCGGACGGCGGCGATCGCGGCCGGAGCGATCCGCGACGTGGCAGTGCTGGAGGCCGGGGCCGACCTGCTGGACCGCTGGGGTGAGGCGCACCGGCGCTACCACAACCTGGACCACCTGGTCGCCGTGCTCGCCGTGGTCGACGCGGAGCAGGAGCACGCCGTTCGCCCCGACCTGGTACGGCTGGCCGCCTGGTGCCACGACGCGGTCTACGACCCCCGGGCCGGCGGTGACACCAACGAGCGGGCCAGCGCCGAACTCGCCGCGGAACTGCTGACCGGACTCGGCGTTCCGGTGGAGGCGGTGGCCGAGGTGGTCCGGCTGGTACTGCTCACCGCCGGCCACCGGGCCGCACCGGGGGACTCCGACGGTGCCCTGCTCTGCGACGCCGACCTCGCGATCCTGGCCTCGCCCGCGGCCAAGTACGACCGCTACGCCGCCGCGATCCGGGCCGAGTACGACCACGTCCCCGACCCGGCGTTCCGGGCCGGCCGGTCGGCGGTGTTGCGGAGTCTGCTCGACCTACCCCGGCTGTTCCACACCCCGGCACTGGCCCGGCGAGGTGAACAGGCCGCCCGGGGCAACCTCCGGCGCGAACTGGCCCGGCTCAGCCTCCCGACGACGGACTGAGCCACAGCGGACTCGGCGGATGCCGCCGACCGCAGCGCCGGTCGTACCGGTCGAAGCGAGGGGCAGGGCGGGTCAGCGGCGTACCGCCCGGCGTCGGCGGGCCAGGTAGAGCAGGGCGAATCCGACGATCAGCAACACGACGCCGCCGACCAGGAAGGTGATCGTGTTCGTGCCGGTGAGCGCCAGCCCGCCGCCCGAACCGCCGGCGTCGGTCTGCCGGGCCGGTGGCTCCGCGACGACGTCAGTCCTGTCCGGCGTCGGCTCGCTGGCCTTCGGGGACGGCTTGGTGGTCCCCGCCGACTTCTCCGGTGTCGGCTTCTGGCCTCCAGGCTGCTGCCCGTTACCCGGCTGCTGTTCGTCGTCGGGCTGCTGCGCGGGCGGCTGATCGTCGTCGGGCTGCTGCCCGTTACCCGGCTGCTGTTCGTCGTCGGGCTGCTGCGCGGGCGGCTGATCGTCGTCGGGCTGGCCGGCCGGCGGCTCGTTGTCGGCGGGCGGCTGGTCGTCGCCGGGGCCGTCGGCCGGCGGCTGGTTGCCGCCAGGTCCGCCGGCCGGCGGCTCGTTGTCGGCGGGCGGCTCGTTCTCGGCGGGCCGCACCCAGATCCGGACGGAGTCGAGCGCCGGGATCTGGTTGGCCCGCGCCATCATCGGGATCCGGTGCGAACCGTCGCCGGCCCAGGAGGAGCACTGGGCGAGGCCGGCAGGCAGCCCCGGCACCTCGACGATCACCTGGTCCGGCTCCCTGCCGCCCTTCCCGTCCTCGGTGGCGACAAAAAACGCCGGTACCGGCGCCGGCTCGGCGGCCGTGGTGGTACTGGTGAGCATCCGGCACGAGGTGTGGAAGTGGCCACGGACCAGGCCGTCCCCGGTGAGGAACGACGACTCCAGGTAGTAGCCGCCCCGGCCGGCCGGCAGGAAGCGGTCGCGGACCAGGTTGCGGGTGCTCACGACGAGCCGGAAACGCTCTCCCTCCCGTACCGTCCGGGGGGCGTCGGCGATCAGCAGGGTCGGGTTCTGGTCCGCGGCCCCCAGTTCGCCGAAGGCGGTCGGGACGCAGCGCTCACCCTCCTGGAAGCCGGTGTGCGCGGCGAGCCGGCTGTTGTCGCAGTTGTTGCCGAGGATCTCCAGGCCGTTGTCCGGGGCGGGGGTCCCGGGCGATCCGGTCCCCGCTGCCGGGGTCGGGGTCGCGTCCGCGCCGCCTTCCTGCTCCGCGCACTCCGTGCCGGCCGGGGAGGTGGACGGTGCGGGGCTGCCGGTGGCCGCGCCGGCGCCGTCGGCGTTCTCCGACGTACCGGTGGCTTCCGGCGTCGACGTGGGCCCACAACCGACCGGGGCCCGCTGGGTGCCGACGGCCCGTTCGGTGCCGGCGTTGGAGGTCTGCGTCACGCCGACCAGGCCGCCGAAGACGGTGAGCGTGGCGACCACGGCGAGAATCCGGCGGCGCGGGCCGGAAGGGGCGGAGACCTGACCGTGGGGCGACGGTCGCATGTGTGTGAACCTCCTGGTTTCGGCGTACTGCGGCTCGGGTCCGGCGGAGATCCGGCCGCCGTGCCGGGTACGTCCTCCGGCACCCGGCTGGTCGGACGATCCACAAGCGACGATGATGTCGTCGGGTCCCGCGCACCGCACCCACACGGTAGGGACCGGCTCGTCGGCGGATCAAACCCCCGACGGAGAAATGTGAATCTCTTGCGCCGCGGCTAATGGAAACTTATGACACGGGGAGCGGCGCCTCCCGGAACCGCTCTCCGTGCTCCCGGGGCGTCCTCCGTTCCCCGGACGACCTCCGTGGTGCGGCGGTGGGCCGACCGACTGTTGGCGAAATGTGAACTTCTGTGCGGTGCTGCCGTCGCTCACCAGTGACATCCCGCCCATTTTCTTGACTGATTCCAAAAAACTGAGCAGACTGCGGTGCGTGTCCACGACCCTCGACGTCCCGCGAATGCTGCGTGGGGCCGCGCTGCGGGTGACCCGTCCCCGGGTCGCCGTGCTGAACGCGGTGCACGCACATCCGCACGCCGACACCGAGGCGATCATCGTTGCCGTGCGTCGGGAGCTTCCCGAGGTGTCCCACCAGGCCGTGTACAACTCACTGCACACGCTGACGGACGCTGGTCTGGTGCGACGCATCCAGCCCGCCGGCTCGGTGGCCCGCTACGAGTCGCGGGTCGGGGACAACCACCACCACGTCGTGTGCCGGTCCTGCGGTCTCGTCGCCGACGTCGACTGCGCCGTCGGTGAGGCGCCCTGCCTGACCCCGTCCGACCACAACGGCTTCGCGCTCGACGAGGCCGAGGTCACCTACTGGGGCCTCTGCCCCGACTGTTCCACCACCGACAGATCCTGATCCGACTGTCCCGCCCACGGAAGGAATCCGTTGTCCGAGAACCCGATGTCCGAGCACCACGAGGCGGTCGTCCATGACGCGGAGGCGGGTGGCGAGTCCCGCTGCCCGGTCGCGCACGGACGCGCCCCCCATCCCACCCAGGGCGGTGGCAACCGTGGCTGGTGGCCGGAGAGCATCAACCTGAAGATCCTCGCCAAGAACCCCGCCGTGCGGAACCCGCTCGGCACCGAGTTCGACTACGCCGAGGCGTTCAAGAGCCTTGACCTCGACGCCGTGAAGCGGGACATCGCCGAGGTGCTCACCACCTCGCAGGACTGGTGGCCGGCCGACTTCGGCCACTACGGCCCGTTCATGATCCGGATGGCGTGGCACAGCGCCGGTACGTACCGGATCAGCGACGGCCGCGGCGGCGCCGGCGCCGGCATGCAGCGCTTCGCCCCGCTGAACAGCTGGCCGGACAACGCGAACCTGGACAAGGCCCGCCGCCTGCTCTGGCCGGTCAAGAAGAAGTACGGCCAGAGCCTCTCCTGGGCCGACCTCATGATCCTCACCGGCAACGTGGCCCTCGAGTCGATGGGCTTCAAGACCTTCGGCTTCGCCGGCGGCCGGGCCGACGTCTGGGAGCCGGAGGAGGACGTCTACTGGGGCCCGGAGACCACCTGGCTCGGTGACCAGCGCTACACCGGCGACCGGGAGCTGGAGAACCCGCTCGCCGCGGTCCAGATGGGTCTCATCTACGTCAACCCGGAGGGCCCGAACGGCAACCCGGACCCGCTCGCCTCGGCGCGCGACATCCGGGAGACGTTCCGCCGGATGGGGATGAACGACGAGGAGACCGTCGCGCTGATCGCCGGCGGCCACACCTTCGGCAAGACCCACGGCGCGGGTCCGGCCGACCACGTCGGTGCGGAGCCGGAGGCCGCACCGATCGAGCAGCAGGGCCTGGGCTGGCAGAACAGCTTCGGCACCGGCAAGGGCGCCGACACGATCACCAGTGGCCTGGAGGTCACCTGGACCACCACGCCGACCCGGTGGAGCAACAACTTCTTCTGGAACCTCTTCGGGTACGAGTGGGAACTGACCAAGAGCCCGGCCGGCGCGCACCAGTGGCAGCCCAAGCACGGCGCCGGGGCGGGGACCGTCCCGGACGCGCACGACCCGTCGAAGCGGCACAACCCGAAGATGCTGACCTCCGACATCGCGCTGCGGGTGGACCCGGTCTACGAGCAGATCTCGCGGCGGTTCATGGAGAACCCGGACCAGTTCGCGGACGCCTTCGCCCGGGCCTGGTTCAAGCTGACCCACCGCGACATGGGCCCGATCCAGCGCTACCTCGGCCCGGAGGTCCCGGCCGAGGTGCAGGTCTGGCAGGACCCGATCCCGGCGGTGGACCACGAGCTGGTCGACGCCGGGGACATCGCCGCCCTCAAGGCGCAGATCGTCGCCTCCGGTCTGTCGGTGGCCCAGCTGGTCTCCACCGCGTGGGCGTCCGCGTCCACCTTCCGCGGCGGTGACAAGCGCGGCGGTGCCAACGGTGCCCGGATCCGGCTGGAGCCGCAGAACAGCTGGGAGGTGAACGACCCGGACGAGCTGGCGCGGGTGCTGCACACCCTGGAGGGGATCCAGCAGACGTTCAACGCCGCCCAGACCGGCGGTAAGAAGGTCTCGCTGGCCGACCTGATCGTGCTCGCCGGTGGGGTCGGTGTCGAGCAGGCCGCCCGGAGCGCCGGCTTCGACGTCGAGGTGCCGTTCACGCCGGGGCGGATGGACGCCTCGCAGGAGCAGACCGACGTCGAGTCGTTCGCCGCGATGGAGCCGACCGCCGACGGGTTCCGCAACTACCTCGGCAAGGGCAACCGGCTGCCGGCGGAGTTCCTGCTTGTCGACCGGGCGAACCTGCTCACCCTGACCGCGCCCGAGATGACCGTCCTGGTCGGCGGTCTGCGGGTGCTGGGCGCCAACCACCAGCAGTCGTCGCTGGGTGTCTTCACCACGACCCCGGGGTCGCTGACCAACGACTTCTTCGTCAACCTGCTCGACCTGGGTACGACGTGGAAGGCGACCTCGGCGGACGCGAACACGTTCGAGGGGCGCGACCTGGCCACCGGCGAGGTTCGGTGGACCGGCACCCGGGCCGACCTCGTCTTCGGTTCGAACTCCGAGCTGCGGGCGCTCGCCGAGGTCTACGCGAGTGACGACGCCCGGGAGAAGTTCGTCCGGGACTTCGTGGCGGCGTGGGTCAAGGTGATGGAACTGGACCGGTTCGACCTGGTCTGATCCGGTGACGTCCGGGCCGGCTCCGTGCGGGGCCGGCCCGGACTGTCGACGTACCGCTGTCGGCCGGCGTCGTGGCCCGCCGGGGGCGAACCTCAGCGGGGCACCGGGCCGACGGTGGTTCGACTGTGCCGTACCGTGACCGACGGGGTGCGGCCCGGCGGCCGGGGGTGCAGGGCGGCGCGCAGCGCCGGCGCGAAGATGCGCCGGACCTCGGCGGACGGCAGTGTGTTGAGCGGCCGGATCGGGTTCAGGTACCGGGTGAAGATCAGACCACCGATCACGCCGACCCCGGCGGCGGCCCGGGCGGTGGCGTCCGGACCCTCGAGAAATTCAGCAATGCGGACGAGCAGCTCACTTTCCAGGTAGCTCCGGAAGGCGTGCAACGTGTCGTCGTCCTGCAACGCCATCCGGTTCTCGGTGGGGGTGGTGGCGTCCCAGAGCGTCGTGACGGCCGTGAGCAGCCGGTCGGCGAGGCCGGCCTGGTCGCCCTGCAAGGCCTCGACGAGAGCGGGCGACCCGACGCAGAGCAGGTTCAACGACTGGCCGAAAAGCCCCTGCTTGGAGCCGAAGTGATAGCTGATCAGCGCCGGGTCCACCCCGGCCGCGGCGGCGACGGCCCGGACCGTGGTGCCCTGGTAGCCGTGCCGCAGGAACAGTTCGCGGGCGACCTCGGCGATCCGGGACCTGGTGTCGGGATTGCCTCGTGGTCGCCCCCGGCTTTTATTCAACACGGTTGAATACTGCGCTCCCCGCCCGGCATGGTCAATCCGATCACGCCCACAGCGAGGAGCGAAGAAATGCGTACCGTCGTCTTCGGGGCCACCGGCCCCACCGGCCGGCAGCTGACCGCGCAGGCGCTGGCCGCCGGCCACGAGGTCACCGCCGTCACCCGTCGGCCCGACGCCATCCCACCCCGTGCCGGCCTCACCGAGGTCGTCGCCGACGTCGCCGATCCCGCCGCCGTCGACCGGGCGGTGGCCGGCAGCGACGCGGTCCTGTCCAGCCTCGGGGTGCCGCTCTCCCCGAAACCGGTCACGGTCTATTCCCAGGGCAACGCGAACATCGTCGCGGCCATGCACCGGTACGGGGTGAAACGGTTGGTCACGGTCAGCTCCAGCGTGCTGGACCCGAGGTGGCGGCCGACCGGCGAGTTCTTCTTCAACAACGTGCTGGACCCGCTGGTGAACCGCCGGATGGGCCGCACCGCGCACGAGGACATGCGCCGGATGGAGGAGATCGTCCGCAACAGCGACCTGGACTGGACGATCGCCCGACCGTCCGGCCTGTTCGACCACCCGACGGTCACCCGGCACCGGGTCGCGGAGGACGTCGCGGACGGGCTGTTCACGGCCCGGGCCGACCTGGCGGCGAGCATGCTGGCACAGCTCACCGACGACCGGTTCGTCCACCGGGCGATGGCGGTGATCACCACCGAGGTCAGGCCCAGCATCGCGGGGCTGATCTGGCGCGAGGCGATCACCAGGAAGAAGTGAAGCCGCACCGCGTCACCACGGCCGGACGAACCTCCCGTTCCACCTCCCGAAAGGTCAGCACATGCCCCGCACGCCCGTTCTCGACTCGATGATGTTCCACCGGGAGACCGGCACCGGGAAGCCGATCGTCTTCCTGCACGGCAACCCCACCTCCTCGTACCTGTGGCGGCACGTCATGCCGGCGGTCGGCGCCGGACGCCGGCTCGCACCCGACCTGATCGGGATGGGGGAGTCCGGCAAGCCCGACGTCGGGTACACCTTCGACGACCACGCGCGGTATCTGGAGGGGTGGTTCGACGCCCTCGGCCTGGACGAGGTGGTACTGGTCGGTCACGACTGGGGTGGCGCGCTCGCGTTCGACTGGGCCGCCCGGCATCCCGACCGGGTCCGCGGCCTGGCGTTCCTGGAGACGATCGTGAAGCCGATGGCGTGGGAGGAGTTTCCCGAGGGCGGCCGGGAGCTGTTCCGGTCGATCAGGACACCGGGTGTCGGCGAAACCATGATCCTCGAACAGAACCTGTTTCTCACCGACATGCTGCCGTTCACCGTCGCCAGCGGCCTCTCCGCCGACGACCTGCGGGTGTACCTGGAGCCGTACCCGACCCCGGCGAGTCGCCGGCCGTTGCTGGAGTGGCCGCGCGCCATGCCGCTGGGCGGCGAGCCCGCCGACGTCGTGACCCGCGTCGAGCGGTACGACGCCTGGCTGGCCTCGAGCGCCGACGTACCGAAGCTGCTGCTCGCCTTCGTACCCGGCCCCGGTGCGATGCTGGGACCGGAACTGGTCGACTGGTGTGCGGCCACCGTCGCCGGTCTCGACATCGCACAGCTCGGACCCGCCGGCCACCACGCACCCGAGGACCAGCCGGAGGCGATCGCCGCCGCGGTACGCGGCTGGGCGGACCGGCACCGGCTGCTGCGGTGACGCCGCCGGGCGGGGCCGGGGTCAGGAGGTCGCCTTCCCGGCCTGGGAGTATCGGTCGATCTGCGTCTCGGTGAGCCGCCAGGCGGCGGCGATCAGCCCGATGTGGGAGAACGCCTGGGGGAAGTTTCCGACCTGCCGACCCGTACACAGGTCGATCTGTTCGGCGAAGAGGCCGACGTCGTTGGCCCTGCCGGCGAGGCTCTCGAAGAGCTCGGCGGCCCGGTCCGGGTCGCCGGCGAGCGCGAGGCACTGAACCAGCCAGAAGGAGCAGGCGAGGAAGCCCCCTGGTTCGCCGGGCCAGCGTCGGACCAGACCGTCGACGGTCAGCTCCCGCTGGATCCGTTCCACCGTCGCCAGCATCCGCGGATCGTCGGCGCGGATGAAGCCGACGAGCGGCAGTGCCAGCACCGAGGCGTCCAACTGGTCGGAGTCGAAGGCGCCGGTGTAGGCGCCGACCCGCTCGTTCCAGCCCTCCCGAAGGATCGTCTCCCGGATCTCGTCGCGGATGGCGGCCCAGCGCCGCAGCTCCGCCGGACTGCCGAGCCGGGTGCCGAAGCGTACCGCCCGGTCCAGCGCCAGCCAGCAGCTCACCTTGGAGGTCAGGTTGTGGCGCAGCTCCTCCCGCATCTCCCACACGCCGGAGTCCGGCTCCCGCCAGGTCTGGGCCGCCTGCTTGATGATGTCCCGCAGCAGCCGGTGTACGTCGTCCGGCAGCGGCTCGAGGCTTCGACGCAACAGCCAGGCAGCGTCCACGATCTGGCCGAGGATGTCATGCTGCCGCTGGGTCCAGGCGGCGTTGCCGAGCCGGACCGAACCAGTCTCGACGTATCCGTCAAGTACGTCGATCTGGCGTTCGCTCAGGTCACGCTCGCCCTCGACACCGACCATGATCGGAACCGGCTCCATGCCCACCACACCGATCGCTTCGGCCATCCAGCGGAAGAGTCTGACCGCCTCGTCCGGGCAGGCCGCGCTGGAGAGCGCCCGGAGGGTCAGACTGAAGTCCCGCAGCCACACGTACCGGTAGTCGTAGGTCTGCTGGCCCTCCGCCGTCACCGGTACCGAGGTGGTCGCCGCGGCGACGACCGAGCCGCTCAGCTGGTAGGTCAGCCCCTGCAGGACCAGCACGCTGTGGCGTACCAGCGGCGCGTACAGGCCTGGGTAGGTGTGCGCGCCGGACCAGGAACGCCACGCCTCGACCGTGTCGGCCAACGCCGCCGACACGTCGACCGCCATCGGCTCCCGCTGGTGGTAGGTCGGCGAGTACGACAGCGAGAACGTCTCCCGCCGGCCGGCTTCCACGGTGAACGTCGCCGACGCGTCGACGTCGCGGCAGTCCACCGGCACCGAGGGGGCCAGCCCGAGTGTGCTGCCGGTCGCCCTCGCGACGATCGTCGTGCCGTGCCGGAGCAGGTGGGCACGCACCCGGCCGTACTCGAACCGGGGCTCGTACGACATCACCATCGGCACGCGCCCGGAGAGCCCTTCCACCTCCCTCAGCAGGAGACCCGGCGGATAGTGTCCGATCTCGTGGCCGCGGGCCTCGGCGTCCAGGGCCAGCCCGTCGGTGATCGCCACCGAGCCGTCCCGCGTGGTGAAGACGGTCCGCACCACCAGAGTGCCGTCGAGGTACTGGCGCTCGACGTCGAATTCGCCGTCCGGCCGGATGAACCAGTGGCCGCCGCTGTCGTTGTCGAGCAGGCGGGCGAAGACCGACGGACCGTCGAACCGGGCCGGACACCACCAGTCGACCGACCCGTCCCGACCGACCAGCGCGCCGGAGCGGCCGTCGGCGAGGAGGGCGTACTCCTCAATCGGGCTGGCGCACACGGCACCTCCCGGACCGGTCGTTTCCCAGCAGCTGAACCATCCGGCGGTCATCCTCGCTCTGCCACGCCCTCGGACCGGCGGCGCGGGTCTCCGGCGGTCCGGCTCGACGAACCCGGACCGAGCGGTCGGCTACCCGTTTTCCGACCGACCTAACGGCGCCCACCGGAGGTGTGTCGCGGTGGCCGGAACGTGTCCCGTCCGCGGGCGTACCGCAGTCCCGGTCCGCTCCGGTACGGCAGCGGCGGTGGACCACCCGTGACTTACCGGCGGGTTTTCGGCAGGTCGAACTGGTCGGCTGCCCGGCAGTCCCGCTGACCGCCGACCGCGTTCGGGCCCAGCCGGTCGAGGGTCTGCCGGGCCCGGAGCCGGCCCAGGTTCCAGGCGTACCAGGGGTCCGGGTCGGCCAGGTCGTCGGCGATCCAGCTCAGCGTGCAGCGGCGTACCGGATCGGGGAGTTTGGCCAGCGCCGGCGTCGCGTCCGCGGAGAGCGCCCGCAGATACCAGGCGTCGATCTTGCCGGTCTCCTGGTAGCGCGCGATGTTGCGGCGGGCGGCGTAGTCCTCCGGGTTGAGTCCGGCCAGCCCGAGCAGCATCAGCACGACGAGCCCCACGGTCGCCCGGGGGATCCAGCCGCCGCGCCAGCGGATCCCGGCGGCCAGGACCATCAGGAAGACCGCGCCGAGCAGCAGTTCGAACGCCATCACGAAGATGCGTTCCCCGGTGAAGCTGTACACCTGCTGGTAGGTGTACATCCGGGACAGCGCGGAGATCACGATCACCACACTGAGTGCGCTGAGCAGGCCCAGCAGGATCCGCAGCAGATGCCGTTCGACCGGCCGGTCACGTCGGGCCCACCGGGTCACCCCGCCCAGTACGGCCAGCGTCAGCAGGGTGACGACGACGAGTTGCCAGAAGCCGCTGCGGGCGTACTCGGCGTAGCTCAGACCGGCGGTCTCCAGCACGTGCCGCTGGCCGCCGAAGAGCACGGTGAACTGTACGGCGACAAAACCGCCGAAGAGCAGGGTCAACGCGGCGATCGCCGGAGCCCACTCCATGATTCCGAGCCGGCGTCCGCTCGGCTTGTCGACCGTGGAGAGGTCCGGTGGCGCGGCCAGGGTGTAGACCGCGGCGGTCGCGATCAACCCACCCACGGCGAGCAGGAAGAGCCAGGTGAAGACCGAACCGACGTTGACCTCCGGCGCGAGTTCGCCGAGGACCACCGAGAAGGCGGCGTCGGCCGAGGAGAGCAGTGCGCCGAAGACGAGGAGTACGACCACCGTCGCCGCCGCCGACCCGACGATCCGACGGGTCGCGCTGGGACTGGCGGTGACGCGGACGTGGCGACGGACCCAGGGCAGGCCCCGGAATCCGGCGAACGGAGCGGCCACCAGGCTGAACAGGATCGAGCGTACGAGCCGGCCGCCGACGATGGCCAGCGCGGCGCAGCCGAGCGCGCCGAGAACGCAGAACGTCACCAGCCACCAGGCGTTGCGGAAGGCGAGCACGCTGAGCAGCGCGAGCGCCGCGACCGCCCAGCCGGCCCGGACCCACCGTTCGGCGCGCGGCAGTGCGGCGGTGTGCCGACGGACCACGACGACCACTCCGATGGTCAGGGCGAGCCAGCCGAGCAGCCAGCCGATTCCGGTGCGATTGAGCGGGACAAAAAGTGCCTGCCCGAGCGCTCCGGCGAGAACCGCCGCCGGCACCGCCCAGCCCCGGCCGGGTTTCGGCCCCGGCCAGCGGGTCTGCAGGAAGGACGGAGGCGGCGGGCCGAGCGACACGTGGTACGGCCGGGCTGGGGCGTATCCGGGCGCTGCCGGCCAGCCCGGTGGCAGGGCGGTGCCGGGTGGCGGGGCGGTGCTGTGTGGCGCGGTAGTGCTCTGTGGCGGGGCGGCGGGGACCCCGGTCGGTCCGGCCTCTGCCGGCGGCGGAGCGGTCGTGCCGGCGGCCGTGGCGGTGGCCCCGGTCGGTGGCGTGCCGGCAGCCGTGGCCCCGGTCGGCGACGTGTCGGGGGCCGGCTTCGCCGCCGGAGCCTCGACGGATGACGTCCCGCCGGACGTCTCGGCGGCTCGGGCCGCCTCGGCCGGCTGGGGCGTCCCGGCTGACTGTCCGTCGGGCGTGGCCGGTTGCGGGTCGGCCGGTTGCGGGTCGGTCGGCTGCCTGCCCGCAGGCGGCGTCCCTGTCGGACGTACCCCGGGTGCGGCCACCGCATCGGCCGGCACCAGCGGTACGAACACCGCGTACCCCTGGGTCCCGGCCGGGATGGTGACCGGGATGGCCCAACCCGGCTGGCCTTCGCCGCCCGGCCAGGTCATCGTCGGCGGTGCGCCGTCGCCGGCCGGCATGACCAGCAGGTACGGGGTACCGGTCCGGGAAGGGTTGCCGCCGACCGGCCCCGGGGCGGCGGATGGCGGCGAGTCCGGCGCCGATGGCGACTCAGACAAGAGGTTCTCCTTGGTCGAGGGTGCGCACACTGTACGACCCACCCGCCCCCGCGCGTCGCCCGGTCATGCCGTCACGACCGCGGCGGGTCCGGACGGTTATTCATCCCCGGCGGGGTACCGACCGTCGCGGCAAACCCGGCCGGGTCGTCGATACCGGTGGTCGGGTCGGGTCGGTGAGAATGCGGTGGTGCTCCGTCCACCGCGCGCATTGCTCCTGGACTTCGGCGGTGTACTCGTCGACGGGCCGCCGCGCCCGCCAGGCGCCCGCCGCTCGGCGCCGCCGGACCTGGTCCGACGGCTGCACCTGCTGGTCGGACCCGCTGTCCCGGAGGACCGGATCGGGCAGGACCTGCTCGACGGTGCCCGACGGTACGCCGAGTGGCGGCACGCGGCCAGCGCCGAGCCGAGACCGGTGGAACTCGGACACGAACAGGTGTGGGGCGAGTTCGTGACCGTCGACTGGCCGGAGCCGGCCCGGGAGGCGGTACGTCGGGAGGCGACCCCGCTCAGCTATGCCTGGTCGTGGCGCGACGACTGGGAGGTGCGACCGGGCATTCCCGAGGCGCTGCGGGCGGCGACGGACGCCGGGCTGCCGCTCGCCGTGGTGAGCAACGCGCTCTGCGGTGCCGCGCATCGGGACTTCCTCACCGCCGCCGGGCTCGGTGACCTCTTCGTGGTCCAGCTCTACAGCGACGAGCTGGGTTTGCGGAAGCCGAACCCGGAGCTGGCCTGGCGTGCGGCACGGGAGGTCGACGTACCCGTGGAGCAGTGTTGGTTCGTCGGCGACATGCCGGACCGGGACATCCGCTGTGCCCGTCGGGCCGGCGCGGGGGCGGCGGTGCTGATGCGTTCGGCGCGTACCGGTCGGGCGCGCCCGCTGTCGGACTGCGCGCCCGACCGGGTCGTCGAGGACGGTCACGGGCTACTCGACCTGCTTGGCCGTACCCTGGGCGGCTGATCGGGGGGCGTCGTCAGGACGGCGTGTCCTGCGGATACCAGCGCAGTTCGACGGTGTTGCCGTCCGGGTCCCGTACGTAGACCGCCTGCGCGTCGCCCCGGGCGCCGAACCGGGTCCCCGGCCCGTCGACGACCGTGAACACTCCCGAGTCGACGACCTCCCGCCAGTCGAGCGGCTCGACGACCAGGCAGATGTGGTCGAGCGTCGCGCCGTCGGTGCTGACCACCAGGTCCAGGATCGTCTCCGGGCTGACCCGTACCGAGGGGAACGGGGCCGTGCCGGCCCGCCACTCGGCGACCCGGACCGGCTCCAGACCGAGCCGGCCGCAGTAGAACTCCAGGGCACGCTCGACGTCCCGTACCCGGAGCACCACATGGTCGAATGCCTTCACCCGCAACATCTGTTACCTCGATTCCAGGTCGTGTGCGTGCCGCAACCAGGCGGTGAAGAGGTCGGTGTCGACCTCCTCGGCGGTGGTGAGCTTCACCGACGCCATCTGACGGGCGCCGGGGACGAGCCGTCCGGACCGGTCGTCGACCTCCCGGCCCCGCCACAGCCCGAAGGTGACGTACGACCCGTACGCCTTCAGCAGGCAGACCGGTCGCTGTCCGGGTTTCGGGCCGAGGCTCCAGGTCGGGTGGCCGTGCCACATCGCGCCGGTCGTCCCGGGCAGCGCGGCGTTGATCACGTCGTGCAGGCGCTCGCCGATCTCCCGCAGCGGTTCGTCAAGTCCGGCCAGGTAGTCGGTGACCGGATTCCGGAGGGTCTGGGTGTCGCTGGACATACGTTCCGCTTCCGTCGTGTGGGGTGGGCCGCTGCCGGAGATTCCCGGTGCCGCCGGTGACGACCTCCACTATTCGCACTGCCGCGGCGGCCACCAAGACGCGATCACACTACGATCGTTGCGCCAGATTCAACGATCCGACGCCGCCGGGGACGGAGGGACAGCGCCGGGGACGGAGGGACAGGATGCCGGAGCCCGGGACCGGGTCGGTCGTCTCCGACCAGCTGCTGGAGCGGTACGAGATCGAGACGTTCCTGACCCTCGCCGAGGAGCTGCACTTCGGCCGTACCGCACAGCGGTTGCGGGTCACCACCGGCCGGATCAGTCACGTGGTCAGGAAGCTGGAACGCCGGATCGGCGCGCCGCTGTTCGCCCGGACCAGCCGGGTCGTCCAGCTCACCCCGATCGGCCGGCAACTCGCCGACGACCTGACGCCGCTGGTCACCGGGATGACCGAGGCGGTACGTCGGGCGGTCGAGGCCGGCCGGGGGGTCACCGGACGGCTCCGGGTCGCCTTCCTCGGCGAGTGGACGGCCCCGACCCTGCTCAGAGCGGTGAACCTCTTCACCGAACGACATCCCGACTGCGCCGTCGAGGTACGCGAGGTGCAACTGGCCAACTCCCGGGCCAGCCTGCTCGACGGCTCGGTCGACCTGCTCATCGCCTCGTTCCCGTTCGACGGCATGGCCTGCGGACCGCCCCTGCTGGCGGAGCGGCGGCTGCTGGCCGTCGCCGCCGGGCATCCGCTCGCCGACGCGGAGTCGGTCTCGCTGGAGGTTCTCGCCGAGTTCCCGGTCGTGCAGTACCCGCCGGCCACCTCGGCGGAGTTCAAACGTGACCGGACCCCGGAGCGGACCCCGGCCGGGCGACCGGTGCCGAAGGGCCCGGTCGGCAACACGTTCTCCGAGATGCTGTCGCTGGTCGCGCTCGGCCGGGGTGTCCTGCCGGTCGGGGAACTGACCCGGCGCTACCACTCCCGGCCGGACATCACCTACGTCCCGATCCACGACGCCCCGCCGATCCACCGGGGGCTGGTCTGGTCGGAGAGCAACGCCACCGCCCGGATCCGCGAGTTCGTCCGGGCCGCGACGGACGCGAACCGGAACTGACCACAGAGCGCCGCCGCCGCCGGGCGGGACCGCCGGTCGCGGCCCGCCCGACGGCGGCATGTGGGGGACGGGTACGTCAGTCGACCGTCACCGCAGCCCGAAGGCCCGGGTGATGGTCTGGGTGACCGTGTTGCCGGCGCTGTCCGCGGCGGCGACCCGGAGCGTGACGAAGGAGGACCCCTTCGGCGCCTTCAGGGTCGTCCGCCAGCCGGATTCGTCCCGCTTCAGCTCGGCCCGCTGCCAGTGCGTACCGTCGTCGTACGAGATCTCGACGGTGGGCGTACGGACCGTCGCGGAGACCCCGGGCAGGTGCGACGGGGTCACCGTCAACCGGCTGTTCCGGGCCGCCCGGCCGTCCTCGTCGGTGGCCACCGCGTAGTCGAGCTGGATCAGCGGCAGGACCTCGGACATCTCCGCCCCGGTCGCCGCCGAGGTGAAGTTCCACTCGGTCAGCGTGTGCCGGGAGTACGGGTTCGTCCAGTCGGCCCGGTCGTTGTCGACCACGATCCGGTACGGCAGCCGCTCCGGGGAGAGCCCGCTGACCGGCAGGTATTCGGCGTTGCCCCAGAGCAGTTGACGGTCGCCCTGGTAGAGCGCGGCCCAGTTCTTCACGTCGTAGTTGCCGTACGCGTCACCGATGTGGCCGCCGCCCGAGTCACCCCAGCCCGGCACCGGAACGTAGACCGAGTCGAGGTAGCGCAGCGGCATGGCGAGCAGCGGACCCATCCGGGGCCGCTGGACCGGTCCGAACCAGTTCACCTGGTAGGTCTTCTCCGCCGTGTAGCGCAGCGCGTCGAGCGAGTCCTGCCCGGTCTCGCCGAGGATGTCGGCGCTCTCCACCCAGTCGGCGTCGGCGGTGACCCAGTCGGTCCGCTCACCCCGGGCCGGGGCGGTCAGCTGGTTGCCGACCACCCAGCCGTGCCAGACGTCGCCGCGGAACTCGCTGGCCTTGCCCGGCCGGTGGTTGCGGAACGAGACGTCCACCCGGGCCAGGTCCCGCTTCTCCGACCGCCACGTCGGGTCGGCCGGAACCGCCCCGGTCCAGTGCCGCACCACGTCGTACAGGTACTCGGTGGTCGGGTTCGCGGTGACGGTCAACTCGACCGGTCCCCGGCTGAGGCGGGCGAGCAGGGCGGCACCCTGGTCGGCGTTGAGCGTCGCCACGGTCAGCGGTGCCGGGCGCTCCGGGGTCCACGGGGTCTCGTCCCACGGCGCCAGCCGGCCGATTCCGGTCCCGGCGACCAGCAGCAGCTGCGCGCCGGCCGCCGCGGCGGCCTCCGCCTGCTCGGCGATGGTGACGGTGTCGCTCTGCCGGACCACCACGGCCCTGCCCCGGACGTCGTGCCGGGCCAGCGCCGCCGGGCTGCCGTCGTCGCCGAGCACCGCGGTCAGCTTCCGGGTGCCCTTCGGCAGCGGGGTGCTGCCCCGCTTCACCAGCAGGTCACCGAAGGTGTCGGACCTGGTCGCCACGGTCAGTGCCGGCTGTTCCAGCCGGAACCGGGCGCCGAACTCGAACTCGCCGTCGGTCACCTTACGGCCGGTCGGCAGCGCCCACATGCTGTCGTACGACTCGTTCGGCAGCATCGAACTCTCGACGAGGCTGTCGCCGAACGAACGGTGCACGTCCAGCCGCATCCCGAACGGATTCCCCGGCTGCGGCACGTACGCCCTGATCTGCTTGGCCTTTCGGGCGTCGAGGGTGACGGTCCGGTCCTGGTCCAGCGACACGTCGGTGAAGCTGAGCAGCGCCATGCCCAGCGAGTGGGGTCCGTTGGCCCCCTGCACGTCGGCGCTGAGCCAGCCGCTGTAGCTGCCAGGCGGTAGCCGCAGCGTGGCGCTGCCGCTCTCGTCCAGGTCGACCGCGGTGAAGAGGTCCTTCGTGGTGACCAGGACCTTGGCGCCGGGGATCGGCTGGCCGGAGCGGTCCCTGGCGACGATGTGCAGGTTCTGTCGCTGCCCCTCCTTGCCGGCCCCGACCAGGGTCTTGGCCCGGACCGTACCGGCGCCGTCGGTGGCGGTGACCATGCCGCTGAGCTCCCGGTCGGCGGGCAGCAGGTCGAACGCCGCGGTCAGGTCCACCGAGGCGGTGCCGTGCGCCGGCACACTGACCCGGTCGGCGGAGAGGGCGAAGAGCCCGGTCGGCGCGTCCGGTACCTCCGTCCGCAGGGCCAGCTCGACCGGTGCGTCACCGACGTTGGTGTACGTCACCTTCTGCACGTCGACCTTGCCCGGCTCGACCGGCCAGGACTGGTAGCCGGAGTAGGCACTGACCGTGCCGAAGACGGTGCTCCGCACCGCCGCCGGGATGTCGACCCGACCGGCGCCGGCCTGGTACGGCGAGTACGCCGGGGTGGCCTTGCTGCTGCTGACCAGCGCCTCCTTGAGCTGGGGGCCGGTCCAGTCCGGGTGGGCGGCGGCGAGCAGCGCGGCGGCACCGCTGACGTGCGGGGTCGCCATCGAGGTGCCGCTCATCACCTGGTAGGAGCCGGTGCCCCGGACGAGGTGGGAGCGGGCCGCCAGGATCTCCACCCCGGGGGCGGTGATCTCCGGCTTGAGCCCGCCGTCGGTGCGCGGGCCCTGGCTGGAGTCCTCGGCGAGCCGGTCGTCACGGTCGACCGAGCCGACGGTGAGCGCGGCGTCCGCCGTACCGGGGGTGCCGATGGTCCGCGGGCCGCTGTTGCCGGCGGCGACCACGAACAAGGCGCCGGTCTCGGCGCTGAGCGTGTCGACCGCCTCGCTGAGCGGGTCGGTGCCGTCGGTGCCGGCGCCACCCAGGCTCATGTTGATGATCCGGGCCCGCTCCTGCCGGGCCGCCCACGCCATGCCGGCGAGGATCCAGGACTCCTGGCCCTGGCCGTCGCTGTCGAGCACCTTGCCGACGTGCAGCCGGGCGCCGAAGGCGACGCCCCGTTCGGTGCCGTTTGAGGCGGCACCGGTACCGGCGATCGTCGAGGCGACGTGTGTGCCGTGCCCGTGGTAGTCCTCGACGTACTCCTCGTACGGCACGAAACTGGCGGTGGCGTCGATCTGTCCGGCGAAGTCGGGGTGTTCGGTGTCGATGCCGCTGTCCAGGACGGCGACCTTCACCCCGGTCGCGGTGTTCCCGCCGGACCAGATCTCCGGCGCGCCGATCTGGGCGGTCGAGTCCGCCAGGTTCGCGGTCACCTTGCCGTCCAGCCAGATCCGGTCGATGCCGGCGGCGAACGACGGGGTGCCGGTGGCCCGCCGGGCGGTGGTGCCGCCGGTCGTCCCGGTGACCGCCGACCAGAAGGTCGGGGCCTGGTCGCGGTCCTGCACGACCGCCGAGCCCTGCACGGCGTCGAGCGGACGTACCACGGTGGAGCCGGGGACCGTGGTGGTGCGCCGGGACCGGGCCGCGGCGTCGGTGTACTGGACGATCAGCGGCAGCCGGTCGGTGTGGGCGTCGTCGTAGCCGTCGGCGACCAGCCCGGTGACGTTGAACAGCCGCTTGTCGAGCAGACCGGCGGTGACGTACGGCAGGGCGGCGTCCGGATAGACGTACGTCGCGCCGTCGAGCACCACCCGGTGGAAGGTGCCGGCGGTCCCGTCCGGACTCTCGACCGACTGGACGACGGTGCCGTCGGCGGCGGTGCCGATGGTGACCCGGTCACCGGTGACCAGGGTGACCCGGTGCGTGCCGGCGCCGGAGGGCGGCAGGGCGGCGGCGCCCGGCGGCAGCACCGGACCGGTGGGACCGGCCCCGCCCGGCGAGTCCGGTGGTTCGGCGGGTGCCGCGGCGGTGGCCGGGGTGATCCCCACCGCCAGGGCGGTCAGCACACCGAGGGCGACCAGCCCGGGCCTGCGGATGGAAACGGAAGGCAACGAGAACCTCTTCGGGTCGGCGAACGAATGGCAAGATCAACGGATCATCCGACCGGTTCCCGGACGCATCAACACGTGACGGGTGGCGTGGTTGCGCCATGGCGCAGTCCCGCCAGGTCCTGCGGCCAGCGTGTCGTACGGGGGAGATCGGTCCGGATCGGACCGGCGATCAAACGAGAACTTTATGGGAACGATTTTCATCACGGTAAAGGTGGGTCCCGGGTATCCGTGACAACCGACCCGTCGACGTCGTCGGGGAGCGGCCGTCGAGGGGCGGCCGTCGGGGGGCGGGGCAGGTCCGCAGCCGGTCGGCATTCCGACAGCGACAACGGACCGGACCGGTCGGTCACCCCGGGTGACCGGTGTGCCGGCTCCCGCCCTGCCTGGAACAACAGCGGCCCACCAGCGGTTTTGTCCGGACCAGCCGGGCCGACGGTCGCCTCGTCGCGCACCGCTGGAGCAGCAGCTCCAGCACCTGGTACGACCAGACCACCCGCACGGTCGTCTTCGGCCGCGTCGACCCGTACGCCTGACCGTCCCGCCGTCCCGCCGTCCCGCCGTCCACGCCGGAACCGCCGGCACCGGTTCTCCCGGTGCCGGCGGTTCCGGCGTCGAGGAATTTCGGCCGGTCGGGGAGGTTTCGACCCCGGTGTCGGGTGGAGAACTGGCAGACATGGGCGAGTTGAAGGTAGGCACCTCCTCGTGGGCGGACCGGTCACTGCTCGCCTCGGGCTGGTATCCCCGGTCGGTCAACACCCCGGCCGGCCGGCTGGCCTACTACGCGGAACGGTTCGGCCTCGTCGAGGTCGACACCACGTATTACGCGCTGCCGGCGATCGAGACGGTGCAGGCGTGGGCCGAGCGGACCCCGCCCGACTTCACCTTCAACGTCAAGGCGTTCAGCCTGTTCACCGGCCATCCGACCGAGGTGTCGGCGCTGCCCCGCGACCTGCGACCGGAGGGCCGGGACACCGGTCGGGTCCGCCGCCGGGACCTGCCGGCGAAGACGTACGAGCGGTTGTGGGAAAGGTTCCGGTCCGTGGTCGCGCCGCTCGACGCGGCAGGCAAACTCGGCGTACTGCTGTTCCAGTTCCCGCCCTGGCTGGCCCACGGCGAGCCGGCCAAGCGGCGGATCCGCGAGGTCGCCGAACGCTGCCGGCCGTGGCGGCTCGCGGCCGAGTTCCGCAACGCCACCTGGTACGACCCGACCACCGCCCCGGACACCTTCGGATTCCTCGCCGGGCAGGACATCTCGATCGTCAGCGTCGACATGCCACAGGGGTACGCCTCGTCCGTCCCGCCGCTCCTGCTCGGCACCGCCGAACCGGCCGTGATGCGCCTCCACGGCCACAGCCCGGCCTGGGAGACCGGGGACAAGCAGGAGAAGTTCCGGTACGCGTACGGCGACGACGAACTCGCCGACTGGGCCGGCCGGCTCCGCGACTTCGCCGCCGAACACACCGAACTGCACGTACTGCTCAACAACTGCTGCGGTGACCAGGCGCAGACCGACGCCGCCCGACTGGTCGAACTGCTCGGGCCGGCCGTGCGCTGGCCGCGCGCCGGCCAGGTCGACCTGCCCCGACCCCGAGCGGGGCAGCGGCCCGGTCCCCGGCGGCAGCCGGGCGGGAGCGCTCAGCCGAGGTCGGCCGGATCGGTGTTCGCGCCGCAGAGCAGGACGGCGACCCGTTCCCCGTCGGCCGGCCGGTAGACACCGGAGGTGAGCGCGGCGAAGGCGGCGGCGGTGCCGTGCTCCACCACGACCCGGTACCGGTCCCAGAGCAGCCGGCGCGCCTCGACGATCCGCGCGTCGTCGACCAGCACACTCGCCACCCCGGTCCGGACCGCCACGTCGTAGGCGATGTCGCCGACCCGGCGGGCGCCGAGCGCGTCGGCGGCGACGCCGGAGACCGCCACGTCGACCGGGCGGCCGGCGGCCAACGCCGCGTGCAGGGTCGGCACCGACTCCGGCTCCACCGCGACCGCCCGGGCCACCCCGTCCAACGCGGTCGCCAGCCCGGCCAGCAGCCCACCACCGCCAACCGCGACCAGTACGGTGTCCAGCCCGTCGACCTGTTCGAGCAGTTCCCGGCCGACGGTGCCCTGACCGGCGCAGATCTCCGGCTGGTCGTACGCGTGGCAGAAGAGCGCACCGGTCTCGGCGGTCCGTTTGGTCGCCGCCTCGTACGCCTCGGCGTACTCCCGGCCGTGCCGGACCACGATGGCGCCGAGCCGGCGCAGCTTCGCCACCTTCACCTCGGGGGCGGCGGCCGGCACGTACACCTCCGCCGGGATGCCGAGACGGCGCGCCGCGTAGCCGACGGCGAGGCCGGCGTTGCCGCCGGAGGCGGCGACCACCCCGGCCGGCGGAAGTTCCCCGGCCTCGGCCGCGGCGAGGATCCGGTTGAACGCGCCCCGGGCCTTGAACGAGCCGGTGTGCTGCAGGTACTCCAGTTTGAGCCAGAGCGCGCCGGCCGGACCGGCGGAATCCGGCTCGACCTCGACCACCGGGGTCGACCGGACATGCCCGGCGATCCGGGCCGCCGCGCGCGCCACGTCGGTACGGCTGATCATGACTACCCTCCGCTCCGCCTGCTCCCGCCGTACGGTAGTCGGGTGGAGTGCGCCGGTCGGGTCATGGTGAGGCAGGCCACCCGGTCCGGTGGCGGACCCGTCGATCCGAGGAGTTGATCACCATCACCACCCTTGTGCCGCTCGCCGGGCGGGTTTGGCTCTTCCCCGGCGACCCCGATCCGGAGAACCTCCGGGGCAGCGTCGCCGTGGTCGCCGACGACCACGGCAGTCTGGTCGTCGACGCCGGCCAGTCACCGGCGCACGCGCGGGAGATCCAGGCCGCGATCCGGGACGCCGGGCTGCCTGCGGCCCGCCGGCTGGTCTACACCCACCACCACTGGGACCACGTCTGGGGCGCCTGCGCCTGGCCGGAGGTGGAGGTGGTCGGCCACGTCGCTGGCCGGGAACTGCTCGAAGCCGAGGCGGCCCGCCCGTGGAGCCACCGCTACCTGCGCGACGAGGTCCGGGCGAACCCCCGGCTGGGGCCGAGCTTCCGGGGCCGGGCGCTGGCGATGGAGGGCTGGGACGACTTCGCGGTCGTCCCGCCGCACACCACCTTCACCGACGAGCTGACCCTGCCCGGCGACGTACGGCTGCGGCACGTCGGCGGCGGGCACGCCCCCGACTCGACGGTTGTCCTGGTGCCGGACTCGCAGGTGGCGCTGCTCGGCGACTGCTTCTATCCGCCGCCGTTCCACCTGCGCGGCCCGGACGACGGACCCGACCTGGCGATGGCGCACGACCTGCTCGACGACACCTACCAGTGGTACGTCGACAGCCACAGCGAACCCACCACCCTGGAGCAGGCCCGCCAACTGCTGTCCGGCTGAACCCGGGCCGTCACTCCGTCAACCCCGGCCCCGCACCGCGATCTGTGTCGGGGCCGGGGTCCGGCGCCGGATCAGCCGGTCAGGTTGTCGTGGCCCGCCACCGTGACCCGCGACTGTCGTGCTGCGACGGCACTGTCGGCTGCCGAGGGCGTCGACCGGGCCTGGTCCCGCAGCCCGCGCACCCCGAGGTAGAGGAACGGCAGCAGCAGGAGCAGGTCCGCGACGTGCGCGACGGAGACCTCTCGGGTGATCCGGCTCAGTGGGAAGGCGAGCGCCCCCAGACAGAGCAGCACCCCGACCGGCAACGGTGCGGCGCGCAGCCGGGCCAGCGCCGCGCCGAGCGCGAAGAGGACCAGCGGGAAGAGCGGCCCGGCGGTCCAGAACAGGGTCGTCGCCGCGAACGCGTGCTGGTCGAGCAGTTCGACGGCCCGGGCGTGCGAGGCGCCGAAGAGCTCCTCGTGGATGCTCTGCACACCGAACGAGATTCCGCCCAGGGTGGCGAAGACGGTCAGCGGCACCGCCACCGCCACGTAGCGGGGCGCGCCGGCCCGCAGCCGGTCGTAGAGGCCGAGCAGGCCGACCAGCCAGCAGGCCACGGAGAGAGCGGCGAGGGTGCCGGCCGTGGCACCCTGCGTCTCGGCCTGCCAGAAGAAGGTGGCCAGCAGGTTGAGGGTGGGACCGAGGATGAGAAACATGGATCTGACGCTATGGACGGCGGATCCCCGGCGGATCCGCCCGACGGCGCGGCGGCCTACCGCGGTCGTCGTACCCCGACCAGCCCGCTGCGGTACGCGAAGACCACGAGCTGGGCCCGGTCCCGGGCACCGAGTTTGGTCATCGCCCGGTTGGTGTGGGTCTTCGCGGTCGCCGTACTCATGCCGAGCCGGACTCCCACCTCCACGTTCGAGAGCCCCTCCGCGACCAGCGCCACCACCTCCCGCTCCCGGGCGGTCAACGTGTGCAGTCCGGGCACCGTCGGACCGCTGGCGAACGCCGCGATGAGCCGACGGGTCACCTCCGGCGCCAGCAGCGCGTCACCGGCGGCCACCACCCGGACCGCCCGGCGCAACTCCTCCGGTTCCAGGTTCTTCAACAGGAAGCCGCTCGCCCCGGCGTGCAACGCCGCGTAGACGTACTCGTCGAGCTCGAAGGTGGTCAGCACGACCACCCGTACCCCGGGCAGCCGGTCGTCGGCGAGGACCCGCCGGGTCGCGGTCAGCCCGTCGGTGCCGGGCATCCGCACGTCCATCAGGACGACGTCCGGCCGGTGCGCGCGGGCGAGCGCGATCGCCTCGTCGCCGTCGGACGCCTCGGCGACCACCTCGATGTCGGGTGCCCGTTCCAGCAGCACCCGGAAGCCCGCCCGGACCAGTGTCTGGTCGTCGGCGAGCAGCACCCGTGTCGTGGTCATCCCGGCAGCCACCCCCGCACCTGGAAACCGCCCCCGTCCGCCGGGCCGGCCTGCAGCCAGCCGCCCAGGCCGGCGGCGCGTTCCGCCATGCCACGCAACCCGTTGCCGGGTGGGCCGGTGGCGCCCCGGCCGTCGTCCCGGACGGTCACCGTCAGGCCGTCCACCCGGTACCCGAGTCGTACCTCGATCCGTTCGGCGTCGGCGTGCCGGACCGCGTTCGCCACCGCCTCCTGGACGATCCGGTACGCCGTCGCCTCCACCGCCCGGGGCAACAGGCGCGGCTCGCCGTCCCGGGCGATGACGGCGCCGGTGGCGGCGACCAGCGCGGGGAGCCGGTCGAGGACGGGCACCGGCGGCGCGGGCACCGGACAGTCGGCCGGGTCGGTGGCCCGGGTGCCGTCCCGGAGTACGCCGACCGCCGCCCGCAACTCCACCATCGCCTCCCGGCTGGCCCGCCGGACCTCTCCCAGCGCGGCGCGGGCCTGCGCCGGGTCGTCCTCCAGCATCTCGGCGGCGACCCCGGCCTGGACGCCGACCACGGCCAGGGTGTGCGCGGTGACGTCGTGCAGTTCCCGGGCGATGCGCAGACGTTCCGCGACGAGGTGCCGTTCGACCGCCCGGTCGCGTTCGGCGGCGACCAGCGCCAGCCGGATCCGTCGGCTCCGGACCGTCTCGCCGAGCAGCAGCGCGGCCACGAAGACCACGGTCGAGCCGTCCAGGGTGGCGGTCAGCGGCTCCACCTGCTCCACAATCACCCGGGACTGGAGGTCGAGGAGGATGAACAGACCGGCCAGGCCCAGGCCGGGTCGACGCCGGTCGGCGAGCGCGACCGAGCACAGCGCCACCCAGACCGGCGGGGCCGGCGCGCCGCCCGGATACCGCCAGACGTGGTAGAGCAGGAAGAGCCCGCCGACCACCGCCAGCACCACGGCCGGCCAGCGCCGCCGGCCGAGCAGGGCGAGCGTCATCACCAGCCCGATCCCGTACGCCGTGGGATCGGCCGCCCGGTCGCCCGGGGCGGCCTCGGTCACCGCGAGCCGGTATCCGGTCACCGCGCCGGTGACCGCCAGGATGCCGACGTCCACCATCCACCGCCGCACTCGGCAACTGTACGGATCCGGGCGTCGTGCGGCATACCGCGTTCGTGGTAGCCCGCCGTCCGGGCCGGCCGACGGGACGGTGGTACCGGGACGTGGTCGTGTCCACCGGTCGGTGGACAGCGCGGTTCAGTCCACCGGTCGTCGCGGCGGCAGCCCGGAACCGCGCATCCTCGACGCATGACTGACCAGTACGCCGTACGGGTACGTGGGCTGCGCAAACGCTACCGGGACGAGACTGCCGTCGACGGCCTCGACCTCGACGTCGCCGACGGCGAGATCGTCGCCCTGCTCGGCCCGAACGGGGCGGGCAAGACCACCACCGTGGAGATTCTGGAGGGGCACCGCGACCGGGACGCGGGCGAGGTCTCGGTGCTCGGCACCGATCCCCGGCGGGCTCCGCTGCGCTGGCGCCGGAGCATCGGGATCGTCCCGCAGAGCGCCCGTGACCTGAGCGAACTGACCGTGGCCGAGTCGCTCCGGCACTTCGCCCGCTACTACCCGGAGGCCCGGGACCCGGACGAGGTCATCGGTCTGGTCGGGCTGACCGGGAAGGCGGGAGCGCTGGTCCGTACCCTCTCCGGCGGGCAGCGCCGTCGGCTCGACGTCGGCCTCGGCGTGGTCGGCCGGCCGCGCCTACTCTTCCTGGACGAGCCGACCACCGGGTTCGACCCGGAGGTACGCCGCGCCTTCTGGGCCCTGATCCGTGCGCTGACCACCGGGGACGGCACCACGGTCGTGTTCACCACCCACTACCTGGACGAGGCCGAGGCGCTGGCCGACCGGGTGGCGGTGATCGTCTCCGGTCGGATCGTCGCCGAGGGGGATCCGGCGACCCTGGGCGGCCGGGCGACTGCGGAGGCGACGGTGTCCTGGCGGGACGGCACCGCGCTGCGGTCCCGACGGACCGGCGACCCGGCCTCGGTGGTCGCCGAACTGACCGCACGGTACGGCGGCCCGGTGCCCGGCCTGACCGTGACCCGGCCCAGCCTCGAAGACGTCTACCTCACACTGATCGAAGACGGCACCCGATGACCCTCCCGACCGGCGCCGTTCCGTCCCCCGCCATCCTCGGGCTGCACCGTGGCCTGCTCGAACTGAGGGCGTTCTTTCGGGAACGTGACGCGGTGGTCTTCACCTTCGCCCTGCCGGCGGTGCTGCTGGCCCTGCTCGGCTCCCTGATCACCGGTGTGTACGAGGGCAGCACCGTCACCTCGGCCCAGTACCTCGTCCCCAGCATGATCGCCGCTGGCGTCGCCTCGACCACCTTCGTCAACCTGGGGATCAGCATCGCCGCCGACCGGGACGACGGCACCCTGAAGCGGCTGCGTGGCGCGCCGGTGCCCCCGTCGGCGTACGTGCTCGGCAAGGTCTTCATGGTGCTGGTGATCAGCGTGGCCGAGGTGGTGCTGCTACTCGCCATCGGCACGCTGATGTTCGGTGTCGACCTGCCGGCGGAGCCGGGACGGTGGCTGACCTTCGGCTGGGTCCTCCTGCTCGGCGTCGCCGGCTGCTCCTTCCTGGGCATCGCGGTCAGCAGCCTGGCCCGGTCCGGGCGCAGTGCCGGCGCGGTGATGAACCTGCCCTACCTGGTGTTGGCGTTCATCTCGGGGATCTTCTTCACCCCGGTCTCCGCACTGCCCGAACCGCTGCTGCGGCTCGGGGCCCTGTTCCCGCTCAAGTGGATGGCCCAGGGCTTCCGGTCGGCCTTCCTGCCCGACACGATCCTGTCCCACGAGGTGACCCGGTCGTGGGAGCATGGGCGCACCGCGCTCGTGCTCGCCGTCTGGTGCATCGGAGGGCTGCTGCTGTGTCTGAGGACCTTCCGGTGGCGCGGCCACGGGGAGCGGTGAGTCCGGAGACCGGCAGGGGAGCCTGGCAGCGGCGCTATCCGCTCTGGGACCTCTACTTCGGACTCGCGGCGGTCGCCACCACCGTCTTCGTCCTGACCGACCTGAGCAGACCGGGGTCGGACCGGGCGAGGGCGGTGGTGCTGCTCGCCGCGCTGGTCGGCTGGTATCTGGTCTGGGGGCGGCGGGTGGCCCGCGACGAGGTGGAGGGCTGGCGGGGCGGGGTCTACCTCGGGGTGGCCCTGCTGCTGTACGTACCGGCGGTCGCCTCGGTCAGCGCCGCGTCCTTTGTCCTGCTCGCCCTCTGTGCACAGGCGTACATGGTGCTGCCGGCGTTGCCGGCCACCGGGGCGGTGGTGCTGTTCAACCTGGCCGGCGTGGTGGTCTTCGTACTGCGTACCGGAGAGCCGAGGGACGCACTCACCGGACCGGGGCCGGTTGCCCTGGTCGTCGTGCTGATCTCCGCCGTCGTCGGCACCTGGGCCCGGCAGGTGACCCGGCAGAACGAGGAACGGGCGGTACTGATCGAGGAGCTGGACGCCAGCCGGGCCGAGGTGGCCCGGCTCTCCCACGAGGCCGGGGTGGCGGCCGAGCGGCAGCGGCTGGCCGGTGACATCCACGACACCATCGCCCAGGGGCTGACCAGTGTGGTGCTGCTGCTCCAGGCCGCCGAGACGGAACTCGACCGGGACCTGACCCAGGCCCGGCGGCACCTGCGGACGGCGACCGGGATGGCCCGGGACAACCTGGCCGAGGCGAGGGCGCTGGTCGGTGCCCTCACTCCGGTGGCGCTCGCCGAATCGTCCCTCGCGGACGCGACCCGGCGGCTGGTCGACCGGCTCGGTACCGAGACCGGACTGGTGGGGCGGGTTGTCGTGGCGGGGGAGCCGCGTGCACTGCCGACCAGGGTCGAGGTGGTGCTGCTGCGGGTCGTGCAGGAGGCGCTGGCGAACGTACGCAAGCATGCCGACGCCACCTCGGTCACGGTTCGGCTGACGTACCGGCCGGGCGGGGTGCTGCTGGTGGTGACCGACGACGGCCGTGGTTTCGGCACACCGGCGGCCGGCGGCTACGGGCTGGGTGCGATGTCGGCCCGGGTGGCGCAGGTGTCGGGCAGGCTCGCGGTCGAGTCGCGGTCCGGTGCGGGGACGACGGTCCAGGTGGAGGTGGCGGACGGATGATCTCGGTGCTGCTGGTCGACGACCATCCGGTGGTCCGGGCCGGGATCCGGGCGATGCTGGCGGGGGAGCCGGACCTCACGGTTGTCGGTGAGGCGGCCTCCGGCGCGGAGGCGGTCCGGGTCGTCCAGGCGATGCGGCCGGATCTGGTCCTGATGGACCTGCGGATGCCGGGCCTGGACGGGGTCGGCGCGACCGAGCAGCTGCTGACCGTCGTCCCGACGATCCGGGTGGTGGTGTTGACCACGTACGACACGGACGCGGACATCCTGCGCGCGGTGGAGGCCGGCGCGGCCGGCTACCTGCTCAAGGACGCCTCCCGGGCGGACCTGCTCGCCGCGGTACGGGCGGCGGCGCGCGGCGAGACGGTCCTCGCCCCGTCGGTGGCCACCCGGCTGGTCCGCCAGGTACGCCGGCCGCGACGCGAAACCCTCTCCCCACGTGAGGTGGAGGTGCTGAGGCTGGTCGCCCGGGGACTGTCGAACCCGGAGATCGGACGCGAGCTGCACGTCAGCGAGGCGACGGTGAAGACGCACCTGCTGCGGGCGTTCCACAAGCTCGGTGTGTCGGACCGGACGGCAGCGGTGACCACGGCGATGACACTCGGGGAACTCTGAGTACTCCGAGCTTCCACCGGTCGGTTGACTCTCCACCTGCTCGAGGCCCCAGCATGACGGCCGGGCCGGGGTTGGCCGGCCGGTGGCGGGTCCGGGCAGCAGCCGGGCATGGCGGAGGGAACGAGACGATGGCGGACGACGTCGACGAGATGATGGCGAGCATCGGCGAGGCGGTCGGGTGGGGACAGGCTGGCCGGGTCGACGAGGCCAGGGAGCGGCTCACCGCACTCTGGGGCCGGATCGGGGCGGACGGCGACCCGTTGCACCGGTGCTCGCTGGCCCACTACCTCGCCGACCTGCAGGACGATCCGGCCGAGGAACTCCGCTGGGACCTGCGCGCGCTGGAGGCCGCCGAGGTACTCACCGACGTACGGGCCCAGCGGCACCACGCGACGTTGACCGTCGAGGGGATGCGCCCGTCGCTGCACCTCAACCTCGCCGAGGACTACCGGAAGCTGGGCCGGCCGGACCAGGCCCGCGAACAGCTCATCCTGGCCCGCCAGCACGTCGCGGTGCTGCCCGACGACGAGTACGGACGGATGATCCGTACCGGCATCGCGCGTGTCGCCGAGGAGTTGGGCGAGCCCACCGTCATCGAGAGCGGGTCGTAGGAGCGGGTGTTCACGCCGCGCCGCGGCGTGTCATCCTGACCGGATGCGAGTCACCTCGATCTATACGTATCCGGTGAAGGGCTGCCGCCGGATGGACCGGGACACGGCGCGGGTCGAGCCGTGGGGGCTGGACGGCGACCGGCGTTGGCTGATCGTGGACGAGAACGGGCTCGGCCTGAGCCAGCGTCAGCACCGGGAACTGGTGACGATGCGGGCGGTGACCCGGCCGGGCGGGCTGACCCTGGATGCGCCGGGGATGGCTCCGCTCGAGCTGGCCGAGCCGACCGACGGCGAGGTGCTCGAGGTACGGGTGTACCGGGCGCGGCCGCCCGCACCGGTACGGGCCGCCGGTCGCGAGGCGGACGACTGGCTCAGACGGCTGTTGGGGCGTACCGCCCGGCTGGTCTGGCTCGGCGACCCCACCCGCAACCTCGTTCCCTGGCCGGTGCCGGCCGGGGTCGGTGCCGAGCTGAGCTTCGCCGACGGCACTCCGCTGCTGTTGGCCAACAGCGCCTCACTGGACATGTTCAACGAATGGCTGCTGGAGTCGGGCAGCGCCGAGGGGCCACTGCCGATGGTCCAGTTTCGTCCCAACCTGGTGGTCGACGGTGCCGCGCCGTGGGCCGAGGGTGGCTGGGTCGGCCGGCGGATCAGGATCGGCGGGGCGGTGTTCCAGGGCGCCGCCGAATGTGCCCGCTGTCTGATCGCGACGATCGACCAGGAGACCGGGGAGCGGGGGCGGGAACCGCTCCGGATGCTCGCCGCCCGGCGGAACATCGGCCGCAAGCTTCTCTTCGGTCTCCAGTTGACGGTACGGGCCGAACCGGGCGGGCCGTCCCGCGACGGTCGTACGGTCCGGGTCGGTGACGCGGTGGAGGTGCTTGACTGACCGGGCTGTCGTCGGGTACGACGGAGCGGGGGGGGGGCCCCGGGGGGGGGG
>NZ_JBDPMH010000011.1:0-207095 GCF_039871735.1 Plantactinospora sp. B24E8
TGCGCACCTGGGCGACAACGTCGTGACCGATTCACCCGCGACGGCGGTCAGCCCGCCGCCGAGGTACGCACCAGGGTGCGGATCTGCCGCAACAGAACCGAGAGCGCCGCCAGGTCGGCCCGCGACTCGTCGAACTCCCCGATCGCCTTACGGGTACGGGTGATCGAGATGGCGTTCGACCGCTCCCACTCCTGCACCCGCTCCTCCGGCGGCAGATCGGCCGACGTGGCGCCGAGCACCTCGGCGGTGAGTGCGGCCAGTGCCGCGTACAGGTCGTAACGCAGCGCCATCCGGGCCAGCGTCTGCCAACGGTCCTCCCGGGGCAGCAGGGAGATCTTCGACAGCAGCGAGTCGACCCGGAACCGGTCCGACAGGACAAAGTAGACCGAAGCCACCTCGCCGACGTCGCGTCCGGTGCCGGCGGCGGTCTCCACCACGTCGAGCAGGCCGAAGCTGTACATCAGCCGGGTCGCCCGCTCCGCCAGGTCCCGGGGCAGGCCCCGCTCCACCGAGAACTCGATGTGCGCCTCCAGCGCCGCCCGCTCGCCACCCACGAAGAGGTTTCCCAGCTCGGGCAGGAGCCGGGCCACCCCGTCGCTGAGCCGGTCGATCTCGGTCGGTACGTCGATCGGCGAACGCCGGTTGGTGACCAGCCAGCGGACCGCGCGGTCGAGCAGTCGACGGGTGTCCAGGTAGATCGCGGTCTGCACCTCGGTCGGCACCCGGTTGTCCAGCGCCTCGATGTCGGCCCAGACCTCGCCCAGCCGGAACACCTCCCGGACCACCACGTACGCCCGGATCACGTCCGCCGCCGAGGCACCGGTCTCCTCCACCACCCGGTAGATGAACGAGATGCCGCCCCGGTTGACCGCCTCGTTGACCAGGACCGTGGTGACGATGTCCCGGCGCAGCCGGTGCTCCGCCATCCGGTCGGCGTACCGCTCGCGCAGCGGGGTCGGGAAGTAGCCGGCGAGCACCTCCGAGGTCCACTCCTCGTCGGGCAGGCTGTCGGCCAGGATCTCCCGCTCCAGCACGATCTTGACGTACGCCAGCAGCACCGCGAACTCCGGCGCGGTGAGTCCGGAGTCGGTCCGGACCGCCAGCTCCTCGTCCGGCGGCAGCGCCTCCAGCTCCCGGTTGAGGTGACCGGCCCGCTCGAAGTCGCTGATCATCCGGCGGTGCACCGGCAGCAGCGACGGCGCCTGGGCCAGCGCGTTGCCGATCGCCCGGGCCTGGTCGTAGTTGTCCCGCAGCACCAGTTCGGTGACCTCGTCGGTCATCTCGGCCAGCAACGTGTCCCGATCCTCGCGGGTCAGCTCGCCGTCGGCGACCGACGCGCCGAGCAGGATCTTGATGTTCACCTCGTGGTCGGAGGTGTCCACCCCGGCCGCGTTGTCGATGAAGTCGGTGAAGATCCGGCCGCCCGCGACGGCGTACTCGATCCGGCCGACCTGGGTGAAGCCCAGGTTGCCGCCCTCGCCGACCACCCGGCAGCGCAGGTCCTTGCCGTCCACCCGGATCGGGTCGTTGGACTTGTCCCCGACCTCGGCGTTCGACTCCGACGACGCCTTCACGTAGGTGCCGATGCCGCCGTTCCAGAACAGGTCGACCGGCGCGGTCAGGATCGCCCGCATCAGCTCCGGCGGCGACATCGACTCGGTCCCGGAGTCGAGGTCGAGCGCCGCCCGGACCTCCGGGGTGATCGTGATCGACTTCGCGGTACGCGGGAAGACGCCACCACCGGCCGAGATCAGCTCGGCGTTGTAGTCCGCCCACGACGACCGCGGGACGTCGAACAGCCGCCGCCGCTCGGCGTACGAGACGGCCGCGTCCGGGTTCGGGTCCAGGAAGATGTGCCGGTGGTCGAAGGCGGCCACCAGCCGGATGTGCTCGGAGAGCAACATCCCGTTGCCGAAGACGTCGCCGGACATGTCACCGACCCCGACCACGGTGAAGTCCTGGCTCTGGGTGTCGATCCCCATGTCCCGGAAGTGCCGCTTCACCGACTCCCAGGCACCCCGGGCGGTGATCCCCATCTTCTTGTGGTCGTAGCCGGCCGAGCCGCCGGAGGCGAACGCGTCGGCCATCCAGAACCCGTTGCGTACCGAGATCTCGTTGGCGATGTCGGAGAAGGTCGCCGTTCCCTTGTCCGCCGCCACCACCAGGTACGGGTCGTCGCCGTCGTGCCGGACCACCTCCTGCGGCGGCACGATCCGCCCGCCGACCAGGTTGTCGGTCACGTCCAGCATGGCGGAGATGAACTCCTGGTAGCAGGCGACCGCCTCGTCCCGGTCCCCCGGCTTCTGCTTCAACACGAAGCCGCCCTTGGCACCGACCGGCACGATCACCGCGTTCTTCACCATCTGCGCCTTGACCAGGCCGAGCACCTCGGTCCGGAAGTCCTCCCGCCGGTCCGACCAGCGGATACCGCCCCGGGCCACCGGGCCGAACCGCAGGTGCACACCCTCGAAACGCGGCGAGTAGACGAAGATCTCGTACTTCGGGCGGGGTGCCGGCAGGTCCGGCACCGCCTGCGGGTCGAGCTTGAACGCCACGTACGGCTTCGGCCGCCCGTCGGTACGCCGCTGGTAGAAACTCGTCCGCAGGGTGGCCTGGATCAGCGTCAGGTACGACCGCAGGATCCGGTCCTGGTCGAGGCTGCTCACCTCGTCGAGCTGCTGCCCGATCGAGGTGACCAGTTCCTTGCTGCGCAGCGTGCGCTCCTCGGCGGTCAGCCCGAGCAGCGGCGAGAACCGGGTCTCGAAGAGGTCGACAAGCGACCCGGCGAGTTCCGGGTACGCGATGAAGGTGGACTCCATGTAGTCCTGTGAGAAGACGGTTCCCGCCTGCCGCAGGTACTTCGCGTACGCCCGCAGCACCACCACCTGCCGCCAGGTCAGCCCGCCGCGCAGCACCAGCTCGTTGAAGCCGTCGACCTCGGCCTCGCCCCGCCAGGTGGCGGAGAAGGCGTTCTCCACGTGGGGCCGGACCTCGGTCAGGTCCCGGGCACCATCCGGCAGCTCCAAGCCGAAGTCGTAGAGGTAGATCCGGCCGTCGATCCGCTCCACCTCGTACGGGTGCTCGTCGACCACCCGTACCCCGAGCGAGTGCAGGACGGGCAGGACGGCGGAGAGCATCATCGGCTCGCCGTACCGGTAAACCTTGAACCGGACGTCCTCGGCGGCGGCCGGCTTGCCACCCTCCGCCTCCGTGCCCACCGCCGCGGTCGGGCGGGGCGGGGCGAACTTGCGGAACATGTGCATCTCGAGCTGGCCCGGCTCCTCGAGCAGTTCCAGCTTGGCGAGGTCCTTCATCGCCTCGTACGGGGTGTGCCCGTCCTTGTAGCCCTCGGGGAAGGCGTCGGCGTACCGGGTGAAGAGGTGTTTGGCCTGCTCGTCACCGAGCTTGCGTTCCAACACCAGCCGGTAGTCGTCGTCCCAGAGTCGGGTGGCGTCGGCCAGTTCCTCGGCGAGCAGGTCGGCGTCGAGGTCGCCGGGCGGGTTGGCCGGGTCGGTCCGGACGATGAAGTGCACCCGGGCGAGCATGGACTCGGTCACCCGGGTGGTGTAGTCGACGCCGACCCCGTTCAACTCACGGAGCAGGATCTCCTGCATGCGCAACCGGTTCTGGGTGGTGAACCGGTCCCGGGGCAGGTAGATCAGGCAGGAGATGAACCGGCCGTAGCCGTCGCGGCGCAGGAAGACCCGCAACTGGCGGCGGCCGGCCATCCGGAGCACGCCGATGACCGCCTGGTAGAGGTCGTCGGTCTTGATCTGGAAGAGCTCGTCGCGGGGGTAGGTTTCCAGGATCTGCAGCAGGTCCTTGCCGGAGTGGCTGCGCGGGCTGAGCCCGGAGCGGTCCAGCACCTCGGCGACCTTGCGTCGGACCACCGGCAGTTCCCGGACGCTGGTCCGGTACGCCGCGGTGGCGAGCAGGCCGAGGAACCGCCGCTCGCCGACCACCTCGCCGGCCTCGTTGAAGATCTTGAACCCG
Source organism: Plantactinospora sp. B24E8 (assembly GCF_039871735.1). Taxonomy (NCBI): domain Bacteria; kingdom Bacillati; phylum Actinomycetota; class Actinomycetes; order Micromonosporales; family Micromonosporaceae; genus Plantactinospora; species Plantactinospora sp. B24E8. The sequence goes on from NZ_JBDPMH010000011.1 coordinate 3,994, forward strand.
ATGTAGTCCAGGTACGCCGAGCGGTGCACGGTCGCCCGGGAGTTCGCCTTGGTGATGATCAGCAGACGCTTCTCCCGCACCTTGGCGGCCGCCTCCGGGGTCATCGAGGAGAGCGTGCGCGGGATGGTGGAGTCCTGGCGCAGGATGCCGAGGCCGGTGCCGAGCACCGCCTGCAACGCGCTCCCGTTCTCGGTGTCGACGAGGCGGTACTCGCGGTAGCCGAGGAACGTGAAGTGTTCGTGGGCCAACCAGCGGAGCAGCTCCACCGAGTCGGTGATGTCCTTTTCCGGCACCGGTGGGCGGTTCTCCGCCGTACGGGCGGCGGCCAGCTCGTCGGCGAGGGCGAGGGCCCGCTGGCGCATCTTCGGCCAGTCCTCCACCGCCTCCCGGACATCGGTCAGTACCCGCTGCAGCTCGGACCGGAGTCGGGCCCGGTCCTGGTCGCCGCGGATCGGATCCACCTCGATCCGCATCCAACTTTCCACGATGTCGCCGTCGATCGCGTCGTCCGGCTCGACGTCGGCTGCGACCTCGGTCAACCGGCCGAGCGGCTCCCGGCGGACCACGACCAGCGGGTGCACCAACAGGTGGACGTCAAGGTGGTGGCCGGTGAGCAGCGCGGTGACCGAATCCACCAAAAAGGGCATATCGTCTGTAACGATCTCAATGACGGTGTGCTGCTGCTCCGGCGCCGGCTCGTGAATCCGCAACTTCAACTCGCCCGGCACCCGCTGCCGGGCCAACTCCCGATGCTCCCGCGCGGCGGCCAGCATCTCCTCCGCGGTGAACCCGATCAGCTCCTCGTCCGGGGCGAACCGCCAGAACCGGTCGACCAGGGTCGCCACGTCGTGGTCGTCGCCGGCCAGCGCCACCGCCTGGGCGACCAGCCGCTCGGCGTTCGGCACCGGCTCGTCGAGATCCGCGTCCTCGACGTCGTCGGCCAGCGCCTCCGCGGGTAAGCCCAGGTCGTACAGGGTGTCGATGCTGGCCCCCGGCACGCCGGTGACCCCCGAGGCGAGCCGAGAACCCGCCCCGTCGTCGTCGACCGCCGAATCGTAGCTGTCGTCCCGACCAGCGTAAGCCGGCCGAAGAGCGGGTTCCGGTGTGATCGCCGGACGCCGGTTCATCGGTGCCACTCCCCTCGACCCACCACGCCGTGGGTCACTCTCCGCCCAGACTAGGCCCTGCCGATCCACCCGCCTGTCAGCGGACCGCCGGCCGGACGTCCGGAGCTGGACGTTGTCCCGTCACCCGTTGCGGATAGCGGGCACGCCCGCCCCGGATTACCCACACTGCCCCTGCCATCACCCACCGCACCGGGTCCGCCACCGGAAGTCCGGCACGCGGGCGCATGGACGGGCGGCGGCGTACTACCGTCATGCTGCCGCCGGTGGCTGTCACGGCGGCGGGCACACCCGAAAGGTGACGACACGGCATGCGCTTGCGGTATCCACCCCATCGACCTCCTCTCCGGTGGGCACGGCGTCGACTGCCGGTCCTCGCCCTCGCCGGCCTACTGCTCGGCACCGGATCCCTCGCCGCCTGCTCCGAGTCCCCCGGGCCGGAGCAGGCGGTCGACGCGTTCCTCGCCGGCTGGCGCGGCGGTGACCTCAACCCGGTCGGCTTCCGCAACCCCGCCGGGCAGCGGGTCCCGGCCACGGACGTGGCCGAGGAGATCAAACAACTCTCCGGCGACCTGGCCAAGACCCCACCCGCGCTCCGTCGGGAGGGTGCGGCGAAGATCACAGAGAACCGCGCGACCGCCACGGTACGGGTCGACTGGACGTTGCCGGGTGACACCCACTGGAGCTACCCGTCCGAGCTGCGTCTCACGCGTGGCGACGACGACAACTGGCAGATCATCTGGGAGCCGAAGGTGGTCCAGCCGCAGCTCACCAGCGGAGACCAGCTGGCGGTACGTCGGCTACCGGCAGCCCGGGCGCCGATCACCGACGCGGCCGGCGCGGAGATCGTCCGCCCCCGGCCGGTGGTCCTGGTCGGCGTGCAGCCGGACCAGGTGACCGACGCACCGGACCTGGCGAAGAAGCTGGACGCGGCGTTCCGGGCGATCCGGCCCCGGATCGAGCCCCCGATCGATGTCTCCGACCTGCCGGACCGGCTGAAGGAGGCGAAGCCGAACGCCTTCGTCGACGTGGTGAGCCTGCGCCGGGAGGCGTACCTGCAGATCAAGCCCCGGATCTACGACCTGCCGGGCACGAAGTTCCGCGACGAGCAACGCGAACTCGCCCCGACCCGGGACTTCGCCCGGGCCCTGCTCGGCTCGGTCGATCCGGTCCAGGCCGACGACATGACGGCCGACCCCGGGGTTTACGAACTCGGCGACACGGTCGGACACGGTGGTCTCCAGGGCCGGTACGAGAAGCAGTTGCGCGGCACGGTCGGCACCAGTGTGATCATCGCGAGCAGGCGGCCCGACGGTTCGGTCACCCCGACCGGCACCGAGCTGTTCCGGCAGGAGCCGAAACAGGGCGCCCCGGTGAAGACCACCCTCGACGTACCGACCCAGACCGCGGCCGACAACGCGCTACAGGGTGTCCGACAACGCAGCGCCCTGGTCGCGGTACGGATCAGCGACGGCACCGTACTCGCCGCCGCCAACGGCAACACCGCCGAGAACCTCGCCTTCACCGCCCAGGTGCCGCCCGGCTCCACCTTCAAGATGGTGAGCGCGCTCGGCCTGCTCGACGCCGGTGCGGTCGCCCTCGACACCCCGGTCGACTGCCCGAAGACGTTCACCGTGGAGGGACGGTCGTTCAAGAACTCCGACAACTTCGCGCTCGGCACGGTGCCGTTCCGGGTCGACTTCGCCAAGTCGTGCAACACCGCGTTCGCCGCACTCGCGCCGAAGCTGGGCCCGGACGGGCTGGCCGCCGCCGGCCGCAGCCTCGGCCTGGAGGGGACCTGGCAGCTCGGTGTCGACGCGTTCAGTGGCAAGGTCTCGACCGGCGGTCCGGCCCCCGAACGGGCCGCCGCCGCGTTCGGGCAGGGCACCACGCTGGTCAGCCCGCTGGCCATGGCGGCGGCCACCGCCGGGGTGGCCCGAGGCCAGTGGCAGCAGCCGAAACTGGTCCTGGAACCGGCTCCCGGTGAGTCCGCGCCGCCCGGCCCGCAGCTGAAGGCCGGCTCGGTCGAACCACTGCGGACCATGATGCGCGAGGTGGTCACCGGCGGCACCGCGACCGCACTGCGGGACGTGCCGGGTAAACCGGTCTACGGCAAGACCGGCACCGCCGAGTACGACGACAACCCGGCGCACACCCACGCCTGGTTCGTTGGCTGGCAGGGGGACGTCGCGATCGCGGTTTTCGTCGAGAAGGGTGGGTCGAGTTCGGCCACGGCCGTCCCGATCGCGGAGAGGTTCCTGCGCGACCTCGCCGGAAACTGAGTCCGTCCGTAGGCAGCCACGACAGCGGCCCCGAACCGGACGGTTCGGGGCCGCTGTCGTAACCGACCGGGGGTCAGCGGGCCAGCTCGAGGCCCTGCTTGTCGGTGAACTTGCCGATGAGGATCATGATGAAGTCGATCAGCACCCAGAGGCCGAGGCCACCGAAGGTGACGATCATGAGAATGCCGGTGCCGATCTTGCCGACGTAGAACCGGTGCACGCCGAACCCGCCGAGGAAGAAGCAGAGCAGCACCGCGACGAGCCAGGACTTCTGGCCGGCCGCCTGACCGGTAGCGGACATCATTATTCCTTTCAGGACACACAAGCAGAGGGGTACGCCGAGGGGGTTCGGCGCCACGGTGCCGCCGGACGACAGTCCGGGTGGCACAACGAACGCGCACATTACCGCAGACAGGCACCTCAGGCTGCCCCGCTGGCCGGTAGGTCGACGGCGTCTGACCGGACGTCTCACCCGCGCACGTCCGGCGGGTGGATTCCGGCGCACAATCCGCCCACCCGTCCGGGCGAACCGACCGCGCCGGACTTCCGCCTCCGTACCCGTGGTCGGATCACCAGCGAGGAGTCCGGGGTCACGGCGCCAGACTGCCGGTCTCCCGGTGAGACCGCGCGGGTGCGGACGACCCGACGCCGACCGCCGAACGAACCATCCGTACCGAGAACCTCGATCCGCCGGACCACCATCCCGTGTTCACGCCATTTGGTAAACCTCGATCGTCGACGTGGATGACCCACGTCACCACGAGAATCACGCATACACCCGATGCCCGTGACGTGATCCAGAGAAACAATCGGGCGGGACGAACGGCATGAGCGGTTCCGCCGCAGCCACAAGTCGACCCGGTTACCGGCCGTCGACCAGCAGGGAAACGAAACCTTGCCAGGGCGACCGCTATCCGCCCAGCGCAGCGCGGCGCCGGGCCCGACATCCGATTTTGGCCGATTGCCGCAGAGTGGACGGTCGAGACAGAGATAGGCGTACCCAAATCGGGGTTGACGACATGGAAGACTATTTCAGAGGTGGTTCACAGGCACGCCGGGTAATCTCCGCTGGCGCCCGCGAGCCGACGACCGAGAGGAATATCCCGGCCTGAGGAGACCAGCGACACGCATGCGACCACATGTAGAACGGGGGAAGAATGTGGCGAATCACGCACGACAGACGTGGCACCATCGACAAGCTGACAGACCTGATCGTCCGGTCCGACGGCCCGACGACGACCCGGGCACTCGTCGTCGAGGGCGGTGAGGGCGTCGGCAAGAGCCACCTGCTTCGGGAGGGGGTCGCGCTCGCGCGCGAACAGGGGCTCCAGGTGCTCGGCCCGCTCGACGGACGTGATCTGACCGACTGTCCGAGTTGCTGCGACGGGGTGTCTCCGCCGCCACCGCGGACCGAACACGCCGGTCCGGCGGTGACCAGCCTCGACGTCCCGTTGTTCGTTGCTGTCGACGACGCGCACCTGGCCGATCCCGACCAACTGACCCGCGAGATCCGTCACCTCAACCGGAACCACCGGGCCAGCGTCACCTGGTTGGTCACCGTCCGCCCGCCACACCGGCTCACCGCCGTCCCCGTCGACGAGGTGAGCTACGCGGCCCTTGCCGACCTGCCTGACGACGCGGTCGCCCGACTGGTCACCGAAATGCTCGACGCTCCACCGTCAGCCGCGCTCTCGACGTTTCTCGCCCAGGCCGGGGGAAACCCACGGATGATGACCGCGCTGCTCACCGGACTCGCCGAGGAGGGCGCGCTGCACCAGGTCGACGGACGCATCCAACTCCTGCGCGAGACCATGCCCGAGCGGGTGACCCAACTCGTACGCGGACGACTCAACGCGCTCTCGCCGCGCTGCCGCCGGATGCTGCAGATGGCCGCGGTACTCGACGAGAAGTTCTGCCCGATCGCCATGGCCAGCTTCATGACCGAGCCGGTCACGAGCCTGCTGCCACTGTTCGAGGAGGCGATCGACGCCGGGCTGATAAGAACCGGGGACGGCCCGCGTCTGGCGTTCTGCAACACGCTGCTGTGGCGGGCGATCCGGGACAGCGCCCCAACCTATCTGCACGCGGCGTTACAGGAAACGGCGAGACATCGACCGGACGAGCGGCCGCCACTCGACACGGTCTGGACGGGCCTCGCCGAGAACGAGCAGTTGATCGCGCGACTCGCCGGTGAGGGGCTCACCAACCAGCAGATCGCCCGCCGCGTATACCTCTCGCCACACACCGTCAACTACCACCTCCGGCGCATCTTCCGGAAGCTCAAGGTCAACTCCCGGATCGAGTTGGCCAAGATGGTGGCTGACTTCGAACCGGTCCCGCGCACATCGGTCAAGCCCGGTATCTGACCCACGGGGGGTGCGGGGCCGGCGCCCGGGCGCCGGCCCCGCCGACGGACCGCCTGTTCACGCCCGTCGTCTGTCGTGCCGTCGGCGCGGGCCCGAGCCGCCAGGCCGGACGCCCTGCCCCACCCTGGCGGTCCTGATCCCGCACCGCCCTGCCGGCCCGGTCCGCCGCCGGGATCACACCCCGAGCGTGGCCCCACCATCCACACACAGATCGTGCATGGTGATGTGCCCGGCGCGGTCGGAGAGCAGGAACGCGACCGCCTCGGCCACGTCCTCCGGCCTGGCCAGTTTGCGCAGCGGAATCCCCGTGCGATACGACTCCAACGACCCGGAGAGCGTGGCACGGGGGCCGCTCTCGTCAGTCCACAGACCCCGGAGCATCGGCGTGTCGGTCGAGCCGGGTGAAACGACGTTGCACCGGATGCCGTGTTCGGCGAGTTCGAGACCCAGGCACTTGGTGAACGCCGTCGCCGCCGCCTTCGACGCCGCGTACGCACCCATCCGTACCCTCGGCAGGTAGGCCGCGTTGGAGCTGACCGTGACGATCGCGCCGCCGCCGCGACGCACCATCCCCCGGGCCACCGCCCGGGAGAACTGGAACACCCCGTGCGTGTTGACGGCGAAGGCCGCCTCCCACTGCTCGTCGGTGAGTTCGATGAGCGGGCCCATCGGCAGCACCCCGGCGACGTTGACCAGGATGCCGACCGGTCCGAGCCGCTCCTCGACCAGGTCCACGCTACGGCTCACCGCCGCCGGGTCGCGCACATCGGTGGCGAAGGCGGTGCACCCCGTACCGATCTCCTCCACGGTCCGGGCGAGCAGGTGCGCATCGCGGTCGACCGCCGCCACCCAGGCGCCACGTTCGGTCAGGTCACGTGCGACCGCCCGGCCGATGCCCTGCCCGGCCCCGGTGACGATGGCCACCGTTCCCTTGATCCCGCTGTTGTCCATGCCTGTCCTCCCCGTTTGCGGTCGACCGTCAGCCCGTGCCGACCAGTTCCGCGTCGTGTCCGTACAGCCAGTCCTGGTGCGACAGGTCGGCCCGGTGACGCAGTGCCGCGTCGCGGTCCCGTTGCGCCACGCCGTCGGGCAGGTGCAGTGCCGTCGCGTTGCCCCGCGACCGCTGGTGCACCTGTGCGACCCGGGGCGCCCGGACCTCCTCGTAACGTCGCAACGCCCCGGCGACCCCGCCGTCCGTCCTGGCCAGGCACGCGGCGAGGGCGAACGCGTCCTCCACGGCCTGGTTGGCACCCTGGGCGAAGAACGGCAGCATCGGGTGCGCCGCGTCGCCGACGAGCGTCAGCCGGTCGGTGCTCCACCGGTCCACGGCGTCCCGATCGTGTAACGCCCACCGGCGGACCGGGTCGGCCTCGGCCAGCAGGTTGACCACGTCCGGGTGCCAACCCTGGTACGCCTTGCGCAGCTCGCCCGGATCCGCCTCGGCCGACCAGGACTCGACCTGCCAGTCGTCGGCGGGCACCGTCGCCCCGAAACTGATCCAGTCTCCGCCCGACACCGGATAGCAGACCACGTGCCGGCCCGGACCGAGCCAGAGCCGCACCCGGGGACGCTCCGCCAGGCTCGGCAGCCGATCCGCCCGAACCAGGCCCCGGTAGATCGTCTCGCCGGAGAAACGGGGCCGGTCCGGAAGCAGGGCCGCCCGGACCACCGAATGGATGCCGTCCGCGCCGACGACAAGGTCGGCCCGGTGGCCCTCCCCGGTGTCGAAGCCCAACTCCACCCCGTCCGGCCGCTCGCTGACCGAGCGGCAGCGCCGGCCGAGCCGCACCGGGTCGTCGGGCAGCAACGCGCGAAGGCAGCGGTGCAGGTCGGCTCGGTGAACCGTGTAGTACGGGGCGCCGTACCGCTGTTCACAGGCGTCACCGAGTTCCGTCACCATGATCAGCTCGCCGTCCTGCCAACGGCGCATCTCGATCGCCTCCGGACGTACCGCCACCCGGTCGAGTTCGCGGCCGAGCCCGAGCCGGCGCAGCAGCCGTACGGCGTTCGGCGCGAGTTGCAGGCCGGCCCCGACCTCTCCGAGCTGCGGCGCCTGCTCGAAAACCGTGCTGGCCAGCCCGAGCCGGGTCAGCCCGGCCGCGACGGTCAGACCGGCGATTCCCGCACCGACCACCGCAATCCGCGGATCGCGCTGTCCCACGGCAGATCCTCTCAGTAGTAGAGCAGGGCCTTGTCCCAGTCCTCGTCCGCGCCGAACAGACCGCGCGGCTTGACCACGTCGTGCACCCCGGTGAGTACGTGCTGCGGCACGAGCGTGCCGAGCGGCACGGCCGTCACCTCCACCGGCACGCCGTACTCCGCCTCGGCGGCCGCGGTCAGCGCCGACCGCGCCGCTGACCGGTGCTCGTCGGGCGCCTCGATCTCGACCCGCAGCCGGTCCGGTTCGGCGCGGGCCCGCCAGAACAACACCTCGTACTCGATCGGCAGCCCGTAGACCAGTTCCTCGACACGCTGCTGGGTGACCCGGGCGTCGCCGACCGGATATCCGAAGGCGGACCGGCCGAGGACCCGTACGGTCGGCAGCACCCAGCCGCACTCGCACGGCGCGTCGGAGACCTCGACCTCGTCCTCGAGGTTGTACCGCAGCAACGGCATGGCCCGCCGGTACAGGGGCGTGACCACGAGCTGGCCCCGCCCGCTGGTACCGACCTCACCTGTCGTCGGGTCGTAGACCTCGAAGACGGCCCGGTCCGCCCAGAGGTGCATACGACCGTTCGGGCACTCGCCGGCGAGGCTGCCGGTCTCGGTCGACCCGTACTCCTCGATGACCGGCACCCCCCACAACTCGCTGATCCGCGCACGCCGGGCGGCACTGAGCGGCTCGCCCCCGACGAAGAGGGCCCGCAGGGCGGGGAAGTCCGTACCCGGACGGTGGCCGGCGGCGCGGGCCGCCGCGGCCCAGAGCAGCGTCTCGGTCGGCATCGACCAGGTGAGGGTCACCCCGAGGTCGTGCAGCACCCGGATCACCCGCGAGTACGGCATGGCCAGCGAACGGTTGTCGCCCGGGACGACCGTGGCGCCGTGCAGTCGGGCCGCCGCGTGCGCCAGATGTCCGGTGATCATGAGCGCGTACGGGGTACGTACGAGAAAGGTGTCCTCGGCGGAGATGCCGATCCACTTGCGGGCGTACCGCTCGGCCAGGTCCACCCAGTCCGCGTCGGTGTAGTACGAGGCGGTCGGACGGCCGGCGGTCCCGCTCGACTCGTGGTACGTGGCCAGCTCCCGCCGGTCCACCGCGAGCAGGCCGAACGGGTACTGGTCCCGCAGGTCCTGTTTCGTGGTGAACGGCTGGGCCAACAACCCGGACCGGTCGGTCGGCGGCCGGTCGGCGAACCGCCGCCGGTAGAACGGCGAGGCTTCCGCCCAGCCCAGCATGGTCCCCAGTTGTGCGTTCTGCAGGATCAGCAGATCTTCCTCGGTTTTCCAGTCCCCGAGCTGCGGCAGCGACCGGTCGAGTATGGTCATTCGAATCTCCCGTCAGGCCCCGGATGTGTCCGGTCGAGCAGGCGGATGGCGTTCTCCCAGGCGACAAGCGCCCACTGCGCGGGTTCGAGCCCGACCGCCCGGTACTTCGCGAGTTCGACGGAGGGGTGTTGGAGAGGGAACTCCGAGCCGAAGAGCACCCGCCGGGCACCCAACCGGTCGATCGCGGCACGGAGGACCCCGCTGTATCCGCCCGATGTCTCGACCAGGATGTTCGGCACCGGCGCCACGAGGTCCACACCGTGGTAGTCGATGTTGCCGATACCGCTGTGCCCGAGGACGAAGGTCACCTCAGGGTGTCGGCCGGCCAGCCACGTCAGGTCGGCCACGGTGCAGCCCGGGCGGGTGAGGCAGACCAGGTAGACCGGGTGGGCCAGGCGCCCCGCCTCGGCGACGAACGCCTCCGTCCGAGGATCGGTCAGGGGCACACCGTGCACCGCGGGCGAGATCTCCAGCCCGTGGAACTCCGCCCCGCGGCGGGCGTAGTCGTCGACGGGGCGGTGCGGGTTGGCGAAGTAGAAGGGGACGAGTCGGCCGCCGGAGGCGGTACCGGCGGCAAGGACCGCCTCGTTGTCGGCGTCGGTCTCGACATGGCCGCCCTCCACGAGTTGCCGGGAGAGGCGGCGCAGGTCGATCGTGCCGCCGGCGGCGACCGCGGCCCGCTCGATCTGACACTCGTCGAGTACGGTGAGCAGCCGCTCGTACTCGCCCGGACGGGGCACGAGCCGGACGTGGAAATCGAAGACGGGCATCGGCTCACTGCTCGCGGCAGAACTCGTTGATCGGGTAACCGACATGCCGGTCCTCCACCGGCAGGTAGCCGAGGACCCGGTCGCCGGGCTTCAGTTCGGTGCTGTTGAGTACGGCCGCACCGGGCCCCAGCACCCGTACGTGCCAGTCGTCCTGGAGGATCAGGTTGACGGTGGTGCCGTTCGGCGCCACCGCGTCGATCGAGAGCAGGGGTCGGGATTCGATCTTCACCCGACCGACGGTGACCACCCGGGTACGGCCCTTCACGTCGACCGCCAGTACCTTGGCCCCCGCCCTCAGCTCGCTCAGGTAGCTGGTACGGCTGTTGGTCGAGAGCGTGTACGACATGATCGCGCCGGCGTTGACCCGGAACGGCCGGGTCGGCATGTACGGCAGCGGGTGGGTCTCGCTGACACAGAGGATCATGCCCTTGGAGTGCGAACCGACCAGGATTCCCTCGTCCTCGTTGAAGTAGGTGCAGGTGTCGACGCAGGCGCGTTCGCCCATGCCGACGTGGGTGACCCCGGTGACCTCCAGCTCGGTGAGCGTCAGGTCGTCCGGGCGGTATTGGGCCGCCGCCTTGAGGTCGGTGGCCACCCCGACCCGTTGCGGCGCGACCATGACGCCGTCCGAGCCGTGCTCCAGGACACCGAAGATGATCTCGGCTTCCTCGATGTCCTCGGCCACCGTGATGATGCTGCCCTTGGCCCCGGACGCCGCCGCGATGACAATCTCCAGCGGGATCTTGGTGGGGTCGCGGAACCGCAGCAGACTCCACGGGTCGGTCCGGGCCACCTGGCAGGCCCGGTCGAGCGAGGCCGCGTCGACGATCTCGACGTACCGGCCGAACTCGACGTCCGGGTACCGGGCGGCCAACTCGGCCGGGTGCCCGTGCGTCGTCTCGTCCACGATGACAACGTCCGCGCCACCAAGGTCCTCGGGAAGTTCGCCCTCCCCCGGCAGCAGCACCCTCGTCACGGTCGGCGGCAGTCCCGCCAGCGTCTCCGGGTCGGCCGCGACGATGCCGTCGACCCGCTGGTGCACCCCCTCCTCGATGATCGCGGCGCGGGCTGCTCCCGCTTCACGTACGTCCAGCCAGCAGAGCTTCACGACTTCCTCCTCGATGCGGGTGTGGCCGGTCCGCGCTCAGCGGACGGTCGCCGGGAACCGCTCCGGTTCCGGGGTGGATCTGGGCGGCACGGACTCGCGGTGGATCAACGCCGACATCTCCCTGGTCAGCCGCGCCGGGGCGTCCGCCTGGAAGACGTTGCGTCCCATCGCCACTCCGGTCACGCCGGCCCGCATCGCCTCGGCCACGTACGCCAGCACCTCGGTCCGGTCGGTCCGGCGTGGGCCACCGGCGACGACGACCGGAACCGGGGCGTTGCGGGTGATGTCGGCCATCTCGTCGACGGAGCCGACATAGAGTGTCTTGACAATGTCCACGCCGAGGTCGGCGGCGACCGTGACCGCGTGTGCGACCAGCTCCGGATCACGAGGGTTGTGCACCTGTGGGCCGCGCGGGTACATCATGGCCAGCAGCGGCAGGTTCCACCGGTCACACGCCTCGGAGACCATCGCGAGGTCGGCGATCTGCCGCGCCTCCTCGCGCGACCCCAGGTTGACGTGCACGCTGACCGCGTCGGCGCCCAGCCGCAGCGCCTCCTCCACCGTGGCGACCAGGTACTTGGCGTCCGGGTCCTCGGCCCGCACGGTGCTGGCCGACAGGTGCAGGATCAGCGACAGCTCGCTGAACCACCGGTGGTCGACGTAACGGAGGCTGCCCTTGTGCAGCACCACGGCGTCGACGCCGTTGCCGGCCAGCTGACCGATGAGCCGGTCCACTCCGGCACCCCCGGTCACCGGGCCGTCGGTGACCGAGTGGTCCAACGGCACGACGAGCAGCCGTCTGCTGTCGTGTCGGTAGAGCCGGTCGAGCCGGACGCGCCGTCCGAACGCGGTGTTGGTTGCCATGGTGTACCCCCGTTTCACCTGGACGCCATCGACCAGTCTTGATCGAGTACGAGCTTCCGGTGCAGCAGCGCGACCGCGTCCAACGCCCGGTCCAACGGAACCGTGACCGAGGTGCGCAGTTGCGACGTGAAGAGCCAGGACGTCGGAATGCCGGCGGCGGTCAACTCGGCGAGCAGCGCGGCGGTGTACCCGGGTCGGCTGAGCAGGCCCACCCCCACCAGGGACACCTTGGCCACGTGCTCGTCGAGCACCAGCGTGGCCCCGACCGCCGCCAGCCGGCGCCGCAACTCCGGTGCGACCCTGTCCAGATCGCCGCGCTGCATGGTGAACCCCATCCGGAACTCGTCCTCGAAAGGACCCGAACGGGCCACCAGGTCCAGCGGCGCGTGGTACTCCGCGAGTACCGACAGCAGCTCGCCGGCCAGGTCCCGACGCGGGCCGTCGCACCGGATCAGAACCCGCACCACGTCCAGCTCGTGGCACACCGCGAGCACCCCTGGGCCCTCCAGCGACGGTCCCGCGCCACGTCGACGGACCGTGGTGCCGGCGCTGTCCCGCAGGGCGTTGCGCACCCGCAGCTCGATGTCGCGCGCCGCGGCCAGCTCCGCCGCCCGTGAGTGCAGCACCTTGGCACCGGCGAACGACATCTCCACCGCCACCTCGGCCGGAACCTCGGGCAGTACCCGGGCTCCGGGAACCACCCGGGGCGCCGCGCTGTAGATGCCGTCGACATCGGTGTAGATCTCACAGGCGTCGGCGTCCAACGCCGCCGCCAGTGCCACCGCGGTCGTGTCGGAGCCACCCCGGCCCAGGGTGAGTACGTCGCCGGCGGCGTCCACGCCCTGGAAACCGGCGACGACCACCACTCGCCGCTCGGCCAGGTGCCGGGCGATGCGGGTGGTGTCGACGTCGGCGATCCGACCGGCACCGGGTGGTCCCTCCGCGACGACGCCCGCCTGGGCGCCGGTCAACGACACCGCCGGCACGCCGATCGCCGCCAGCGCGGTGGCGGCCAGCGCGGCCGAGACGATCTCGCCCGTCGCCAGCAGTTGGTCCGTCTCCCGGCCGGCCGCGCTGCCGCCGAGCGTGGCGGCCCGGCCGAGCAGCTCGTCGGTGGTGTCGCCCTGCGCCGACACCACCAGCACGACCGACGTGCCGGTGGCGTGCAGGTCCGCGACCGAGGCGACCGCGCGACGGACCCGGTCGGCGTCGGCCAACGAGGTGCCGCCGTACTTGCGCACCACAATTCGCATGAGACTCCCCGGGAAAAAGAACAGGAATTCGCCGCGGTCGAATCGGACCGGTACCGAAAACGTTAGTGAGCACTCGGCGGTCGGCGAACTACCTACCCGAGTAGTCGGCTGACTGGCTCGCGCTGTTTCTGGCCTGACGTACTGTCCCGGCGGCCGGAATGCGGCACGCTCGACCACATGCCAACCGCCACCTCAGAGCCGCCGGTACTCATCGTCGGCGCCGGGCCGGTCGGTGCCACGCTCGCCGCCGTCCTGGCCCAGCACGGTGTGCCGAGCCTGGTCGTCGACCGGGCCCGTACCGCCTCGCGTCACCCCAAGATGGATTTCCTGAACGGCCGGAGCATGGAGCACTTCGGGCGACTCGGGCTGGCCGAGGAGATCCGGTCACTGGGTGTCCCCGCCGACCACCTGTTCAACTTCCAGTGGATCGAGACGCTCGACCGGCCACCCGTGTCGGTCTGGGAGTACCCCTCGGTGGACCAGGTCCGGGTGCGGATGGCAGAGCTCAACGACGGCACCATGCCACGCGAGCCGTACCAGCGCGTCATCGGTTCCCGACTGGAGGAGCTGGGCCGGCGCCAGCTACGCCGGTCGCCGCTGACACGGCTCCGCGAAGGGTGGGCCTTCGAGGGCTTCCGCCAGGACGCCGACGGGGTGGACGCGACCCTCGCCACCGCCGACGGCGAGCGGGAGACGGTCCGGGTCCGCTACCTGGTCGGCTGTGACGGCGCGAACAGCACGGTACGTCAGGCGGCCGGCATCGACAGCCGCTCGGTCGAGCCGGAGGTGACGCACCGCGACGTCTTCTTCCGGAGCACCGATCCGGTGCTGCACCGGCACGGCCGGTTCTTCCTCACCATCGCCGCGCGCGGGCTCACCCTGGTCTCCCGGGACGGCGACCAGCTCTGGACCGGTACGTTCCCGCTCTTCGAGCCGGAGCAGCGCGACGTCGACCCGGTGACCGAGCTGCGCAGCCGGCTCGGCGTCGACGTCCGGGTCGACGAGGTGCTGGTGGTCGCCGACTGGGTGGGGCGGCTGGCCGTGGCCGACACGTACCGTCGCGGCCGGGTCTTCGTCGCCGGTGACGCCGCGCACCAGTTCTTCCCGACGGGCGGACACGGCGCCAACACCGGCATCGGCGACGCCGTCGACCTGGGCTGGAAGCTGGCCGCGACGGTGCACGGCTGGGCCGGACCCGGTCTGCTCGACAGCTACCAGGCGGAACGCCGGCCGGTGGCGCTCTTCAACCGGGAGATGTGCGCGAACCTGCTCGACGTGTGGCGACGCTACCCGACACTCGCCGCCGCCGGCGCCTCCCGCGCCCAGCTCGCCGGTTTCCTCGACCAGGAGCGGCACCAGATCGACAACATCGGCATCCACTTCGGACAGCGTTACCACGACTCACCTGTGGTGCCGCGGGAGTCGGGCAGCGAGCCGGCCTGGGACTGGCGGCGCATCACACCCACCAGCTGGCCGGGCGGCCGGCTGCCGAGCGTACGACTCGCCGACGGCACCGAACTGTACGACCTGCTCGGTCCGGTGCTGACCCTGCTGGACTGCTCCGGCAGCCACGCCGGCAAAGGGCTGGTCGACGAGGCGGCCGGCCGTGGGCTGCCGTTGGCCCACGTCGTGGTCGACGAGCCGCACGCACGGCAGGTGCTGGAGCGGGGTCTGGTGCTGGTCCGACCGGACCAGCACGTGGCCTGGCGGGCCGATCAGGCACCGGCGGACCCGGCCGCGCTGCTCGACCTGGTGCTGGGCCACTGACCACCGACCCGGTCCACGCCGGATGACCCGTCCGGCTCGACCCGGGTAGCCACGGCCGGCACCTACCGCTGCTGATGCTGACCGAACCGTCACCGGACCCGACACCGCGCCGATCTCCGGCCCACGGGCTTCGGACGCCCGCCACCGACGATCCGCTGTCCCTTCACTGGAAGCGAGCGAGATGACCTGGCTGCACGACGTCCTCGACCCGGATATCCCGGCGTTCGCCCTGCTGCACCGACCGGACTCCGACGGCGACCGCGTCCTCCTGATCACCGGTACGACGTGCACCGTACCGAGGCTGGCCGACCTTCCCGTGCCGGTCGGTCGCCCGGAGGTCGCCGGCCCCGACGTGCTCGCGCTGGTGCCCTACCGGCAGATCGCCGAGCGGGGCTTCGCCTGCGTCGACGACGGCACGCCGTTGACGGCCCTGCGGGTGCACCGGTGGCGTGCCCTCGACCGGGACGAGGTCCTGGCCGGACTGCCGAGGGTCACGGCGCCGCTGCGTGACGTCGGCTTCGACCTCGACGACCGGCGGTACGCCGACCTCGTACGCCGGGTCGTCGACGACGAGATCGGCACCGGCGAGGGCGCCAACTTCGTCATCAAACGCTCGCTGTCGGCAGAGATCGTGGGATACGCCGAGGAACCGCGGCGGCACGCGCTCGCGGTGTTCGGCCGGCTGCTGGCCGCGGAGACCGGCGCGCACTGGACGTTCCTCGTCCACACCGGCGGCCGCTCGCTGGTGGGGGCGAGCCCGGAGCGTCACGTCACCGTGGTCGACGGCGTGGCCACCATGAACCCGATCAGCGGGACGTTCCGCTACCCGCCCGGTCCGCCCGACCTGGCCGCGCTCCGTGACTTCCTCGACAACGGCAAGGAGGTCGACGAGCTGTACATGGTGCTCGACGAGGAACTCAAGATGATGGGCCGGCTCTGTCGAGGCGGTGGCGAGGTGATCGGCCCACGGATCCGGCCGATGGCCCGCCTCGCCCACACCGAGTACTTCATCCGGGGCCGCACCGAACTCGACGTACGACGGGTCCTGCACGAGACGCTCTTCGCGCCGACCGTCACCGGCAGCCCGCTGGAGAGCGCCTGTCGGGTCATCGCGCGGTACGAGCCGGGCGGACGGGGCTACTACGCCGGTGCGCTCGCGCTGATCGGTCGGGAGCCGACCGGGCAGCGGGTACTCGATTCGGCGATCGGGATCCGTACCGCGGACATCGACCCGACCGGCCGGGTCCGGATCGACGTCGGCGCGACCCTGGTCCGGCACTCGGATCCCCGGTCGGAGGCGGCGGAGACCCGGGCGAAGGCGGAGTCCCTGCTCGCCGCGTTCGGTGACGGCAGCGCGCCACCGGTCGCCCCGGGTTGGCGCGACCCGGGACTCTGGCGGGACCCGGACCTCGAGCGCGCGCTGGCCGGACGCAACGAGCGTCTGGCGCGGTTCTGGCTACAGTCGCCGGAGGCACGGTCCCAGCCGGTGGCGTCGCTGCTCGGTCGGCGTGTACTGGTGATCGACTGCGAGGACAACTTCACCGCGATGCTCGGGCACCAGCTGACCGCGCTCGGGCTCGACGTGACGATCCGCCGCTTCGACGCCGACCACCGGCCGCAGGAGTACGACCTGACGGTTGTCGGGCCGGGACCGGGCGATCCGCGGGCGGCCGGACATCCCAAGATCGCCGCCATGCGGCGGGTCATCCGGCAGCTCCTCGAGCAGAACCGCCCGCTGCTGGCGGTCTGCCTGGGTCACCAGGTCCTCGCCCAGCTGCTCGGGCTGCCGGTCCGCCGCCTACCGACCCCGAACCAGGGGGCGCAGCGGACGGTCGAGGTCTTCGGCCGCGAGGAGGAGTGCGGCTTCTACAACACCTTCGCCGCGTACGCCTCGGCGGATCTGCTGCCGGCACCGGTGCCGGGCGGGGTGGTCGAGATCTGCCGTGACCGGGAGACCGGCGTGGTGCACGCGACGCGCGGCGAGCGTTTCCGGTCGATGCAGTTCCACGCGGAGTCGGTGCTGACCCGCCGGGGTGTCGAGCTCATCAGCCGGGTGAGCACCGAGCTGTTGGCCGGTACCACGCGCGTCCCGACGGCACCACCCCGGGCGGACGACCCGGCACCGGCTCTCCTGCCCTGAACCTTGGCCGTGCGTCCGGTCCGCCGACCCGGTCGACCGCCGGGTCGACGGGTGCATCCGAGATCGACCACCCGAACCGGACGTCCGATCCGGTCGGGTGGCGTACCGCGTCACGAGAGGAGTCCCGGTGATCGGCGAACAGACGCTGACCCGTCCGGGTGAATTCGCCACCGAACTACACGAGCGGGAACTCGACTACCTTCGGCTCCTTCCGGCGGAGCAGCAGCCCGCCTGGACGAACGAGTGGCTGGCCGAACGTGTCCGGGCCGACCTCGCCGGGATGCCGCCGCTGGTGGGCTGGAACGAGGTGCGTGGCCTGCGTCGGGCTCTCGCCGAGGTCGCCGCCGGCCGGCTGCTGGTCATACAGGCCGGTGACTGCGCCGAGGATCCGGCGGAGTGTACGCCCGGGCAGCTGTCGTACAAGGTCGGTCTGCTCGACGCGCTGGCCGGCGTACTCCGGACCCGGACCGGCCAGCCCGTGCTGCGGGTCGGCCGGATCGCCGGCCAGTTCGCCAAACCCCGTACCCGGCCCACGGAGATCCGGCACGGCATCGAACTGCCGGTCTTCCGGGGCATGCTGATCAACGGCCCGGAGCCGGATCCGGTGAGCCGCCGGCCGGACCCGTTACGGATGCTCAGCTGCCACCGCGCGGCGGGCCTCGCGGTGGACTATCTGTGGCACACCGCCAGCTGGGCGCCGGATCCGACGACGACGGTCTGGACCAGCCACGAGGCGCTGGTCCTGGACTACGAGCTGCCCCAGCTCCGGCGGCTACCGGACGGGCGGCTGCTCCTCACCTCGGCACACTGGCCGTGGATCGGAGACCGGACCCGGCAACTCGACGGCGCGCACGTCCGGTTGCTCTCCTCGGTCGCCAACCCGGTGGCCTGCAAGGTGGGGCCCGGCACCGGCCGGGGGGAGCTACGCGAGCTCTGTGCCCGCCTCGACCCGCGGCGTGAGCCGGGGCGCCTCACGCTCATCGCCCGTCTCGGCGCGGACCTGGCAGCCCGCCGCCTGCCCGAACTGGTGACCGCGGTCCGGGACGCGGGTCACCCGGTCATCTGGCTCTGCGACCCGATGCACGGCAACACCGTCACCGCCCGCGACGGACGCAAGACCCGGTTGCTCGAACAGATCGTTCAGGAGGTGCGCGCCTTCCGGCGGGCGGTCGCCGGGGCCGGCGGCACCGCCGGCGGGCTGCACCTGGAAACGACACCGCACGACGTCACCGAGTGTGTACCGGACGCCGACCACCTCGACCGGGTCGGTGACCGTTACACGTCGCTCTGCGACCCCCGACTCAACCCGGAGCAGGCCCTGCGGGTCGCGGCGAGCTGGACCTGATGAGGAGACCGTAGTGAGCATTCCGCGCATCAGCCCGTACCCGATGCCCGACCGGGACGACGTTCCCGAGACCCGGGTGGCCTGGCGGGTCGACCCGGCCCGGGCCGTCCTGTTGATCCACGACATGCAGCGGTACTTCGTCCGCTTCTTCCCCACCGGCGAGCAGCCCCTCGTCGACCTGGTCCGCAACATCGAGCGACTGCGCCGGCACTACACCGCGCTCGGGGTGCCGACGGCGTACACCGCCCAACCGGGCGGCATGTCCGACGAGGAGCGCGGACTGTTGAAGGACTTCTGGGGCGCCGGTATGACGACCGCTCCCGAGCATCGTGAGGTGGTGGACCCGCTGCAACCGGCGCCGGGCGACCTGATGCTCACCAAGTGGCGGTACAGTGCCCTGCACCGTACCGAGCTGGTGCCGTTCCTCCGCCGTACCGGTCGCGACCAGCTGATCATCTGCGGGGTGTACGCCCACGTCGGCTGTCTGATGACCGCCGCCGAGGCGTTCGCCAACGACATCCAGCCGTTCCTGGTCGCCGACGCGGTGGCCGACTTCTCCCTGGAGTACCACCGAATGGCGCTCACCTACGCCGCCGAGCGCTGCGCGGCCGTGCCGACCACCGACGAGCTGGTCGCCGCCGCCGGGGCCGCGCCGGTGCTGGCCCGCCCCCGCGGGTCCAGGACCGGTGACCGGCGCGGATAGCCGCCGGTCCGGAGAACGAACGCCGTCCCGCCGGTTCGAAACCGGCCTCCGCGAACCACTGCTCGTACTCGGCACACGTGTAGACCATGCCCTCGCCGGAGGCGACGGTCAGGAAGTACGCCGAGAGCGCGGCGGCCAGGTCGGGACCGGTCTCGTCGTCGTCCGCCCCCGGGGTCACCACGAAGATGCCGGCACCCGGCTCGACCGCCCGGGCGGCCTTGGCGATCAGGTCCTTGTTGCGCTCGACCGACCAGATCTCCAGGAAGTGCCCGAAGAGCACGGCGTCACAGCCCTTGGGGAACTCGTCGTTGAACGCGTCGAGCCCCACCGCCCGTACCCGGTCCTGCAGGCCGAGGGAGGCGATCTTCTGGTTCGCCGTCTCCGCGATCGTCGGCAGGTCGACGATGGTGACCCGCAGGTTCGGCCACCGGCGTGCCAGGTAGGTGGCGTTCACCGCGGTGCCGCCGCCCACGTCGAGCAGGTGGGTGTACGGCGACAGGTCGAGCTGCTGGACGAGTTCTTCGGCGACGAGCCGGCTCACCGAGCCCATCATGTTGTGGAACGTCGTCTCACGCTTCGGGTCCAGCGCGAGCCGGCCGTACAACGTGGGCGAGTCGCCCGGGATCTCACGCTGCAACCCGATGTTGGTGTTCGCTTTGAGCGACTCGTAGAACCAGGCCATCGGCCGGTAGTTGACGTGCTGTTCCCACGGGACGAAGGCGGCCGGCACGTCGTCGAGCTTGCCGGCGAGCGGCTCGGAGACCGGGGTGTTGTGGTATCCGTCGCCCTCCTTCCTCAGCAGTCCGGCCGAGACGCAACCGAGCAGCAGGATCCGGGCCGGTTGCTGCTCGATGCCCAGCCGCTCGGCGACCTGGGCCCGGGTGAGCCCCGGTTCCCGGCTGAGCAGTTCGAAGAGCCCGAACTCGCAGGCGGCGCTGAGGTACTGGAACCGGTAGTGCGCGTAGAACAGCTCGCGGAGCGGTTCGATGTGGGTCAGCTGGGGATCGGTCGGGGTGAGCGACATGGCTCCACTCCTTCGGGATTGCGGACAGCGGGATCGTGGTGGGTCGACACTGTGGTCAGGCGCGTGCTCCGCCGTCGACGACGAGGTCGAGTCCGACGGTGAACCCGGACTCTGGCGAGGCGAGCCAGAGCACGGCGTCGGCGATCTCGGCCAGGGTCCCGACCCGGCCGACGGGCAGGATCGCGCCCATCCGGGCGGCGCGCTCGGCTTCCGACTCGCCGGGCAGGAACGACATCTCGGTGTCGCACGGGCCGGGACTGACCGCGTTGACCCGGACCCCGCGACCGATGTACTCCCGGGCCGCAGTACGGGTCAGCGCGCTGATCGCGGCCTTGGTCGCGCCGTACGCCCCGAGGCCGGGCACGGTCACGTGCGGCCCCACGGCCGAGGACATGTTGACGATCGTCCCGCCGCCGTTGGCCGCCATGTGTTCGAGTTCGTACTTCATCGACAGCCAGGTGCCGGTCAGATTGGTGGCGAGAACCCGCGACCACTCCGACTCGTCGATCGTGGCCACCGGTCCCGCGGCGGCGAGGACGCCGGCGTTGTTGACCGCCACGTGCAGTCCGCCGTGCTCGCGTACGGTCGTCGTAACCAGTCGGGCCACGTCCGCGGCCCGGGTCACGTCCGCGACGACGTGGTCCGCCCGGCCGTCCCGTTCCTCGACGAGTTTGACGGTTTCCCGCAGCGGATCCGGATTCCGTCCGGCCACCACGACGGTGGCCCCCTCGTCGGCGAAGGCCAGGGCTATCGCCCGGCCGAGGCCCGAGCCGCCCCCGGTGACGAGCACCGTCCTGTCAGTGAATCGTTGGGCCAACACGTCGCCCTCCATCGGCTGGTCGAAACTTCGGGCGCACTCGCCCGGATGCAACTGGAGGGACGCGACCGCCGAGGCGGCACGATGCGGTCGCCGATCGCCCGGCCGGACCGGCACGGCGACGTCCGCCGGGCCGTTTCCGCCTGGGATGTGATCCGCGTGTGGGCCACGCGGTCGCCGGCCCGGAGCCGGCCGACCACGCCCGCCGTCATCGCATCGCCGTCGGGTCGGACCTGCTGGTCCGGCCGGACGGAACCTGTTGTACTCGCCACCCCGCCCGGCCCGGTCCACTCAGGGTGGAGACCGGTACGGGACGGGACGCGCCCCCGTTGGTGGTGCACTGTTCGGTGCGGGTCATCAGAGCCCGCCGTGGTTTCAGTGGTTGCTGAACACCCGGTCGTACGAGAGCCGTGGCAGGCGGTCGTACCAGGCGTTCGGCCCCGGCCTGCCGACGTTCACCACGGCCAGGGCGCGGTGCCGGCCACCGGGGAAGAACTCCTCGCTGACCTTGTCCGCCTCGAAACCGGTCATCGGCCCGGCGGCGAGCCCGATCGCCCGGACCCCCAGGATGAAGTACGCGACCTGGAGGGTCGCATTGAGCAGCGCCGACTCGACCCGGGCCGCTTCCTCGGCGAAGAAGATCTCCTTCGCCTGCGGGAAGACCGGGAACTGCTCAGGCAGGTTCTCGTGGAATTCGAGGTCGGCGGCGAGCACGGCGTTGAGCGGGGCCGCGGCCGTCTTGCCCTGGTTGCTGTCCCACATCAGCGGGACGAGGCGGCTCTTCGCCGCCTCGGAGCGGACCAACGCCACCCGCAGCGGCTGCTGGTTGAACGAGGTCGGCGCCCACTTCACCAGGTCGTACAACGCCTCGATCTGCTCGTCGGAGACCGGTTCGTCGGAGAAGGTGTTCGCTGTCCGTGCGTCACGGAACAGCAGGTTCTGGGCAATTTGATCAATGAGTACGTGGTCAGACGACATCGGGTCGTCTCCTTCCTTCGTCGAGGATCCGGGGTGCCGCGGACAGCGCCGCGAGCGTCAGGGCCGTGGACGGGA
The DNA here is from genome assembly GCF_039871735.1 of Plantactinospora sp. B24E8. NCBI lineage: Bacteria > Bacillati > Actinomycetota > Actinomycetes > Micromonosporales > Micromonosporaceae > Plantactinospora > Plantactinospora sp. B24E8. Next base: position 26,096 of record NZ_JBDPMH010000011.1, read on the forward strand.
GATGTCCGGGTTGGCGAGGGTCGGCCGGTCGTCCGCCGATCCGGCGTTGGCGAATGCCGGCGTGTCCCCCTGCGGCACGACGGCGCGGGCGCCGGCGCGGAGCCAGAGCATCAGCGGCACGCCGAGCGCGGCCACCACCGCCGCGGTGAGCAGGGCCGCCGACTGGCCGTCGCTCAACTCGGCGAGCGGTGCCCCGGCCGTCGTCGCACCGTGGTGGGCGATCATGCTGAGCACGGCCACGCCCAACGCCCCACCGACCTGCAACGTCGTACTGACCAGGCCGGAGGCCGCGCCCATCACCGGGCCGTCCACCCCGTTCGTGCAGACCACGAAGGCACTGACGATCGCGGCCCCGCAGCCGAGGGACCAGACCATGCCGGGCAGCACGAACGAGGTCAGGATCGGACCGTCGGCGCTGAGCGCCACCGACCACCAGGCGAGCGCCACGGCCTGCAGGGCGAGCGCACCACCCAGCGCGTTGATCGGACCGATCCGGGCGAACATCCGGCTGACCAGGTTCGAACCGAGGAAGAGGCAGACGCTGATCGGCATGGTCCAGAGCGCGGCCTGCAGCGGGGTGTGACCCCTGGCCAGTTGCAGGTGCAGGGTCAGTACCAGGAAGACGCCGAAGAGCATCGCGCCGGCCACGATGTTCGCACCGTTGCCCAGCACCACCCCCCGCATCCGGAACAGCAACCGCGGAACCAGCGGCTGCGCGGCCGTCGCCTGCCGGAGGACAAAGGCGACGAGCAGGACCGCAGCGCCGAGGAAGGCGAGCAGGACCGCCGGTTCGCTCCAGCCCTGCACCCCGCCACGCAGGAGTCCGAGCAGCAGCAGACAGAGCCCGCCGGTGCTGGTCAGCACGCCGATCAGGTCCACGCCGCCGGTACCGGCCGGCGGCTGTGCCGCCAGCAGCCGTACGCCGAGGACCAGCACGACGATGACGATGGGAATGTTGATCAGGAAGGCCCACTGCCAGGCGACGGCGGTCAGCAGTCCACCGAGCAGGGTGCCGGCGGCACCGCCGAAACCCCCGATGCTGGCGAAGATCCCGAGCGCCCGGAACCGGCTCGGGCCCTCCGGGAACGTGTCGGTGACCAGGGCCAGGGCGGCCGGGGCGATGAACGCCGCCCCCAGCCCCTGCGCGCCCCGGGCGACCACGATGTGCCACGCCTCGGTGGCGAGCCCGCAGGCCAACGAGGCGACGCCGAACCAGATCAGTCCGAGCAGGAGCACCCGGCGCCGACCGAGCAGGTCGCCGGCCCGGCCGCCGAGCATCATGATCCCGCCGAAGGTCAGGATGTAGGCGTCCATCACCCAGGCCAGGTCCGCGGCGGCGAACCCGAGGTCGCGCTGGATGGAGGGGAGCGCGACGTACACGATGCTGGCGTCCAGCACGACCATGAACTGGGTGACCGCGAGAATGCTGAACGCCGCCCACGGGTTGTGCCGACGTGTGCTGGTACCGCTCATGCTGATTCCTCGGCAGTCGACGTACGGCGCACCTGGTCCCGGCGGAACACCCGTGTGCCCTTCGCCTCGAAGCCTCGCCTGCCCGGACGTGACCAGGCATCACGTGTTCACGCCATTGGCGATCGACGTCGGTCGGACTGCCCGTCCGGCCATCTCCCGAAGATCCGTGATGCCCCCGGCGGTTCCGGCGCGGCACGCTTGACGCGATCGGTGACGATGCGGAGGGGGCTGCCTTGTCAGAGGTTGACGGACGGAACGGACCCGTGGTGGCACACGTACCCGCCGACGGCGGGGTCCCGCTGTGGGTGCCGGAGGCGTTGCCCGGTCCGTTCGCCGAGGGCGAGGGGCCGCTGCTGTCCCGGTACACGTTGTTGGCGTCGGCCGAGACGACCGGCGGCGCGCTGACCGGGGTGAGCATCGCCGTCCCGCCCGGCAACGGTCCGCCTCCGCACCTGCACGCCGGCTCCGACGAGTCCTTCTTTGTCCTGGAGGGCACGTTCGAGGTCCGCGCCGGCGACCGGGAATTTGTCATCGCCGCCGGCGACTACGCGTTCATCCCCCGGGGGACCATGCACAGCTGGCGTAACACGACCGGGCGAGCCGGCCGGATGCTCCTGCTCTACACGCCCAGCGACATGGAGCAGTTCTTCCGGGACATCGGCCGGCCGGTCCGGCCTGGCGAGAAGGACGAGCGGCTCACCCACTCCGACGTGCGACGTGCCGAAGCCGTCTCCCGACGCCACTTCGGCCCCCTGCCCGGCCCCGGCGACACCGCCACCTGACCGGCTCGGCTGGACGGCGCTCCTCAGCGGTCAGGGTTCCCGGCCCGGCTGGTCGTTGGTGAGCACCAGCCGGGTCAGATCGACCCGACTCGAGACACCGAGCTTGGCGAAGGCGTGCCGGATGTGACTGTCGACCGTGTGCGGCGACAGGAAGAGACGGTCGGCGATCTGCCGGTTGGTGTGTCCGTCGGCGACCAACCGCGCCACCCGCAGCTCCGACTCGGTCAGGCTCCCCCAGCCGGTACGGGGGCGACGCTCCCCCTGCGCCCGCGCGGTGCGCACCCCGAGTGCGCGTAGCCGGTGCCGGATCCGGGTGGCGTCCCGCTTGGCACCCGCCGCGGCGTACTCGTTCAACGCCGACTTCAGCAGGGAGATCGCGGCGCTCGAGTTGCCTGCCGCGTACTCGGCGACACCGGCGTCCTCGGTCGCCGAGGCACGGCCGTACGGGCGCGGGCTGTCCGCCAGCGCGACCACCGCGTCCCGCAGGGCGTCGAGGTTGCCGTGCAGTAGCCCTTCCGCGTGCCGGCTGGCCCCGGCCAGCGAGGCGCTGCCCGGGTTCAGTTCGGCCGCCGCGCGGGTGGCGCGGACCGCCGCCGCCGCCCGCTCCGGGTCTCCGGCGTTCAACGCCATCCGGACCAGGTGCGGTCCGGCGAAGGGGTTGTGCACGATCAGGTACAGCCGCTCCGGAAGGGCGTCGTACAGCCGGGCCAGTGCGTCGAGCACGCCTTCCGGCCGGCCCGTCGCGTCCGCGTAGAGCGCCTGCTCCCAGGCGAGTTCCTCCGCGATGACGCCGATGCCGCTGTGTACGTGGTGCTGGGCTCGGCGCAGGTAGTCCAGCGCGCGCGGCAGGTCGTCGCGGTGCAGGGCGATCTGCCCGAGCGTCGCCAGCAGCGACGGCACCACCGCGCTCGCCCCCAGCTGTTCGGCGACCCGCAGTCCCGCCTCGGCCACCGCCTCGGCGTCGTCGAGCCGGCCGGCGGCCAGGCACAGGTCGGCGTGCAGGTGGTGCCAGAGCGGCCGGGACCAGGCCGTGCCGAGCTCGTCCGTCGCCACCTTGTCGGCGGCGTACGCGGCGGCGGCCTCGTCGAGCTGGTCCATCGCGGCCAGCACCATGCCCCGCCACAGCGCCGGATGGCGTTGCCGTGCCTCGCCGCCGACCTCGTCCGCCAGTCGCACCGCCGCTTCGGCGTACTCGGCGGCGGTGGTCAGGGCGCCTCGTGCATACGCCGCCACGCAACGCGCCTCGAGCGCGAAGACGACGGCGGAGTGCTCTCCCACCGGGCCACCCAGCTCGGCGGCGAGCCGGGCGGAACGGTCCGCCGCCACGATGTCGTCGATCTGCAGCAGCGCGTGGGCCTGGATGGCGAGCAGGTGGGCCCGTTCCCCGGTCGGCACGTCCGGCAGCGCGAGCGCGCGGTCGGCGTACTCGATCGCCGCCCGGTCCTGGCCGGCGTGCTTGAGCGCTTCGGCGAGGCCGAGCAGGATGGCCGCCTCGGTCGGCGCGGCGAGGCCCCGGCGGAGGTACACCTCACCGAGTTCGCGGGCCTGGGCGAGACGCCCGGCGGACGCCAGCAGTCGTACCGCCCCGGCGACCAGTCCGACGCGTTCCGGATCACGGCCGGTGAACGTCCCGAGCACGCCGAGGATCAGGTCGGCGGCGGTGCCGGGGGCGGTCGGAGCGACCTGGGCGACCGCTTCCCGCACCACGGCCAGGGTCCGAGGGTCGTCGGGCAGCGCTCCCCTGATCAGGTGCTGCGCGATCTCGCCCGCCGGGCGTCCCTCCGTCTGGAGCACGCCTGCCGCCACCCGGTGCAGCGCCTGCCGGGCCGGGCCGGAGAGCCGACCGTAGATGGCCTCCCGGATCAGGTCGTGCCGGAAGGTGAAGGCGGTGGGGCCGTCGAGCAGCATTCCGGCGTCGACCGCCTCCTTCGCCGGGTCGAGCAGGCGGACCGCCGGTTCGTCGAGTACGCCCGCGACCTCGTGCAGCGTGAACGGGCGGCCCAGCACCGACGCCGCCTCCAGCAACCGCCGTACGCCGTCCGGGAGGTCGCCGAGGCGCTGGTCGACCGCGGTGAGGAAGCCGACGGGAAGTTCGTTGCCGACGGGGACCGCCACGCCGTCGACGATCCGGATCCGGTCTCCGTCACGCAGGCTGGTGAGTAGGGTCTCCAGGAGGAACGGATTGCCGCCGCTGCCGCGGACCAGGGCGAGCAGCGACTCGCCGGGCTGGGCGCCGAGAATCTCCACGCAGAGTTCGGCGACGGCCTGCTCCGGGAGCGGGCCGAGGGGCAGCCGGCCCGCTCCCTCGGCGATCAACCAGTCGAAGACGTGCCGCGTGGACGATCGTGCCGGCAACGGCCGGCAGGCCAGCAGCCACAGGACCGGCGACGAGCGCAGCGCCGGCACGAGTATCCGCAGCGTCAGCGCGCTGAGCTCGTCGGCCCACTGCACGTCGTCGAGACAGACCACCAGTGCGTGCTGTTGGCTGTAGTTCTCGATCAGCCCGGTGAGCTGGTCGACCAGCCAGAACCGACCGTCCTCGTGTCTGCGCAGGTTGGTGAGGTCAGACCTGCTCAGCACTGGCTGATCCGACCCGCTCAGCGCGTTCAACAGGGTGCTGAGTGGCGCGACATGGTCGAGTTCGGTCGCTCGTCCCCGGGCCATCACCAGCCCGAGTTCAACAGCCTGGTCCGCAACCTCGGCCAGCATCCGGCTCTTGCCGATACCCGCCGGTCCCTCGATGATGACGCAGCCACCGTTGCCCGCGGCCAGGGACAGCAGGGCGGATCGAAGCCGCTGCTCGTCATCGGCCCGTCCGACGAGCGGGATCGTGTCGTGGCCCGCCCCTGTCCGCATGGGTATCGAACCTACCGGCTGCTGCCGTGCCCGACGGGGGCATCGGTCTCATCCGGGGCCGCCGGCGTACATGCTTCCGGGCGCGACGGGGTCGGTTCGGACCGGGTGGACGCCGGGTGGACCGACGCCGACCTCGTCCTCGTGCCCGAGCACGGTATGCGCGGCTTCCCGGAAGTGGTCTACGACACAGTCGCCACCGGTCGGACGGTCACCGGGACCTTGGGTCCCGGCGGTGCCGCACTCCGCGAGCCGGAGAACGGGACCCCCGGATCGGTCTCGGCGCCGAACGCCACCTGCCGCAGCAACTCCGGCGCGATGTTCAGCCGCGACTCGGTGCCCACAAAGGAGCGGGACCGCAGCGGCTGCACCCGGTACGCGGATACACCTTCCCCGAACCGCTCGTTGAGCGCGACGAGCTCGTCCTCCAGCCGTGCCCGCAGAGATGTCATGGGCCTCCTCACGGTCATGTCCGCGGACACCAGCGGTGTCATCACGGCGATCCACCGGCCGACCGCCCCGGTCCGGCTGGCTCAGGTCGGTCTGTCGCGGGTCACCTGGCCTGGTGAGACCAGCGCCGGTGACTGCCGGGTGAGCGGGTCACGTCAGGTGCTTGACTGGTCAATTTTCCCCGCGTAAATTTCACATACATCGATATGTTTCTCTGGAAAATGGGTGCAACGTGCTGAAGTCCCTCGCTGTCGCCGCGGCCGTCGCAGGCGTGCTGGCCACCGCCTCTCCCGCCTCGGCGGCAACCGCGCAAGCAGGTTACGGAATCTGGCCACCCGGGAACTGCACGCAGGGCACGTTCTGCGGTTGGGCCAACACGGATCACCCGCCGGAAGGTCCCACCGCGCCTCCGTCCCTGGTCACCACCACGGACTGGGCCGGCAATGTCACGATGTTCAACTTCTACAACTACACCTCCCGCAACGTCGACATCACCTGGACCGCCAACTGGGGCGGGACGGTCTACACCGGCACCCTCTGCGCCACCTCCGGCGACGGGCACCTGTACGTGCCCGTGACCGTGACGAGGGTGGACTTCCACACGCACAACTGCCGCTGATCCTCCACACGGCGAGTCCGACACCCATCGATCGACAAGGAGGTGAACCGTGCTGAGGTCCTTCGCTGTCGCCGCAGCCGTCGCAGGCGCGCTTGCCGCCACCTCTCCCGCCTCGGCGGCGCTTTCCCAGACGTCGGACGACATCTATCCGCCCGGGAACTGCCCGCAGGGCGTGCTCTGCGTCTGGCCCGAGTTCAACCCTTGGGGGACTCCGTCCCTGGTGACCGACGCCAACTGGTCCGGCAGGATCACGGGTCTCCCGGCACGTCGACGTGCCGCAGGTACGTCTCCGGCCGCCCGTTCCGGTCGATCCAGAGCACGGCGTCAACCAGGTTGCTCCACCGATCCGCGTGCCCGAGCACCTGCATCGGATGGGCCGCCATCCAGTCCAGTAATGCCGGTGCGCTGACCTGGGTGGCCTTCAGTAGTCGTTCGTACGTCGCCACCTGCGCACCAACCCGCAACAGTGCCCAGAGTTGCTCGGGAGTGTCGATCACCGCCCGGGCGGGCACACGGTTGGCGCCGATCAACCGGCCGCCGACGGTACGCTGCTCAAGCCGTACGAGATCCGTGTCGACCTTCCGCCATCGGCCGATCCACTCCTGAGCCGCGCCGAAATGATCGGCCAGTTCGGCTGCGGTCGGGGCGCGCAGCGGTACGACGACCGGCTGCCACGGCGTACCCCGTCCCAGCGCAGTCAGGAGCTCCCCCGTCTCCCATCGACGACGCAGCCGTTCGACCAGATCGTCGGGCTCGGTCCAGCGTGGTACCCGCGAGGCAGCGGCCATGTCAGGCCTGGGACGCGGACGACGCGCCCAATTCGTGTGCCTGCCGCCGCTCGTGGTACTCCTCGATGGTCAGGCTCTGCAAGCGCGAGTAGTTGCCGTTCGGGTTGTCCACGAACCCGACCGCGGCCACGTACGGTTCGATGACGTGGATCTTCTGCAACGGGGTCACGATCAGCAGTTGCAGGCCGATTCGTTGGAACAGGGCGAGCGCGCGCCGCCATCCGGCAGCGTCTACGCTGTGACCCACGGCCACCGCAAGATCCGATTGTTTGTCCACAACACACAGACGATCACGCGGTGGCCGCTCCGCATTTACCGACCCGCACCAAGATCCCGAACGACGGCTGCCGTACTTCTACCGGGTCGGACACAAAGGCGCTCAGGGATGCCAGCATCCCGACGGACACCGGTCTGCACTTACACGACCTCCGGCACACGGGCAGCACCTGGTCCGCGCAGAGCGGCGCGACTCAAGGAGCTGATGGCTCGGACCGGCCATTCAAGCACCCTGGCTGCGATATTTTGTCAGCACGCGATCCGTGATCGCGATCACACCATCGCGGCAGCGCTGGACGCTCTGATCACGGAGGCGAGAACCAAGATCACAACCTGGTCTGGCACAGATCTGGCACGTGACGTTCTACCGGTGCCAGATACGACGAACGCCCTGGCCCGGAAGTCTCGCTTCCGACCAGGGCGCTGGTCTGACCTGCGGTTTGGGTGGAGCCGAGGGGACTCGAACCCCTGACCCCCACACTGCCAGTGTGGTGCGCTACCAGCTGCGCCACGGCCCCTCACCTGCTGCCCGGTCTCCCGGGCACTCACGGAATAGTACACACCTCCGGCGCCCCGGTCATCCGGGGCCCCACCGCGCGCCGCTGGCCGCCCCGACCGGCCCGAACCAGGGGCCGATCAGTTCATCAGGACGTCCGGCGGGAAGTGGGCAACCGCCGCCATGATGCCACCCTGCCGGCGCAGCACCATCGCCCAGAGATCATCCGGCCGTTCCATGAAGGCGTCCCCGGGCAGCGCGTCCAGGACGAACCACGAGCCGCGGGCGACCTCCTCCTCCACCTGCCCGGGCGACCAACCGGAGTAGCCGGCGAAGACCCGGATCCCGGTGACCGCGTCCCGGAGCTGCTCCGGGTCGACGGAGAGGTCGACCGTGCCGACCGAGCCGGTGACCTGGTGGATGCCTTTCACCCGCTGGTTCGGCGTACGCATCCTGGCCAGGCAGATCGCGGACTCCGGCTGCACCGGGCCGCCCTCGAAGAGCACCGCCGGGTCCCTGGCCAGCCCGCCCCAGGCGCCGAGCACCTCGGAGACCGGCACCTCGGTCGCCCGGTTGAGCACCACGCCGAGCGCGCCGCCGGGCTCGTGGGCGACCAGCAGCACCACGGTCCGGTCGAAGTTGGGGTCCTTCAACGCAGGGGTCGCGACCAGCAGTTGCCCGGTCATCGACTCCATCGACCGTCCCCCGATCGCCTGCCCCTCACCGAACACGCCCGCCACCCGCTACTCGGCCCGCCCGGACGACACGAACCGCAGGTCGGCCCGCCGCGTCGATCCGTCGGAGAGGCCAACACCGGGCCGCGGGGAGGCGACCCAATCCGCAGCGTCGATGGTGATCCTGCGCGCAGTAAACGCCATGCCTCGCACCATAGCCTGGACCACTGCGGATGGTTAAGGCCTGGAGGGCCAGTCCGCTGAGCGCTTTGCTGACAGCTCAATCGGCCAGGAGGCCATCCAGAACAGCCGAGGAACCGGACGGCGGCCCGAGCGGGACCGGCAGCCCGGCCCGGCCCCAGAGCTGGACCGGTCGCCTCGCCCAGCGCTGGACCGGTCGCCTGGCCGGTACGGGTGCGGATGGAGTAACCGGCGCAGACACAGCTGTGCCCCGGTCGGTGTGACCGGGGCACAGCCAAGGTGTCCGTGGAGGTGCCGGGAATCGAACCCGGGTCCTTCGTCGCCTTGCCAGGGCTTCTCCGAGCGCAGCTCGCTGTGCCTCTACTCGGCCCCTCCGATCACGCGAGCGAGTCGGTGTGACGGGCCCAGTCGCTGATTAATCTCGCCGCACGAACCCCGCGACCGGGTTCGATTGGCCAGCCTCCTAGCTGATGCCGGCTAACTGGGCCGAAGGCACTCCCAGGCCGACAGACTAGCTACTCGCCTCAGGCGGCGAGAGCGTAGTCAGCGCGATTGCTCTTGGCGCTTATTGGTTTCCGACGACCGATTCTCGAGACGACGTCGGCTTCCTCGGCTCGCTTCCCCTGCCTCAACGTACGAAGTCGAAACCAGTCACCCCCTGGTATCCCTGCCATCCGGGCGACTGCCCGACGGCCACTCCTAGCCTAACGCCTCACCCCGACGAGTTCATTCCGGATACCGGCCCGGCGTGCCCGGCCATCCGGAGGAAGTGATCAACGTCTCCGGTACGCCGCGACCGGTGTCGAACCGGACGACGGGGCGGTTACTCCATGCCCTTGCCGCGTCGGCCGCTGACCCGCTGGATCTCCCGGTCGGCGTCGCGCTTCGCCAGGTCCTGTCGCTTGTCGTACGCCTTCTTGCCCTTGGCCAGCCCGATCTCGACCTTGGCCCAGCCGTCGGAGAAGTACACCGACAGCGGCACCAGGGTGAGCCCACTCTCCCGCAGCTTGCCGATCAGCCGGATGATCTCCTGCCGGTTGAGCAGCAGCTTGCGGGTCCGGCGCGGCTCGTGGTTCGTCCAGGTGCCCTGGGCGTACTCCGGGATGTGCATGCCGTGCAGATAGATCTCGCCGTCCCGTTCCTGGGCGAAGGCGTCGACAAGTGAGGCGCGTCCGGCCCGCAACGACTTGACCTCGGTGCCGGTCAACGCCATGCCCGCCTCGTACGTGTCGAGGATGGCGTAGTCGTGCCGCGCCTTCCGGTTGGAGGCGACGACCTTGCGCCCCTTCTCCCGTGGCATGGCGCCACACCTCCTCATCCGCTGGACAACCGCGCAATGCTACCTCGCGGCACAGGGCCCCTGGCTCGCGCTTTTCGCGCCGGCCGGGGCCCTGTGCGCACCACCGATGCTCCGGGGTCCGGAAAGGGACCCGCAAGGTAGGGAGGAGAAGCTAGACCCGCAGGTAGAAGCGGAGCGTCACCCAGGCGGTGACCGCGCTGACCAGTCCGCCGACCGCCGCCATGAAGGGGAGCATCAGCAGGACGGTGCCCCACTGGATCGGGGTGAGCAGGTCGGTCAGGTCCCGCAGCGAGCCGTCGAGCAGGACGACCTTGCCGATCACGATCAGACCGAAACCGATGATCGCGCCGAGCAGACCGGCGACCACGGCCTCCAGGACGAACGGGGCCTGGATGAACCAGTTGGAGGCACCGACCAGCTTCATCACCGCGACCTCGCGGCGCTTGCTGTAGGCCGCCACCTGGATCGTGTTCGCGACCAGCAGCAGGGCCGCGATCGCCATCACCGAGGCCGCCGCCAACGCCATGTTCTGGATCGCGCCGAGGATGTTGAAGATCTGCTCGAGGAGTCGACGCTGGTCGATGATGTCGTCGATCCCCTCCTTGTCCTTGTACTGGTCGAAGATCTGCTGGTACTGCTCGGGGTTCTTCAGGTTGATCCGGAACGACTCGGGCAGCTTGTCCGCCTGCACCGCGTTGACCAGGTCGGGCGAGTCGGCGAACAGCTGCTTGAACCGCTCGTACGCCTCCTCCCTGGTCTCGTGCTTGACCTCCCGGACCAGGGGGTCGTTCTCCAGTTCCGTCTGCAGCTCGGTGCGCTGCTGCTCGGTGACCGCGGCGTCAAGGAAGATCGAGACCTCGATGTCCTTGTAGTACGCGTCTTTCATCGCGTCGACCTGGAGGTACATCAGGCCGCTCGCGCCGAGCATGGTCAGTGAGACCGCCATCGTGATGATCATCGCGATGGTCATGGTCACGTTCCGCCACAGTCCGACCATCACCTCGGACAGGACGTATTTCAAGCGCATCGGGGGTTCCTTCCGGATCTCCGCAGGGGGTCGTTCGTCGTCGAATCAGGGCCGTCGGCACGGGTCCGAGGCGACCCGGTCAGCCGTAGACACCCCGCGCCTGGTCCCGGACGATCCGACCGCTCTCGATCTCGATGACACGACGACGCATCTGGTTCACGATGTTGGAATCGTGCGTCACCATCACGACCGTGGTTCCGGTGCGGTTGATCCGGTCCAGCAGACGCATGATCTCGATCGACGTGTCCGGGTCGAGGTTTCCGGTCGGCTCGTCGGCCAGCAGGATCAGTGGTCGGTTGACAAAGGCGCGGGCAACCGCGACACGCTGCTGCTCACCACCGGAGAGTTCGTGCGGGTACCGGTGCTCCTTGCCACCGAGGCCGACCAGCTCCAACACCTCGGGCACGACCCGACGGGCGACCGCCTTGGTCTTGCCGATGACCTCGAGGGCGAAGGCGACGTTCTCGTACGCGGTGCGGTTGGGCAGCAGCCGGAAGTCCTGGAAGACGCAGCCGATCGAGCGGCGGAAGTTGGGGATCTTCCAGGACCGCATCGAGGTGACGTCCTTGTTGTTCACGACGACCCGCCCCTTGGTGGGGGTGACCTCGTGCAGCAGCAGCTTGATGATCGTCGACTTGCCGGATCCGGAGGGACCGATGAAGAAGACGAACTCACCCTTCTCAATCGAGACCGACACGCTGTCGAGCGATGGCCGGGACGCCTTCGGGTACGTCTTCGTCACTTGCTCAAGCTGAATCACGGGTGGTGAGTCTACGCGTCGTAACGAAAAGGCCAAGACCGGAGCCCGGCCTGTCCGCCCGACATTTGTGCAGAATTTGCGCTGCGTTGATCCTCGCTCACACCACGCACACGCTGGCGATCAATTCCGACCACGCCTCGCATCCATACTGACGCGAGGCGTGTTCACGCCGCGTCACCGGCGAGCTGACGCTGCTTCCGCCAACGGATTCCCGCCTCGATAAACGCGTCCAGGTCGCCGTCGAACACCGAGGCCGGGTTGCCCGTCTCCTGTTCGGTACGCAGATCCTTCACCATCTGATAAGGGTGCAGGACGTACGAGCGCATCTGGTCGCCCCACGACCCGGCGGCGTCGGCCTTGAGCCCCTCGAGCTTGGCCTGTTCCTCCTGGCGCTTGCGCTCCAGCAGCCGGGCCTGCAGCACGCGCAACGCGGACGCCTTGTTCTGCAGCTGGGACTTCTCGTTCTGACAGGTCACCACGATCCCGGTGGGCAGGTGGGTGATCCGGACCGCGGAGTCCGTGGTGTTCACGCTCTGCCCGCCGGGGCCGGAGGACCGGTAGACGTCGACCCGCAGCTCGTTCTCCGGAATGTCGATATGGTCCGTCTGTTCGGTGACCGGCAGCACCTCGACCCCGGCGAAGCTGGTCTGCCGCCGCCCCTGGTTGTCGAACGGGCTGATCCGGACCAGCCGGTGCGTACCGGCCTCGACACTGAGCGTGCCGTAGGCGTACGGGACCTTGACCGCGAACGTGGCCGACTTCAGGCCCGCCTCCTCGGCGTACGACGTCTCGTAGACCTCGGTCGGGTAGCCGTGCCGTTCGGCCCAGCGCAGGTACATCCGGAGCAGCATCTCGGCGAAGTCCGCGGCGTCCACGCCACCCGCACCGGCCCGGATCGCCACCAGCGCCTCCCGGGAGTCGTACTCGCCGGAGAGCAGGGTGCGGACCTCCAGCTCCTCGATCGACTTCCGCAGGCCGCCGATCTCCGTCTCGACCTCGCCGAGCACCCCGGCGTCCGCCTCCGCCTCGGCCAGTTCGAGCAGAACGCGGGCGTCGTCGAGCCGACCGCGCAGGCTCTCCAGCTTGGCGAGCTCGCCGTTGACGTACGAGAGCTTGGAGGTCACCTCCTGGGCCCGGGTCTGGTCGTCCCAGAGATCCGGCACGGAGGCCGCCTCCTCCAGCTCTGCCTTGCTCTGACGCAGCCGGTCGACATCGAGGACAGCCTCGATGTTGCGCAGGGTGGCGTCAAGATCCTTGAGTTGGTCGGAGTATTCGGCAGCGGTCACGACAGTCAAGAGTACTGGTCGCCCGGACGACCGGACCGTCGCGGCGACGAACCGCGCCGGGGCCGGCGCCGGGAGCCCCGCCGGTCCCGGTCAGCTGGCCGGGGCGCTCTTCAGCCAGGAGAGCGCCGCCTTGTGGTACGCCACCGCGAACTCGAGCGCGGCCGCGCCGTACGAGTCGCCGGCCTTCTTCGCGTCCCTGGCCTGCTCCCGGGCCGAGGCGAGGGCCTCGGTGTGATATTCGTTCGCGTTGCTGTAGAGGGCACGCATCTGGTTCGCCGAGTGCTGCGGGCCGAAGGCCACCCGGAGCGCCGTCGGGTTACGGATCGTGTCCTTGCCCGGTGCCTCGGTCAGCCATCGGGAGAATGTCCGTTTTCCGGCCGCGGTGATCGCGTACGGCTGACTGGACCGGGGGCCGGGCTTGCCGAGCCGGACCAGTCCCTGCTCGGCCAGGGCCGGCAACTCCCGGTAGACCTGGCTCCGGGTCATCGACCAGTACGGCGCCAGACGCCGCTCAGCGGCGGCCATCAACTGACCGCCGGTCATCGGTCCTTCGTGGAGCAGCCCGAGCAGGGCTGCCGCAGTGGGGTTGATACCAACATCCGCCATGCCCTCCACGCTGCCACTTTGCCGGCGTCCCGTCCAGGATTTGGCACTATCCGCTGGTCAAAGTCTCCATTGTGCACTGTCTGGCGGAGACTGTCGGATGAGGACGATCAATGGAAGGGCACGCGGCAGCCCGGCCGAACTGATCGACCGAGGGCGATGGCCGGGCGATATCACCCGACGACGGCACGGCCCGGCGCCCGGGCGGAACCCGGGCCTCGACGCGACCTGCGCCAATTGGGGAGGTTAGTCAACTTTCATCGTTTATGTGGCTGTTTGCCGGAACTGCCGTATCCCGACCGCGACCACGCCGATCCGGGTGGCGCGTGGCGGCGCGGACCAGGGGCACGGCCGGGGCTCCCGCTCCCTGGCACGGCCGTGGCTCCGCTCCGCCCCCTGGCGCGGACCAGGAGGCGGAGCCGGGGCGTCGTACTCAGCCCATGTGCGGGTAGCGGTGGTCGGTCGGCGGCACGAAGGTCTCCTTGACCGTGCGCGGCGACATCCACCGGATCAGGTTGTGCCAGGAACCGGCCTTGTCGTTGGTGCCGCTGGCCCGGGCGCCGCCGAACGGCTGCTGGCCCACCACCGCGCCGGTCGGCTTGTCGTTGACGTAGAAGTTGCCGGCGGCGTAGCGGAGCACCTCGCTGGTCCGGTCGATCACCCGCCGGTCGGTGGCGAAGATCGCCCCGGTGAGCGCGTACGGGGCGATCGACTCGGCCTGCCGGACCACCTCGTCGTACCGGGCGTCGTCGTAGACGTGCACGCCGAGGATCGGACCGAAGTACTCCGTGGTGAACGAGTCGTGTGCCGGGTCGTCGCACTCGAAGAGGGTGGGCCGGACGAAGTACCCGACCGAGTCGTCAGCGGTGCCTCCGGCGACGATCCGGCAGTGCGGGTCGTTCGAGATCATGTCGAGCGCGTCGGTGTGCCGGGCGAACGCCTTCGCGTCGATCACCGCGCCACCGAAGTTGGTGAAGTCGGTGACGTCGCCGTACGCCAGCCCGTCGGCGGTGGCGGCGAGCCGGTCCCGCAGCCCGCCCTCCCACAACGACCGGGGCACGTACGCCCGAGAGGCGGCCGAGCACTTCTGCCCCTGGTACTCGTACGCCCCGCGGATCAGCGCGGTGTGCAGCGCGTCGACGTCGGCGCTGGCGTGCGCGACGACAAAGTCCTTGCCGCCGGTCTCGCCGACCAGTCGCGGGTAGCCCCGGTAGTTCGCGATGTTCTCCCCGACCATCCGCCAGAGCTTCTGGAACACCTTGGTCGAGCCGGTGAAGTGGATGCCGGCCAGGTCGGGGTCGGCGAGCGCCACCTCGGAGACGGCGATGCCGTCCCCGGTGACCATGTTGATCACACCCGGCGGCAGGCCGGCCGCCTCGAAGAGCCGCATGGTGAAGTGCGCGGCGAGCTGCTGGGTCGGCGCCGGCTTCCAGACCACGGTGTTGCCGAGCAGCGCCGGCGCGGCCGGCAGGTTGCCCGCGATCGCGGTGAAGTTGAACGGGGTGATCGCGTAGACGAAGCCCTCCAGCGGCCGGTGGTCGAACCGGTTCCACACCCCGGGCGAGGAGAGCGGCTGCTCGCCGAGGAGCCGACGGGCGAAGGCGACGTTGAACCGCAGGAAGTCGATCAGCTCGCAGGCAGAGTCGATCTCGGCCTGGATGGCGGTCTTCGACTGGCCGAGCATGGTGGCCGCGTTCAGGGTGTCCCGCCAGGGACCGGAGAGCAGGTCCGCCGCACGGAGGAAGACCGCCGCCCGCTCGGCAAAGGACAAATCACGCCACATCGGGGCAGCCTGCTTCGCGGCCGTCACCGCCGCCAGCGCATCCGCGTTGGTTGCGTTGTGGGTGACCCCCAGCACATGCTGGTGCCGGTGCGGCTGTACGACGTCGATCGCGGCACCCGCCCCCATCCGTTGCACGCCGCCGATGGTCATCGGCAGGTCCCGCCGCTCGGCGGCCAACTCGCCGAGCCGGCGTTGCAGGCTGTCCCGCTCCGCGCTACCGGGCGCGTAGTCGCGGACCGGCTCGTTACGCGGCTCGGGTACGGAGAGAACGGCGTCCATGGTTTACTCCCGGGCGATCTCGGCTGCGGTGACGGGATCGGTCCCGCCGGGGCCGGCTGGTCGGCCGGTCACCCTGCCCCGGCACCCCGGGGATTCCAGGGAGTACGAGGGCGGGACCTGCGCCAATCCTCCCATGGGCGGATCTCCGGGCCGGCCCGGCAGGACATTGTCCCGACCCCGTCGCAGCCCAACCAGGTACCCGGTGGCGGGCGTCACACCGACGGCCGGCCGGGCCACGCCGTCGTACCGCCGCCGTGGGCAGCGTCGCCCGGGGCCAGGCGGGACCCGGCCGGACCGTACCGGCGGCGATCCGCCGCCCCGGCCGGCCCGCGTACGCTGAGGGACCGGCGGCCGCCTGGCGGCCCCGTCGTTGCCGGGGTCGACACGGCCGGTCAGCTTGTGAAGGGGAGATGATGACAGAAGAGTCCGGCACCACCGCGACCTCCGCTCCCGACCGACCGGTCGAAACGGGGTCGGCGACGACCGCCACCCAGCCCGGCGTACCCGTGCCGGCTCCCGGCGCCCCGGTGCTCGCTCTGCTGGCCATCGGCTGGCTCGCCGCGATGCTCTGGTCCGCCAAGTGGGCGATCACCTCCGCCGGCTTCACCTCGATCGCGATCACCTCCGCCGCGTACGCCCTGCCGGGGATCATCTCGGCCAGCCTGGTCAGCGGAGCGGCGGTCAGCCTCACCCTGGCGGCCGTACTCAGCCGCTTCGGCGTGCGACGGGCCACCCCGCGCTTCGCGGCGGCGCTCGCCGCCGGCCTGGCGGCCGGTCTGCTCGCCGCGCTCGCGGTGAACCTCAGCTACGGCGACGGCTCGGCGATCATGGTCCTCGCCGGCACCACCGCCGCCGCGGCCACCGTCGGTGGCATCGCCGGCGGACTGCGCAACACTCTCGTGGTGGCCGCGGTCGTCACCGCCGGGCTGGCCGTCTTCGCGGTCGGCTTCGCGCTGAGCTACTTCCAGGAGCCGCTGCTTTCCCTCTACGGCGCCGGCGACACCTACACCTCCCAGTACACCGCCCTCCAGTGGTTCTCCTGGACGTCCTCACTGGCCAGCGGGTTGGCCGCCGGCCTGCTGGCGTTCGGCTACCTGCGGATCGCCGGTCGCCGGGCCGCCGCTCGGGGGGCCGGCGGCGCGGCACTGCGCTGGCCGGCGTACCTGATCGCCGGCGGCGGACCGGGTGTGCTGCTGCTCATCGCCGAGGTGCTCACCCGGACCGCCGGTGCCGAGGTGCTCCGGATGGCCGGTGCGGTCAGCGAGGCCGACCACGTCGGGCAGAGCTGGCTCGACGGGCAGCGGTTCGAGCACGTGATGGTGGTGTTCTTCGTCGGGGCGCTCACCACGGTCATCGCCTTCGGCCGGACCCTCCGTCCGGCCGACGGGTCGGCGGTCGAGACACCGCCCCGGCCCACCGACCCGGACGGTCCCGGCACGAGCGGTCGGGCCCCGACCGAACTGACCCGGTCGTCCGCGGACCGGACCGACGGGACTCCGGTCGACGAGGACCCGGCCGACGGCGAGCCGACGACCACTCCGGCGACGGACTCGCCGGAGCCGGTCGCCGGTCGCTGAGTCCGCCGACCGGCCCAGGTCG
The DNA here is from genome assembly GCF_039871735.1 of Plantactinospora sp. B24E8. Classification (NCBI taxonomy): domain Bacteria; kingdom Bacillati; phylum Actinomycetota; class Actinomycetes; order Micromonosporales; family Micromonosporaceae; genus Plantactinospora; species Plantactinospora sp. B24E8. The sequence continues at coordinate 43,345 of NZ_JBDPMH010000011.1, forward strand.
GCCCAGGTCGGCTCAGTCGGCACCGCCGACCAGCCCAGGTCGGCTCAGTCGGCACCGCCGCGCGTCAGGGGGTCGGGTCGCAGAGGGTGTCCAGCTCCGACACGTCGTACCACTCCAGTTCGTGGTCCTCGACGCCGTCGACGGTGAACTGCGCGTCCGCGTCACCGGCCAGGGCCTGCTCGACCACGTCGACCGCCGCCGCGACGTCGTCCAGCGCGTCGACCCCGTCGAGGTGGATCGCCGCGACAGCGCCGACGGCGATCCGCCCGTCCAGCCGTACGGTGCTGGAACCGAGCTCCGGGTCGTGCCGGCGCAGGGCCGGGGCGGGCAGGTCGGCGGAGACCACGACCCGGCGTCGGGGAGCGTCCGGATCGGCGTGCAGCAGGCGCAGCGCCTCCTGGGCGGCCCGGGTGAACGCCACGTACTCGAGTTCCTCGTCGTCGCCCTCGGCGTACCACTCCCGCAGTTCCGGAGTCACCGCGTGGGCGTGCGGGGCGAGGATCCAGCCCTCCTGCCGCAACTCGGCGAGCATCGGCACGGTGGCCGGGACGTACACCCGGACGAGCTGTTCTGCCACGATCGTCTCTCCCGCTCGACGGCTGCCCGCGACGGCGGCCGTCGCGTCCACGCCGAGCACGGCCGGCGCCGGTTCCTCTGTCACCCGCGACGGTAATACACCAGGCGCACGCCAGGTGGCAGCGGATCCCGTGCCGGGCCGTGGCCGACCGCCGGGTACGACGACCGCGTCGGTCGGTCGGTGCCCCGCCGTCGCCGGGGCGGACCGGTGAAGCGGAGAGCCTGACGGCCGAGGCGAGCGCGACGCGGTCGATGGCAAACTAAGGCAACCACCGACCTGCGGGAGTTCTTACGTGACGCCGAGATTCCTGCTGCTGTCCGACGTCGCCGCCGAGCTGAACGTCTCGGATTCGCAGGTCTACCACATGGTCCGCAGCGGTGAACTGCCGGCGATCAAGATCGGCGGCCGGGGGCAGTGGCGGGTCGAACGCGCCCGCCTCGAGGAGTACATCCAGCGCAAGTACGCCGAGACGGCCGAGTGGGTGGCCGGCAACCCGCTGGTGGAGCGGGACGCCGAGTAGTTCCCCCGGCCCTCGGCCCGCACCTCCCCCACCACGCCCGCCCGGTCCTGTCGGTCCTGCCGGCTACCGTCCGGGTCAACCACCGTCGGTGCCGGTCCGGCCGGTCCGTGGCGTCCGGCCGCGCCCCGATCGTCGGTTACCGAACCGCTCCGGTTGATAACAAGCCGGCGAACGTGGGTCCCATGCCCGCCGCACGCATTGACGACGAGCACTGAATCAGCTACAAATTGGCGCTGTCGGAGGCAAACGAAGGCAAATGCAAGATCATGGAGGATCTCGGATGCATTCCACCCGCAGCCGGCCCCCGGTCCGTCCCGCCGTACGACTGCGCCCCGTACCGCCTCTCGACCCGCCGTTCGACGACGAGCGCACGCCCGGAGTCTGGTTCGGGCGACCCGGTGACCCGGTGTCGGCCGAACCAGCCGAGTCAGCCGCCCGGGTTGACGGCGCGCACTCTGGTCCGGGACACCGACGGGCCACACCGGGCAGCCGGCACACTCCGCAGACCGGGCCACCGGTCGCCCGGCCGGGGACGCCCGCCGCCCCCGGGTACGCCGCCCGTTCCGCCCCGCACAGCCGGCGCCGCCGGGCTCCGGACGCGGTCCCGCTGCCCCGCCCGCCAGCCGGTGATCCCGGCGCCGGCACCGGGCCGGGGCCGACCACGCCGGGAGCGCCAGGAACGCCGGGAACGCCGGGAACGCCGGGAACGCCGGGAGCGCCGGGAGCGCCGGGAGCGCCGGGAGCGCCGGTGGAGAGCCTCGCCGGTGCCAGCCCCGAGGCCAGGCGGGCGGCGAGGTCGTTCCTCCACCCGTGCCTGGAGATCGTCAACGGCTTCCGTCCGGCCGGGCACATCCGGCCCCGGTGCCACCCCGGCGACGCCGGTCAGGTGGTGGAGAAGCTCGCCTCGGCGGCCGCCCGGATCCTGAGTCCTCGCCGCCCCGGCCAGCCGCCGCGCACCCTGCAGCTACGCCGACTGCGGGTCTGCGAGCCGCGACCCGGGGTCGTCGAGGCCGCCGCCGCGGTCGGGGTGACCGGGCGCACCTGGGCCCTGGCGTTCCGGATGGAGCGACGCCAGGGCCGATGGCTCGGTGTCTCGGCCGAACTGCTCTGAACCGCCCGGCGCCTGCCGGCGGAACCGGGGCGAAACACCGCGCGACCCGGCCGTCACGGGGCGGCCGGGTCGCGCGGGTACGTACGGGTCAGCGGTCAGGCGCCGCCGGGCGCTCCGTGACAGCGCTTGTACTTCCGGCCCGACCCACACGGACACGGCGCGTTCCGGGACGGGGCGTTCGCCGCACCGCTGGCCTGCCCCTGGGCGGGACGCCGAGACATCGCCGCCGGGGCGGGCGGGCCACCGACCCCGAGCGCCGGCGCCTGCGGCTGGGGCTGCGGCCGTTCGACCGCCACACCACCGGTGGCCGGAGCCTCACCGTCGATGGTCGGGGCCGAGTACTGCAGCCCCTGGGTGCGGGGAGCCCGACCGAGGCCCTTGGCCCGGATCTCCACCGGCGGCTCCGCCGGCCCGGCCTCGGCGTCCACCTCGGCCTGGTCGGACGCGGCCGGCCTGGCCTCCTCGACCTGGACCTCCACGTTGTAGAGGAAACCGACCGTCTCCTCCTTGATCCCGTCCATCATGGTGGCGAACATGTCGAAGCCCTCGCGCTGGTACTCCACCACCGGGTCGCGCTGGGCGTACGCCCGCAGGGAGATGCCCTCCTGCAGGTAGTCCATCTCGTACAGGTGTTCACGCCACTTCCGGTCGATCACCTGGAGCAGCACCATCCGCTCCAACTGGCGCATCGCCTCGCTGCCGAGCTGCTCCTCGCGTCGCCCGTACGCCGCGAACGCGTCCTGCTTGACCTGCTCGAGCAGGAAGTCGGCGTCCAGGGTGTTGCGCTCCCCGCCGGACTCCTCGACCACGTCCTCGACGGTGATCCCGATCGGGTAGAGCTGCTTGAGGCTCGACCAGAGCTGGTCGAGGTCCCAGTCCTCGGCGTAGCCGTCCGCGGTCGCCCCGGTGACGTACGCGGTGATGGTGTCCTCGATCATGTGCTGGATCTGGTCGTTCAGATCCTCGCCGTCGAGCACCCGCTTGCGCTCGGCGTAGACCACCTGGCGCTGCTTGTTCATCACCTCGTCGTACTTGAGGACGTTCTTACGGATCTCGGCGTTCTGGCCCTCGATCTGGGCCTGGGCGCTCTTGATCTGGCGGGTGACCATCTTCGACTCGATGGGCACGTCCTCCGGGATGTTGAAGCGCTCCATCACGGCCTCGACCGCGCCGGCCCGGAACCGCTTCATCAGCTCGTCCTGCAGCGACAGGTAGAAGCGGGACTCGCCCGGGTCACCCTGTCGGCCGGACCGACCGCGCAGCTGGTTGTCGATGCGCCGCGACTCGTGCCGCTCGGTGCCCAGCACGTAGAGGCCGCCGGCGGCGGAAACCTCCTCGGCCTCGGCGTCACACGCCTGCTTCCACTTGGGGAGGATCTCCTCCAGCGCCTTGGCGTAGTCGTCGGCGTGCTCGACCGGGTCCAGGCCACGCTGGCGCAGCTCGGTGGCGGCCAGGTACTCGGGGTTGCCGCCGAGCAGGATGTCCGTACCACGGCCCGCCATGTTGGTGGCCACCGTGACCGCACCCTTACGCCCGGCCTGGGCGACGATCTCCGCCTCCCGCGCGTGGAACTTGGCGTTGAGGACGGCGTGCGGGATGCCCCGGCGACGCAGCAGCTGGGAGAGGATCTCCGAGTTCTCCACCGAGACCGTGCCGACCAGGACCGGCTGCCCGATGGCGTGCCGCTCGGCGATGTCCTCGACCACCGCGTTGAACTTGGCCTTCTCGGTCTTGTAGATCACGTCCGGCCGGTCCACCCGGACCATCGGACGGTGGGTCGGGATGGTGACGACCCCGACCTTGTAGACCTTGTTGAACTCGCCGGCCTCGGTCTGGGCCGTACCGGTCATCCCGGAGAGCTTGCTGTAGAGCCGGAAGTAGTTCTGCAGGGTGATCGTGGCAAGAGTCTGGTTCTCCTGCTTGATCTCCACGCCTTCCTTGGCCTCGATGGCCTGGTGCATGCCCTCGTTGTAGCGGCGGCCGTGCAGGATCCGGCCGGTGAACTCGTCGACGATCAGGACCTCGCCCTCGTTGACGATGTAGTCCTTGTCGCGCTTGTAGAGCTCCTTGGCCTTGATCGCGTTGTTCAGGTAGCCGACCGAGCGGGGTGTTGACCGACTCGTAGAGGTTGTCGATGCCGAGCCGGTCCTCGACCTTGGCCACGCCCCGCTCGGTCACCGCGATGGTCCGCTTGGCGTAGTCGACCTCGTAGTCACCCTCGCCGTCCTTGCCGGCCTGCAGCCGGTCCACCACCCGGGCGAACTCGCCGTACCAGCGGGCGGAGTGCTCGGCCGGACCAGAGATGATCAACGGCGTACGGGCCTCGTCGATCAGGATCGAGTCGACCTCGTCGACGATCGCGAAGTTGTGCCCCCGCTGGACGAGATCGTCCCTGCTCCAGGCCATGTTGTCCCGGAGGTAGTCGAAGCCGAACTCGTTGTTGGTGCCGTACGTGATGTCGGCCTCGTACGCGGCCCGGTGCTCGGCGGCCGGACGGTTCGGCAGGACCACCCCGACGGTCAGGCCCAGGAACTCGTGCACCCGCCCCATCCAGGCGGCGTCCCGCTCGGCGAGGTAGTCGTTCACGGTGACGACGTGCACACCCTTGCCGGAGAGCGCGTTCAGGTACGCCGGGAGCGCCGAGGTCAGGGTCTTGCCCTCACCGGTCTTCATCTCGGCGATGTTGCCGAAGTGCAGCGCGGCGCCGCCCATGATCTGTACGTCGTAGTGACGCTGGCCGAGCACCCGGGAGGCCGCCTCGCGTACCGTGGCGAACGCCTCGGGCAGCAGGTCGTCGAGGGTCTCGCCGTCCGCCAGCCGCTCCCGGAACTGGTCGGTCATGCCGCGCAGCTCCGCGTCGGTGAGGTTGACGAAGTCGTCCTCGATCGAGTTGACGGCAGCCGCGATCGCCTTGAGCCGGCGCAGCATGCGCCCTTCGCCCGCGCGAAGGACCTTTTCAAGAATCGACACGGATCAACGCTCCCCTAGACAGTCTGCCGAACCATCGTAGGCGCATCACCGGCCCCGCCGTCAGTCACGCCGCCCTCCAGCTTGACTGAGCCAGACATTTCGCCCGACCAGCGGGCCGGCGCGCAGCAAATCCGATTACGCCGAGCGCGAACCCGCTGCGATCATGCGTGGGTGCAGCTACAGGAGCAAGATGACCGAATGACCCGGAACGCCCCGACAGGGTCCGTGACCATCACCGAGGACGGACTGGTGCTGCGGCCGTGGCGGCCCGAGGACGCCGAGGCCGTGTACCGGGCCTGCCAGGATCCGGACATCCAGCGCTGGACCACCATCCCGGCGCCGTACCGGATGGAACACGCCGAGGGTTTCGTCGGCACCATCGCCCCGCAGGCCTGGGCGACCGAAAGCGGCGCTCCGTTCGCGGTCTGCGACGCGGCCACCGGCGAGTTGCTCGGCTCCTGCGGACTGGTCGCGATCACCCCGAGCCTGAACACGGCGGAGGTCGGCTACTGGACGGCCCCCTGGGCCCGGGGACGCGGCGTGGCCGTCCGGGCCACCCGGGCGCTGTGCCGGTGGGCGTTCCGGGAGTTGGGGCTGCGCCGGATCATCTGGCAGGCCGAGGTCGGCAACCACGGCTCCCGGCTGGTCGCGCTCCGCGCCGGCTTCCGGATCGAGGGACGGCTCCGGCTCGCCCACCCGGGTCGGACCGGCTGCGACGACGGCTGGATCGGCTCGCTGCTCGCCGAGGACCTGGCCGGAGCGCACCCCGGAGAGCCGGCCGCACCGCAGCCCGCCGGCACCGGCCCACGGGCCGGGGATCCCTCCGCACCGCCGCCCGCGGACAGCGGCGCACCGGCCGGGGATCCCGGCCGACCGCTGCCCGGGGGTCCCGGCTCGCTGGAGGCCCGCCGGGCGGCCGTCTTCGGCACCGCCCAGCCGGTGCTGTTCGCCCGCACGCCGGCCGGTACGGAGCTGCGCCTGCGTCCGCTCGACGAACGCGACCTGGCCGACCTCGTGACCACCTGCCAGGACCCGGAGACGGTCCGCTGGACCACGGTGCCGGACCCGTACCAGCCGTCGGACGCGGAGTTCTTCGTCCACGAGCACGGCCCGACGGTGTGGCGTCGGGCGACCGGCGCCGCGTTCGCGATCGCCGACGACAACGACCGGTTCGCCGGGGTCATGGAACTCCGGGTGTCGCCGGCCGACCCGCTGGTGGGCGACCTGGGATTCCTGGTGCCGCCGTACGCGCGCGGTCGTGGCTACTGTCCGGCCGCGGTGACGGCGATCTGCACCTGGGGCTTCACCACCCTCGGGCTGGCCCGGATCGAGTGGCGGGCCAACGTCGGCAACACCGCCTCGAGGCGGGCGGTGGAGAAGGTCGGCTTCGTCTTCGAGGGCACCGCCCGGCACGCGTTGAACCACCGTGGCACCCGGACCGACGCCTGGGTCGGATCACTGCTCCCCGGTGACCTCGGGCTGGTCACGCCCGCCAGGACCGGCGCCTGAACCCCACCGCACCGGGTCCGGGGGTGGCCCCCGGACCCGACGGGGTGGTACCGACGGTCAGTTCGTCAGCGCGATGATGCCGTAGTCGTAGCCCCTGCGTCGGTAGACCACGCTCGGCCGGCCGGACTCCTTGTCCAGGAACAGATAGAAGTCGTGCCCGACGAGTTCCATCTGGAACAGGGCGTCGTCGACCGTCATCGGCTCGGCGGGGTGGACCTTCTCCCGGGCGATGTGCCAGGGCTGCGCGTCGTCGTACTCCTCGTAGCCGTCGTACTCGGGCTCGGCCTCCCGTCCGTTGCGGGTCTGCTCCGGCGCCGGCCGGGTCAGGGTGGCCACGGCGGCGTCGCCGAAGTCGGCCACCGGGAGGTTCGCGGTCGCCTCGGCGACGGAGAGTGGCGCATGCCGCCCCCGGTGTACGCGGCGCCGGTCGGCGGCCCGGCGGAGCCGGGTGTCGAGCTTCGCGATCGCGGCGTCGAGTGCGCAGTAGAAGTCCTTCGCACACGCCTCGGCGCGCACCACCGGACCTCGGGAGATGCAGGTAATCTCTATTCGCTGGCAGTGATCGGACTGTCGCGGATTGCGTTCGTGAAAGAGTTCCACGTCGACCCGAATAAGCTTGTGATCATAGCGCTCGATCTTCGCGAGCTTGTCGGCTACGTGTTGCCGGTAATGATCCGGCACCTCGACGTTTCGGCCCTTTACCACGAGATCCATGCGTGACCTCCCTGCGCCGTCGGAGAGTCGTGCAGAAACAAAAATCCCGGTCAGCCCGCCCCCTGGGAAGTCCATTCGGCTCGACCGGATCGCTGCGGCTGCGCCTCCTTCCAGGTGCTCCCGGAGGGCTGGAACACCCCTCATACCCCCGGTAAACAAAACGCTAACGCCTGTCGGGCCGGTCGTCACCCCACTCACCAAGACCAATTCCGAAAGATTCCACAGCGGACGCGATAGGGTGAAAACACTGGCACGCAGAGTCAGCACGGGCCGTGCGGTTCACCCCCGCCGGGCCGCGCGGGTCGGCGCCGACGGGGTACGGGTCAGCCGCGACCACGGCGCACGGTGGCGGCGAGCACCGCTGCGGCGTACACCGGAATGCCGGCGCCGCGCAGCGACCGGGTCACGGCGGCGAGGGTCACGCCGGTGGTCACGATGTCGTCCAGCACCACGACGGCCCGACCGGTGGCGGCCCGCCGGGCCGCCGGCACCCGCCCGACCCGGGCCGGGAACGCGGCCTCCGCCGCGGCGGCCCGGCCGGCGCTGTCCAGCGTGGCCGAGTCGGGTCGGGGCAGGGCCCGGAGCGGATACGCGACCGCCACCGACCAGCCGGCCACCCGCAACCGGAGAGCCGTCTGCCGGGCCAGCCGCCGCAGGTGGTCGCCGTGCCGGGCCCGGACGGCCCGGGCGGTCGCCGGTACCGGCACCAGCAGTACCGGCCGCGGTTCACCGACCGCCTCCGCCACCACCTCGGCCAGCAGCCGGCCCAACGGCCGGGCCAACCCGTGCCGGCCCCGCTCCTTGTACGACAGCAGCGCCTCCCGCAACACCTCCTGGTACGGGCCGAGGGCCACCAGATCCGGCAGTCCCACCGGCGCCGGTGTCGGGCGAGTCGGCGCCGGACGCAGGGCCGCGAGCCTGTCGACGCAGGCGGCGCAGGCGCCCTGCCGCAGCGGCAGCCGGAGCCCCCGGCAGCCGGCACACTCGGCGGGCAGCACCAGATCGGCCAGGTCGGACCAGATCCCCGCCAGCACCACTGCCCCCGTCCGCCGTTCGAAGAGCCGGTCGTCAGTAGAGGTAGAACGGCGCGGTCGGGGTGGCCGAGCCGGGTGGCAGTCCGGAGGCACCGGCGACCACCTGGTCCCGGCCGATCGGGCTGCCGCCGGTGCCGTACGCGACCTGGTTGGCCTCGTACAGCGGAGGGCGGGACAGCACCGGGGCATCCGGGTTCTCCGGGTACGTCGCCAACTGGGTGACCGCCGCACCGACGTCCGTGATCAGTGCCGTCTCCTGCGCCCCGTGCACGTTCAGTTTGTAGACCGCGGCCCGACCGTTCCGCTCCACACCGGCCACCGCCAGGGAGTTCTCCCCGTACCAGTCGACCGCGGTCAGGTCACGCAACGAGGTGACGACCTGACGGGACGGCCCGACGCTCAACGTGCCGTCGACGGTCCGGACCCCCGCGACGTAGAGCCGGCCGCTGACGACGAAGGCGATCCGGTTGCCGTCCAGGGCCGCTCCCACCGCGGTCACCCGACCGGACGCGCCGGTGAGCGGCACCGGGGTCAGCGTGGCGCTGTCCGTACGGAACTCGTAGAGTCCGCCGTCCGCGACGACCAGCCCGGTCGGGCCGACGTTGCCGGCCCGCTTCAACCACACCGGTCGGCCCATCGTGCCGAAGGATTTCCGCCCGGTACGGAACTCGCGGACCGTACCGATTCCCGCGCCGGTACGGAGCCGGAACCGGGTCTGCTCGCTGGTCACCAGTGCCGCCGAGATCGTCGCGCCGGCCCGGTTCAGGCTCGCCGCGACGATGTCCCGGTTGGCCTCCGGCGCGATCGGCACGATCGGCTCCTCGCCCGGCTCGGACAACGGGTAGACGGTGCCGGCCAGCACGCCGTACCGGACCGGGGGTGCACCGAGCTGGTAGAGGGGGTGGTTCCGCCGCCAGTCCTCGGCGACCGCGACCTTCCGACTCTGGTTCTGGATCTTCAACTCGAGTTCGCTGTACAGCGTCGGGCTCAGTTTGAGCGACCAGACGATCTGGTTGAAGAGCTTGTCCAGTTCGACGTCCGTGTCGAGTACTCCCGCCTTCACCGAGAGGTTGACCTCCAGCCGGCCGCCCTCCTTCGGCGCCGGAACGTTGCCCAGCGGACCGGTACCGTCCGGCAGCCGTACGACGGCCGTGCCGAGCCAGTCCGTCGGGCCGCCGATCAACCAGTCGAGCACCTCGGTGGCCTGCCGTTGCACCGGCACCGTGACCGGGAGGTAGCGCAGGTCCGGCACCAGGGCGTCCCGGTTGACGTTCCAGAAGTAGATGGTGTGCTCCCGGTAGTACTGCTGCAGCGCCTCGTCCGTCATCAGCACGACCGGCGGCGGGTCCAGCACCCAGAGCCCGCCGACCTCACCCGGTTCGGTCGGCGCCTGCCCGACCGTGAACGTGTACGAACTCTCGGTGGCGATCGGCTCGCCGATCGATCCGTTGGCCCGCAGCACGCCCACCTGCTGCACCCGCTCGATGGTGATCGACGTGGTGCCGTCGTTGTTGAAGGTGACAAGCGGCGGCGCGTCCAGTCGGATGACGTTGATCTCGTTGCCCGGCTGGGGGGCCAGCCGCTTCTCCGGCACGATGAAGTCGTTGAACCGCTGGTAGGCCTCGTCCGCCTCACCGGCGGCGGCGGTCAGGAAATCCTGGGCGAACCGGAACTCGTCGCTGCTGCTCTCGGCGCGGCTGCGCGGCGGATCGCCGGGCCGGCCCGCCGGGCCGGTCTCCGCCTGCGGCCCCGAGCCGTTGACCCGGACCTCGGTCTCGTCCGGGATGCCGCAGGCCGTCGCCGCCGGCAGCAGCAGCACGGCGAGCAGTACGACGGGAAGCCGCCACCTCATCGGGTCACCTCGCGGTGTCCGGTCTCGACCGCAGCTCTCGGGCCGACCCGTCGGGACGGCGGTGCCGCCGGGTCGGCCGGCTGGGCGGGCGGTGCCGGGTCGGGCAGCTCGTCCGGTCCGTCGCCGCGCGGCTCCGTGCCGGCCGACCGGCGGGGAGCCGACTCCGGACCGGCGGGCAGCGGTTCGGCGGGCCAGCGGAGGGTGACCGCGTCCGGGGCGTCGGCCGGCACCAGCCGCAGCGGCGACGAGGTCAACCGGTCACCGGCCCGGGTGGGCAGGGTGAGCCGGAACTGCGCCCCCTCGCCCGGGGCACCCCACGCCTCCAGCCAACCGCCGTGCAGCCGGGCGTCCTCCAGACTGATCGACAGGCCGAGCCCGGTGCCGCCGGTCTGCCGGGCCCGCGACGGGTCGGCCCGCCAGAACCGGTTGAAGACCAGCTTCTCCTCGCCGGGCTTCAACCCGACTCCATGATCACGGACGGTGACCGCGACCGCGGTCTCGTCCACCCCGAGGACCACCTCGACCGGTTTGCCGACCCCGTGTTCGACGGCGTTGCCGACCAGGTTGCGCAGGATCCGCTCCACCCGGCGTGGATCGACCTCGGCGATCACCGGGGCGTCCGGCACCACCAGCCGCAGCGGCGCCCCGCACCGGCGGGCGAGCGACTCCAACCGGTCGGCGACCCGACGCACCACCGGCACCAGGTCGGTGGGCTCGGCGTCCAGCATGGCGAAGCCGGCGTCGAACCGGCTGATCTCCAACAGGTCGGTGAGCAGGTCCTCGAACCGGTCGAGTTCGGCGTGCAACAGCTCGGCGGTACGGGTGACCGCCGGGTCGAACCCGTCCCGCTCGGCGTAGATCAGGTCCGCGGCCATCCGTACGGTGGTCAGCGGGGTACGCAGCTCGTGCGAGACGTCCGAGGTGAAGCGGCGCTGCAGCCGGGACATCTCCTCCAACCGGACGATCTGCCGTTGCAGGTTCGTCGCCATCTGGTTGAACGAGGCGGCGAGCATCGCCAGGTCGTCCTCGCCGTTGACCACCATCCGCTGGTCGAGCAGCCCGGCGGAGAGCCGCTGGGCGGTCCGGGCGGCCACCCGTACCGGATTGACCACCAGCCGGGTGACCAGGCCGGCGAGCAGGCCGAGCAGGACGACCAGCGCGAACCCGGTGGCCAGTACGGTGGACCGGGCCCCGGTGGCGATCTGGTCCCACCGGGTCAACGGGACAAAATAGTAGAGTTCGACCTGGCCGAACCGGGTCGGCACCGGCGACCCGTAGATCAGGTACTTGGTGGTGTGCCCGGTGCTGAACAGGTCACCGGTGCGGATCTGGTCGGCGACCTTGCCGTCCTCGACCATCTCGCGCAGCTCGGGACTGAGGATCCCGTCCACGTCCACCTGCGGCGAGGTCGCGGGCGGGACGTCCGGGGATCCGCCGGCCTCCAGGGCCACCACGACCCCGCCGAGCTGTGCCGGATCACCGCCGGCCAGATAGTTGACCGTGCTCTCGAAGGTGGCCCGCAGCCCCTGTTCGGACGGGGCGGTGTGGTTGCTGAGCTGCTTGGCCGCGTACTCCTGACCATCGGAGAGCCGACTCTTGACGTCCCGTCGGGCGTTCTCCAGCACAATGTCGGTGATGTTGTGCACCACCAGGTAGGCGAAACCGCCCACCAGCAGGCTCGACGCGACCAGGGTGATGGTCACGACCCGGACCTGGAGTGAGCGCCGCCAGGTGCGGTGCAACCCGGCCGCGGTCGCCGTCGTCCGGGCCGAACCGACGCGCCACAGCCGCCGCCCGGCCGGGGCGACGTGGGCGAGCAGGGCGGAGACCGAGGTCAGGGTGCGGGCCACAGTGCACCCCAGGCTATCCGGTGCCCGCCTTGTAGCCGACTCCCCGCACGGTGAGGATGACCTCGGGTCGTTCGGGATCCGGCTCGATCTTGGCGCGCAGCCGCTGCACGTGCACGTTGACCAGTCGGGTGTCGGCGGCGTGCCGGTATCCCCAGACCTGCTCCAGCAGCACCTCACGGGTGAAGACCTGACGCGGCTTGCGGGCCAGCGCCACCAGCAGGTCGAACTCCAGCGGGGTCAGTTTGACCTCCTCGCCGTCCCGGCTCACGGTGTGGGCCGGTACGTCGATGCTGATCTGGTTGCCGGGCGGCCCGATGGTCAGCAGCTCGGGTGCGGCGTCCTCGCCCCGCCGCAGCCGGGCCCGCATCCGGGCCACCAGCTCCTTGGGCTTGAACGGCTTCACGACGTAGTCGTCGGCCCCCGACTCCAGCCCGAGCACCACGTCGACGGTGTCGCTCTTGGCGGTCAGCATGACGATCGGGATGCCCGACTCGGCACGGATCGCCCGGGCGACGTCGATCCCACTCATTCCCGGCAACATGAGGTCGAGCAGGACGATGTCGGGCCGGTTCTCCCGGAACGCGGTCAGCGCCCGCTCGCCGTCGGCGACGAACGACGGGAGGAACCCCTCGCTGCGCAGCACGATACCGAGCATCTCGGCAAGTGCGGGGTCATCGTCGACGACCAGTACCCGGGCTCTCATGGGACTAATCTTCCATCCTCTGTTCAACACCGTGGGTCCCGCGCCCGCCGGTGCGGCGGGCGCGTCGGTCAAACCATGGTCACGAAGCGCAGTAGCTTACCGTGGGCAGTGACGGGGCACCAGCCTCCGAACCACCGGCGGCACCACGTATCCGCTGCTCATCGCCGTCAGGACAAGCACCGCCGGACACACCGCCAGACACTCAGTGCAACTGCACGAAATACTTAACGTAATCATTCCCGGCCGTTGGTACCGGATCGGACCGAGCGGGCGCACGGCCGGATGACCCGCCGTGTCACCATGACTGCTGCGTCTCCCCGCTGAACCCCCGCTGCCGCCAGGAGTGCGTTTGTCCGACGCCGGTCCGACCGCCGTACTGCCCCTGCGCCCACTCACGGTCGGTGAACTCCTCGACTCGGCGGTGCTGCTCTTCCGCCGCCAGGCCCGGACCCTGCTCCCGGTCGCGATCGGGCTCGCCGCGTCGGAACAACTCCTGCTGTATCCGCTGCGCCTCGCCACCGGGGTCGCACCACCGGGCTACCTGCCGGACTTCGACAACCTCGGCGGGTACTGGTTCCTGCTGGCCGTCGGGGCGGCCGCCGAGGTCGTGATCATCGCGCTGCTGGGCAACCTGACGGCACGTGCGGCCGGAACCCTGCTGGTGTATCCGACCGCGCCGCTACCGAACATGCTCCGGCCGACCGGCGCCCGGTACGGCCCGACCGTGGCGGTCGCCGCCCTCGGTGGCCTCCTCATGTTCCTCGCCGCCCTCGCCATGCCGGCCTGGATCGTCGCCATCGCACTGCTCGGCGGTCTGGCGCCGGCGGTCGCCCTGGAACGGGTCGGACCGTTGCGGGCACTGGGCCGGTCGGCTTCCCTCGCGTTACGGCTCGGGGGCCGGGCGGCGGGAATCCGGGTGCTCGGTTACCTCGTCTGGTGGATCCTGCGGGTCGGGTTGACGATCGGCGTCTTCGTCGGCCTGGACGGGGTCGGCCTGCTCGACCCGGCCTGGCTCGTGCCGTTCGGGGCGGTGCTCTGGGCCGTCATCAACAGCATCGCCTACTCCGTGCTCGCCTGCCTCGACGCCGTCGTCCACCTGGAGACCCGGATCCGTACGGAGGGAATGGACATCGCCATCGCCCAGGCCCGCCGTACGGGCCAACTCCGGCCCACCCCGTCGGCGGTCCGGCCGTGAGCGTCAGCCGGTGGTGGACCGAGGCCACGGCGGCGCTCGGCGACCACGTCCCGCTGCCGCTGGCCGCACTGTTGCTGGTGCTGGCCACGATCCTGGTCGCGCTCGCCTGGTACCACTTCCCGGCCTGGGTGCCCCGGCGGCTGCCCCGCTGGCGGCTCTTCCGGCGGTGGCGACGACGACCCCGACGGCAGCCCGTGCCGGAGGCGGCACCGGAGCCGGTCGCCGAACCCGAGGCGGAACCGGGGCCCGAACTGCCCGACGTGCCGGTCGCCACGCTGGTCTCGCTCGCCGACCGGTTGGCCCGGGACGGCCGGTACGCCGAGGCGGTCCGGGAGCGGCTCCGGGGCATGGTCCGCCGCCTGGTCGACCGGCGGGTGCTGGAACACCAGCCGGGGATGACGGTCGTCGAGATCGCCGCCACGGCGGCCCGGAGCCGGCCCGAACTGAACCGGCCGCTGCACGACGCCGGCCAGATCTTCTCCGACCTCTGGTACGGCCAACGTCCGGCCCGTCCGGAACACGACGAACGGATGCGGGACCTCGCCGCCGAACTGGACGAGGTCCTCGCCGGCCGATCCGCCTCCGGCGGCGACGGGAGCGCCCGGACATGACGACCACCTCACCCCCGGACCCGACGACCGCCCCGTCGACGGAGCCGGCGGGCCCCGCCGCCGCTGCACCACCCGGCCGGGCCCCGGACCGGGCCCGACGTCGCCGCCGCTGGCACCGGGTGGTCATTCCGCTCGGCGTCGCCGCCGCGCTGCTGACCACCACCCTGGTCACCCGGGAGGTCGACCAACCCGACCCGGACCCGGGTCTGCTCGCCCCGACCGGCAGCGCCGACGTCGGCGGCAGCCGGCTCGCCGCCGAACTGCGCGCCCGGGGCGTCACCGTCGAACGGGTCACCACCACCCCGCAGGCGCTGGGCCGGGCCGCCGGAGGTGGGGTCACGATCTTCGTACCGACACCGGGCCTGGTCCATCCGGCGTACTGGCAGGTGCTGGTCGACCCCGCCGAGAACGTCCGGGTGCTGCTGGTGGACCCACCACCGCAGGTGCTGTCGGTGGCCCGGGTGCCCCTGGTCGACGCCGGCCGGCGCTGGGCCACCGGGACGGCGCCGTCCGCCGCCCCGGACGGCCGGCCGTGCCGGCTGCCGGAGATCAGCACGGTCGGCCCCGCCGCCGTGTTCCGGCAGCGGTACGCCGACCCGCCCCAGCTGTCGTTCCGGGCCGACCTCTGCTTCGCGGGAGGGGTGGCCCGGAGCAGATGGCGCGGCAACGACATGGTGGTGGTTGGCGCCAGTGACCCGTTCCGCAACGACCGGATCGACGAGTGGCACAACCGTGACCTGGCCGCCGGACTGTTGGGCGTACACCGACGGGTGCTCTGGCTCGACCTCGCCGGCCCGGAACCGGTACCGCCCGCCCACCCCGACGGTGAGCTGGAGTGGAGCCCGCCGCCGGGCGGCTACGACCCGGCGCCCGGCTCCGGCGACGGTGACGGGAGCGGGAGCGGGCCGTCGCAGGGCTCCGAGGGCAGCCAGCCGTGGCAACCGGAGCAGCGGCAGCAGCCGGACGACCGGCGGGCGGACGGTCCGGACAACCGCAACCCACTGGCGGACGCCTTCCCTCCGTGGTTCTGGGCACTTCTCGTCCAACTCGCCCTGGCCCTGCTCATCGCCGCGCTCTGGCGCTCCCGCCGGCTCGGCCCGCCGGTACCGGAGCCGCTGCCGGTGACGGTGCCCGCCGCCGAGACCACGATCGGCCGGGGCCGGCTCTACCACCGCGCCCGGGCGTACGGGCCGACCGCCGGCATCCTGCGGGCCGCGGCGCTGCACCGGCTCGGGCCGGTGCTGAACCTGACACCGGAGACGCCGGAGGCAGAGGTGGTACGGGTCGTCGCGGCGAACACCGGACGATCCCCGGACGACGTACACCACCTGCTCTTCGGGCCCGACCCGACCAGCAACCCGGAGCTGCTCGACCTGGCCCGGGCCCTCGACCACCTGATTCCCCCGGCCGGGCAGCACCCACCCCACCCGCCCCGGCACGACCACTTCGAAGGAGAGACCCGGTGACCCGACCCGCCGGAACCGCAGATCCGCTCGCCGTCCCACCGCACGGGGTACCGACCCAGCCGGGCCCCACCCCCGTCGGGGCCGACGACGCCCGGGCGGCCCTGCACCGGCTCCGGATCGAGGTGGGCAAGGCGGTCGTCGGACAGGACAGCGTGGTCACCGGCATGGTGCTCGCCCTGCTCTGCCGGGGTCACGTGCTGCTCGAGGGCGTACCCGGGGTGGCCAAGACCCTGCTGGTCCGGACCATCGCGGCCGCGCTCGACCTGGAGTCCAAGCGGCTCCAGTTCACCCCGGACCTGATGCCCGGCGACGTGACCGGATCGCTCATCTTCGACCCGCGTACCGCCGCCTTCACCTTCCGGGAGGGGCCGGTCTTCACCAACCTGCTGCTCGCCGACGAGATCAACCGCACCCCGCCGAAGACCCAGGCGGCGCTGCTGGAGGTGATGGAGGAACGGCAGGTGTCGGTGGAGGGTAACCGGCGACCGCTGCCGGACCCGTTCATCGTGGCCGCGACCCAGAACCCGATCGAGTTCGAGGGGACGTACCCACTGCCCGAGGCCCAGCTCGACCGGTTCCTGCTCAACCTGACCATGCCGCTGCCGAACCGCGACGAGGAACTCGGCGTGCTCCGCGCCCACCACGCCGGCTTCGACCCGCGCGAGCTGACCAGTGCCGGCGTACGCCCGGTGGCGAACGCCGCGGACCTGGCGGCGGCCCGGGCGGCGGTGGCCCGGGTCGCGGTCGCCGAACCGGTCCTCGGATACATCGTGGACCTCTGCCGGGGGACCCGGCGCACCCCGGCCCTGGAGTTGGGTGCCTCGCCCCGGGGCGCGATCGCGCTGCTCGGCACCGCCAAGGCGTGGGCCTGGCTGGCCGGCCGCGACCACGTCACCCCGGACGACGTGAAGGCGGTCGCCCGGCCCACCCTCCGGCACCGGCTCCGGCTGCGCCCGGAGGCGGAACTGGAGGGGGTCACCACCGCCGCGGTCCTGGACGCGGTACTCGACACCGTGCCGACGCCACGATGACCTGGCGGGCCGCAGCCCTGCTCGGGGCGGGGGCGCTGACCCTCCCGCTCTGGTCCGCCCCCTGGCTGGGGGTGCTGCTGATGACCGGCGCGGTGCTGGCGCTGACCGTGGTCGACCGGACGCTCGCCGTACCACCCGCGGCGGTGGTGGCGAGCCGCCACGGCGCCCGGACGGTACGCCTCGGCGAGACCGCCACCGTCTCGGTGCAGCTGCACAACACCTCCCACCGGACGCTGCGCGCACTGGTCCGGGACGCCTGGGTGCCGTCGGCCGGAGCCCGCCCCGACTTCCCGGACAACCGGCAGCTACGGATCCCGGCCGGGGCCCGGGTCGTGCTGCCGACCCAGCTCACCCCCAGCCGCCGCGGTGACCGGCCGGCGGTACGGCTCACCCTGCGCTCGTACGGGCCGCTGGGACTCGCCTTCCGGCAGCGCTCCGGTCAGCCGGCGACCCCACCGTGGACCCTGCGGGTGCTGCCCCGGTTCGAGTCCCGCCGGCATCTGCCGGAGAAACTGGCCCGGCTGCGGGTTATCGACGGCACCCAGGTGGCCCGGGGACGCGGCCAGGGCACCGAGTTCGACACCCTGCGCGAGTACGTCGTCGGCGACGACGTCCGCTCGGTCGACTGGCGGGCCAGTGCCCGGCGGGCCGACGTACTGGTCCGGACCTGGCGACCGGAACGTGACCGCCGGGTGGTGTGTGTACTCGACACCGGACGGACGGCGGCGGTACGGGTCGGTGACGTACCCCGGCTCGACGCCTCGATCGAGGCGGCGCTGCTGCTCGCCGCGCTGGCCGGCCGGGCCGGTGACCGGGTCGACCTGCTCGCGGTGGACAACGCGGTCCGGGTGGCGGTGACCGGGGGCAACCAGTCGGGCGCGCTCCCCCGGATGGTCAACGCGCTCGCGCCGCTGCAGCCGAACCTGGTGGAGACCGACTTCGAACTGGTCGCCGGGGAGATCCTCCGCCGGGAACGGCGCCGCTGCCTGGTGGTGCTGCTCACCGCGCTGGAGGCGGGGGCGCTCGGCGAGGGGCTGCTGCCGGTGCTTCCCCGGCTGGCCGCCCGGCACCAGGTGCTGGTGGCCGCCGTGCACGATCCGGTGTTGGCGGAACTCAGCACCCGGAGACCGGAGCGGGTCCAGGACGCGTACGCGACCGCGGCCGCCTGGCGGGCGCTGGCCGACCGGGACCGGGTGCGGCAGGCACTGCACCGGCACGGGGTGACCGTGGTGGACGCCCCGGCCGACCGGCTGGCGTCGATGGTCAGCGACACCTATCTGCGGCTCAAGGCACTCGGCCGGCTCTGACCGGGTGCACCGCCGGGTCGGCGGCCCGGCACCCGGCTACACCGTCCCGGGTGCGGCGCCCGGATACGCCGTCACGGATTCGGCCGCCGGCCGGGCGGTGCCCACCTCCTCCTCGGCCGCCGCCGCACGTTCGGCAGCCAACGCCCGGCGGCCGAAGACGACCACGTAGCCGAGGAAGCCGAGCCAGACGAGCACTCCGATGCCGATCCGGACCGCGGTCGGCACCGCCGCCGGGGTCACGAAGGCCTCGACCAGGCCGGCGACCGCGAACGAGCCGACCAGGCCGAGCGCGACCACCATCCCGGTACGGGCCGCCCGGACGACCGACTGTCCCCGGGTCAGGTCGGCGGGCGGCGCGATCCACGCCCAGCCGATCCGCAGCCCGACACCGGCGGCGACGAAGATGCCGGTCAGTTCCAGCAGACCGTGTGGCGTGATCATGCTGAAGAAGAGTCCGGTGCGGTCGAAGGAGGCCAGCACCCCACCGGTCACCCCGATGTTCAGGGCGTTCTGCCAGAGCAGGTAGAACACCGGCAGGATGAGCACCCCGGAGGCGAGGCAGCGGACCGCGATCCAGGCGTTGTGGGTCCAGAGCTGGAAGGCGAAGCTGGGCGCGGCGTACTCGCTGTAGTAGCCGACGAAGCGCGACGCGAACATCTCGGCGGCGGCCTCGTCGCCGACCAGCGCCGCGGCCTGCTCCGGATGGTCCGCGATCCACCACATGAAGAAGCCCGCGACCAGGCAGAACCCGACCGCCACCGCGCACCACCACGGCCAGGTCCGGTAGACCGCCGCCGGGAAGCTGGTCGAGAAGAACCGGCCGACCATCGACCAGGAGAACCCGGGCCGCCCGGTGAGCCGGCCCTGGGCGACCAGGACCAGCCGGGACAGCCGGGCCACCAGCGCCGGGTCGGGCAGGCGGCTGCGTACCACGGACAACTGGGTGGTCGCCCGCTGGTAGAGGGCGACCAGCTCGTCGGCCTCCTCCGCCGTCAACCGGCGGCGCCGGCACAGCACGGCCAGCCGTCGCCACTGCGCGTTGTGCTCCGCCACGTACGCATCGAGATCCAACTCGTCTCCTCGTCAGTTCGCGACCATAGTGTTCACTGTGCACGTGACAGCGCAACCACCGAGGCCGAGCTCGGCCCGGACCGCATTCGCGGCCGGCCTCGGCGCCGACGCCGGTCTGGTCAGCGGAGAGGCGGTCGAACTGGACGTCCGGGTCGCCCGGCTCGGCTCGCGGGTCCTCGCGCTCCTGATCGACGTGGTCGTCCAGGTGCTGCTCGCCCTCCTCCTGGCGGCGGTGCTCACCCTCTCCTTCGGTGCCCTGGCCGCCAGCGGGATCGTGGGGCTGCCGGACATGGCGGTCGGCCGCGGCCTGCAGACCGTCCTGGCGGTGCTGGTCCTGATCGGCTATCCGGTGCTCTGGGAGACGTTCAACCACGGCCGTTCACTCGGCAAACTCGCCGTCGGGCTCCGGGTGGTCCGCGACGACGGAGGTCCGGTGGGCTTCCGCCAGGCGGTGACCCGGGCCCTGGTCGGGGTCGCCGTCGAGTGGCCCGGTCTGGTGCTGCCACTGCTCACCTGGGTGGCCGGGGTGACCGTGATGCTCTCCGACGCCCGCGGTCGGCGGCTCGGCGATCTGGCGGCCGGCACCCTGGTCATCCACGAACGGAGTCCGGCCGCCACGCACTACCAACCGGGCACCACGCCGGCGCTGGCGGGCTGGGCCCGTACCCTCGACCTCACCCGGCTGGACGACGGCCTCGCGCTGGCGGTCCGCCAACTGCTCAGCCGAGGTCCGACGCTGGCCGATCCGGCCCGACGGCAGCTGGCCGCCTCGCTCTGGGCCGAGGTCGCCGCGGTGACCTCCCCACCGCCTCCGCCGGGCCTGCCCGATTGGGCGTACCTGTCGGCGGTGCTGACCGAACGGCATCTCCGGGCCCGGCAGCGGCTCGCCCGGTCCCGGTCGGTGACCATGGCGCTCTGGCCGGAAGTCACGGCCGACGACGGAGGCACTCGGGCCGACCGCGACCAGACTCCGCCGCCCGGTGCCGACACCGTCCCGGCACCGACGGTACGACCGGCGGCACCGGAGGCACAGCCGGCGGTGCGGTCAGCGGCGGCGGTACGCGCGGCGACGCCACCGCCCACCGCGGCCCGGCCCTGGTCCGCTCCGGTTCCGGCGGGTCCGGGCCGTCCGGGCGTCCTGACCCTGCCGTCGCCCACGGCGCCCCTGACCGGGCCACCCGGGCCCCACCAGCCGGGCATGGACGGTTTGGTCGAGTCCGGCCGGGCCGGTGAGTCGGCCCGATGAAGGCGTTCCTGCCCTGGCTGTTCGTCCTGGCGCTGATCATCGCGCTTAACGCGTTGCGGTTGCGGCCACTCGCCACGGCGGTCGCGGTCGTCTGGCTCGTCTACTGCGTCTGGACCTGGGTACGCCCGCAGCGCCGGTGACCCGACCGACCCGGAACGGACGGAGCCCGGACCGGCGACGGCCAGCATGCCGCCCACGGTCCGGGCTCCCCTGCTCCGACGGTCGCGCGCCGGCCGCACCCGCACTCGGCGGGCCCGGCCGGCGCCGGCGCTCAGTAGCGGTAGTGCTCCGGCTTGTACGGACCCTCGACCGGAATGCCGAGGTACGCCGCCTGCTCCTTGGTCAACTCGGTCAGCTTGGCGCCGAGCGCGTCCAGGTGCAGCCGGGCCACCTTCTCGTCCAGGTGCTTCGGCAGCGTGTAGACCCCGACCGGGTACTGCTCGGTCTTGGTGAACAGCTCGATCTGGGCGATCGTCTGGTTGGCGAACGAGTTCGACATGACGAAGCTCGGGTGCCCGGTGGCGTTGCCGAGGTTCAGCAGCCGGCCCTCGGAGAGCACGATGATCGAGTGGCCGTCGTCGAACTGCCAGACGTCCACCTGCGGCTTGATGTTGACCCGCTGCACGTCGGAACGCTTCGCCAGCCCGGCCATGTCGATCTCGTTGTCGAAGTGGCCGATGTTGCCGACGATCGCCTGGTGCTTCATCCGGGCCATGTGGTCGTGCCGGATGACGTCGAAGCAGCCGGTCGCGGTGACGAAGATGTCCGCGGTCTCCACCACGTCGTCCAGGGTGGCGACCTGGTAGCCGTCCATCGCCGCCTGCAGCGCGCAGATCGGGTCGACCTCGGTGACGATGACCCGGGCGCCCTGGCCGCGCAGCGACTCGGCGCAGCCCTTGCCGACGTCGCCGTAGCCCATCACGACGGCCGTCTTGCCGCCGATCAGGACGTCGGTGGCCCGGTTGATGCCGTCGATCAGCGAGTGACGGCAGCCGTACTTGTTGTCGAACTTGCTCTTGGTGACCGAGTCGTTGACGTTGATCGCCGGGAAGAGCAGGGTGCCGTTCTGCTGCATCTCGTAGAGCCGGTGGACACCGGTGGTGGTCTCCTCGGTCACGCCCTTGATACCGGCGGCGATCCGGGTCCAGCGCCGGTCGTCCTCGCGCAGCGACCGGTGCAGCAGGCCGAGGATGACCGCGTACTCCTCGGAGTCGGCGGTCTCCACCGGCGGTACCGCGCCGGCACCCTCGAACTGGGCACCGCGGTGCACCAGCAGGGTGGCGTCGCCACCGTCGTCGAGGATCATGTTCGGCCCCTGGCCGTCGGGCCAGAGCAGCACCTGCTCGGTGCACCACCAGTACTCCTCCAGCGACTCGCCCTTCCAGGCGTACACCGGCACGCCCTTGGGCTCCTCGACGGTCCCTTCCGGACCCACCACGACCGCGGCGGCGGCGTGGTCCTGGGTGGAGAAGATGTTGCACGAGGCCCAGCGGACCTCGGCGCCGAGCGCCACCAGCGTCTCGATGAGCACGGCGGTCTGGATCGTCATGTGCAGGGAGCCGGTGACCCGGGCACCCCGCAGCGGCTGCTCCGCCGCGTACTCGCGACGGATCGACATCAGGCCGGGCATCTCGTGCTCGGCGAGTTGGATCTCCTTGCGCCCGAACGCGGCGAGGGACAGGTCCGCCACCTTGTAGTCGCCCTCGGCGACGGTCGCGGGGCGGGGTCCGGCGGACGGACCACCTGCGGGTGCCGGGAGGGTGCTGGTCATGAACGCTCCTGTCGTACTGGTCGGCTGGCCGACCCTCCACGTTACGCGCCGCACGGATCGGGGCAGCGCACGGTGGGGTCGCAATCCGGACACTAAGCGGCCGTGACCGCCGGACAGCGCGCGGGGCGGTCGGTCCCCGGGCGTCTCCCGCCCAGTGTCCGGCCGCCCCGCGCATCCCCCCGGTTTGGTTCCCCGCGCGCGTCTCGGACCCGTGTCGCGATAACGCTGCGTACCCACAGAGTCACACTGAGCAAAAGCCGTGTCAAGTCGATCCGCAAATTCCCGTTTCGCGGCGACTCACGTTTGTTTTCCCCCGTCCCGGGTAGCGCGCGTCGCCCCCGGCGGCCCGGCCCCACCCCCCACCCGGCACGCCCCGCAAGCCTCAGTCCGGAAGAGGAAGCGAACCCACCGACGCCACGTACGCCTCACCCGCACCGCTCAGCGTCACCGGCCCGCCGTCCGCCGGCCCGATCGCCGACTGCCCCGGCCCGAGCAGCACCGACCCGGCCGCGTCGGCCACCGTCACCGCACCGGCGAGGCAGAGCACGATCCGGGGCCCACGGACCTCGACGCTCGCCGACCCGACGGTGTCGTCGAGGCGTACCCCGTGCAGGGCGAAGTCGTCGACCGGCACCGGCCAGGTCACCACGCCGGGGACCACCGGGACCGGCTTGACCACCGGATCGGCGAGCACCTCGAAACGCAGCACCCGGAGCAGCTCCGGCACGTCGACGTGCTTCGGGGTCAACCCGCCACGCAGCACGTTGTCGCTGGACGCGAGGATTTCCACCCCGGCGCCGAACAGGTAGGCGTGCAGGTTGCCGGCCGGCATCCAGATCGCCTCACCCGGCTCCAGGTGGACGTGGTTGAGCAGCAACGCGACCAGCACGCCCGGGTCGGCCGGATAGCGTACGGCCAGGTCGCGGGCCAGGTCGGCGGCCGGGGCGTACCCCGGCGGGACCTCCGCCGCCACCACCGCCGCGACCAGCCCGGCCCGCTCGTCGGCGGGCCAGCTGAGCAGGGTACGGACCGCGTCCCGCAACCCGTCGAGCCCGCCGCGCAGCGCGGTCACCACCGGCGCGAGCGCCGGCACCCCGAACGCCTCCAGCAACTCCGCCGAACGGGCCGGGTCCCGGAACCCGCAGAGCGCCTGGAACGGCGAGACCGCGACCAGCATCTCCGGCTTGTGGTACGGGTCGACGTAGTTGCGATGGGTCAGCTCCGGATCCGTCGTCTCCGCCGCGTACCCGGCCCGGGCCTGCTCCGCGTCCGGATGCGCCTGCAACGACAGCGGCGCCTCCGGAGCCAGCACCTTCAGCAGGTACGGCAGCCGCTGCCCGAACCGGTCGAGCACGTCCGCGCCGAGCCAGTGCTCCGGGTCGGCGGCGAACGCCTCGACGAGGCTGACCGGCGCGTCGCCGCGCAGCAGCGTGCTCGGATCGCCCGGGTGGGCGCCCAACCACAGTTCCGCCTCCGGCCCCTCGGTCGGCGTCGGACGACCCTGCAGTTCGGCGAGGACGGTCCGCGACCCCCACGCGTAGTCGCGGATCCGTCCGTGCAGCGGCTCCACCCTCTATGCCTCCTTGAGCTGCGAAACCCCGTCGGCCGGCTGCTCCGCGTTCCGGTATATGTCCGGCTCCAAGTAGATCACCCGGGCGATCGGCAGCGTGT
This sequence comes from Plantactinospora sp. B24E8, assembly GCF_039871735.1. NCBI lineage: Bacteria > Bacillati > Actinomycetota > Actinomycetes > Micromonosporales > Micromonosporaceae > Plantactinospora > Plantactinospora sp. B24E8. Next base: position 67,554 of record NZ_JBDPMH010000011.1, read on the forward strand.
TGCGGATCCGCGCCTCGACCGTGTTGATCCCCTCGGCGAGGTCCGCCGCCGTCTCGTACGGCCGCACCGCGACCTTCGCCGCGACCAGCAGTTCCTCCGGCCCGAGGTGCAGGGTCTTCATGTGGATGATCCGCTCGACCTCGTCGCCGTCGGTGATCGCCCGCTCGATCTTCGCCACGTCCTCCGGGTTGGCGCCCTCGCCGATCAGCAGGCTCTTGGTCTCGAAGGCGAGCACGATCGCGATCGTCACCAGCAGCAGACCGATCGCCGCGGTGCCGGCCGCGTCCCAGTAGCCGTTGTCGGTGACCAGGGTCATCGAGACACCGACCAGGGCGAAGACCAGGCCGAGCAGCGCGCCGAGGTCCTCCAGCAGCACGACCGGCAGCTCGGGTGCCTTGGCCCGGCGGACGAACTCCTTCCAGGAGGCCTTGCCCCGGATCGCGTTCGACTCCTTGATCGCGGTCCGGAACGAGTACGACTCCAGGCCGATCGCGATGACCAGCACGACAACCGGCAGCCACCGCCAGCTCTCGATGCCGCCCGGGTGGTCCATCTGCTCGTGCCACTTGTGGTACGCCTCGTAGAGCGCGAACAGGCCACCGAGGCTGAACAGCACGATCGAGACGATGAAGGCGTAGATGTAGCGCTCCCGGCCGTACCCGAAGGGGTGTTCGGGGGTCGCCTTGCGCTGGGCCCGACGCCCGCCGAGCAGCAGCAGCGCCTGGTTGCCGGAGTCGGCGACCGAGTGGATCGACTCGGCCAGCATCGACGAGGAGCCGCTGAGCGCGAACGCGACGAACTTGGTCGCGGCGATGCCCAGGTTGGCCAGCAGGGCCGCGACGATGGCCCTGGTGCCCCCGCCGGCGCTCACGACGACACCCCGGGGTGGGGCACTCTGCCGCCGGGCCGGACGATCTGCTCGGTCACGGGTTGGCCAGCTCCTTCATCTCGGTGATGGCCGGTACCGCCATCGGGTCGAGGCCGTGGGCCAGCGCGAGGTAGATCGAGGCGAAGTCGGGTACCGCGATCAACGAGGCGAGCCGCTCCAGGGTGGAGCCGCCCTCGGCGGTGACCACGTCACAGCGCACCCCGCGCCGGTCGGCGAGGGTCTGCACCGCGTCCGCCCGGCGCTCCTCCACGACCAGCGGCTCGTCGGTGTCGTCGTCGGCGTTCAGGCCGCCGTCGCGGAGCAGGACCAGCCGCAGCCGTGTCCCGGTCGACTCCTCGTCAGGGTCGGCGAAGATGTCCCGGCTCGATTCGGCCAGGCCACCGAAGACCCCGTCGAGCAGCCCGACGCGGCCCCGGCCCGCCTCGCCGAGCGCGCCGGCCACCACCGGGTACCGGGCGTTCGCCGACAGGGTGTCACCGAACCGTCGGGCCGCGAGCGTCGCCAGCGGCGACGAGCCCCAGACGATCGGTACCGATCCGGCCAGCCCGAGCGCCAGGGACTTGGCGGGGTTGACGAACGACTCGGCGGAGGGCCGGCAGCGGTCGGCGTCGGCGTCCAGCCGGGCCGCCGTCTCGGCCAGGTCCGCCTCGTTGACCTTCACCAGGCCGAGCGCGCGTCCGGCGAGCAGCACCGGCACGGTCAGCGCCCAGAGGCTGGCCCGGGCGGGCGCCCGGCGGGGCACCGGGACGAACGGCGCCCGGGCCCCCTCGGCCACCGACTGGAGCTGGGAGTCCGGGGCGCCGACGGCGACCAGTCGGGCGCCCCGGCGGGCGGCGGCCTCGGCCGCGCCGAGCGCCTCCGGGCTGCGTCCGGAGGCGCTGACCGCGATGACCACGTCGGCCGCGCCCACCCAGCCGGGGACCCCCGCGCTGCGGTGCTGGATCACCGGTACCGGGCAGCGCGGTCCGGCGACGGTGGCGAGCACCTCACCGGTCCGCGCGGCGGTGCCGATGCCGGCGATCACCACGGCTCGGGGACGTCCCTCGTCGGCGAGGACCCCGAGGTTGGCCTCGGCGGTCAGCGCCGCGGTCTCCCGGACCTGGGCGCCGGCCGAGGCGGTGTGCCGGAGCATGCCGCCCGGGTCGTTCTCGCTCAGCGCCGCCACGTCGTCGAGCAGCGTGTCGTCCGCGACCGGGCGTCCGCGCAGGCCCGCCGTGCCGTCCATCATCATGACCGCGGCTCCGCCGGTCCGCCGGTCTCGTCGGCGAGCAGCTCGACGGGGCCGCCACGGGCCTCGTCCAGGAGCAGCACCGGTACGTCGTCCCGTACCTCGAAGATCCGCCCGCACTCGGTGCAGGTCAGGGTCTGCGCCGACGCGTCGTAGTCGAGGGGGGCGTGGTGCGTGTCCGGGCAGGCCAGAATCTCCAGCAACTGCGGGTCGAGGGCCACTTCGCGGCTCCTTCCACGTGGGTGGGCGGGCCGGGTGACATGCCGAACCGGCCCGAGGGATCTTATCGACGGACCAGCCCGAGCACCTCGTCGCGCAGCGTCGCCATCCGCTGCGCGGTCGGCGCCTCGACGTTGAGCCGCAGCAGCGGTTCGGTGTTGGACGGGCGGAGGTTGATCCAGGCCCCGTCGGGGAACCGGATGGTCAGCCCGTCCAGGTCGTCGGTCTCGGCGTCCGGGTACGCCTGCCGTACCTCGGCCAGCTTCGCCCGCTGGTCCCGTACCGTCGAGTTGATCTCACCGGAGGCGACGTACCGTTCGTAGTCCGCGGCGAGCGCGGAGAGCGGGCCGTCCTGCTCGCCGAGGGCGGCCAGCAGGTGCATCGCGGCCAGCATGCCGGTGTCGGCGAACCAGAAGTCGCGGAAGTAGTAGTGCGCCGAGTGTTCGCCGCCGAAGACCGCGTTGGTCCGGGCCATCTCGGCCTTGATGAACGAGTGCCCGACCCGGCTGCGGACCGGCTGGCCGCCGTGCTCGCGGACGATCTCCGGCACGGCGCTGGACGTGATCAGGTTGTGGATGATCGTGGCGCCGGGGTGCTTGGCCAGCTCACAGACGGCGACCAGGGCGGTGATCGCGGACGGGGAGACCGGCTCGCCCCGTTCGTCGACCACGAAGCAGCGGTCCGCGTCGCCGTCGAAGGCCAGCCCGAGGTCGGCGTTGTGCCGGCGTACGGCGTCCTGCAGGTCGACCAGGTTCGCCGGGTCGAGCGGGTTCGCCTCGTGGTTCGGGAACGTGCCGTCGAGTTCGAAGTAGAGCGGCACGATCTCCAGCGGCAGGGCCGGCAGGACCGCGTCGCCGAGCACCGCCGGCACGGTGTGTCCGCCCATGCCGTTGCCGGCGTCGATGACCACCTTCAGCGGCCGGATCCCGGAGAGGTCGACGAGGGTACGCAGGTGGGCGGCGTACGCGGCGAGCAGGTCCCGGCGCTCCAGCGGGGGCAGCACCTGCGGCGTGGGCCGGGCTTCCTCCTTGTCCAGCAGCGCCTGCGCGCGGTCCCGCAGCTCGGCGAGTCCGCTGTCCTGGCCGATCGGTTTCGCACCGGCCCGGCACATCTTGATGCCGTTGTACTGCGCCGGGTTGTGGCTGGCGGTGAACATCGCGCCGGGCAGGTCCAGGCTGCCCGAGGCGTAGTAGAGCAGGTCGGTGCTGCCGAGTCCGACGTCGAGCACGCCGAGCCCCTCGGCCCGGACCCCGGCGGCAAAGGCGGCGGCCAGCCCGGGCGAGGACGCCCGCATGTCGTGGGCGATCACGACGGTCTCGCGCTGTTCCCCGGAGGTACGGAGCAGCTGTGCGAAGGCCGCGCCCAACGCCTCGGCCGCACGCGTGTCCCACTGCTCGGGAACGGTGCCACGGACGTCGTACGCCTTGACAATAGCGGACAAATCAGACAAGATCTCGCCCCTCAGCCGGCCACTTGGTCAACGGTTTGAGCGTATCGGAGCCGAACGCCCCGACCCGCCCCATGCCGATGCACCGCCCGCCGGGGCCGTACCGGCGGGCGGCGGAGATACCTCCCTACGCCTGCGGCGGAGGAGTACGGGGCAGGATGAACGTGGCGTCGACCCCACCGGCCGCCCCGTCCCCGGCCGCCATCTGCTGCGTCCGGTCCACAGCCGGGGTGATCCGCTGCGTCGGATCGGCCCCCACACCCGGCGTGATCCGCTGCGTCGGCTCCGCACCCACACCCGGCGTGATTCGCTGCGTCGGCTCCGCACCCGACTGGGTCGGCACCGGCTGGCCGGGCGACACCGGCGCGACCGAACCCGGCCCTACCCGGCTGCCCGGAGCCGGAGGTGAAACCGGAGTGCCAGGTGCCGGTGAAACCGGGGCGCCCGCCGTCGACCGGCTGTCCCGGCGGGACCGGCTGTATCCGCTCGTCGGCAGGATCAGGGTGCGCTCGGCACCGGCCGGACCGCCGGGCACGGGATTGCCGGGCACCGGGCCGTTGCCCATCGGTGCCGCGCCGACCGGACCGGAGCCAACCGGCCCGGAACCGAGGGGACCGGCCGGCGGACGGCCGGTCGGGCCGGGACGCCCGGTACCGCCGTACAGGCTGGCCCCCCGTTGGATCGGCGCCGTCGGCAGGGTGTCGACCGGCGGCAGGCCACCCCGGGCCGGGGCGACGGTCCGGCCGGCCCGCTCGGCCCGGTCCGCCCGACCCCGCCGGACCAGCACCACCAGCAGCGCGATCCCGATCGCGACCATCACCAGGCCGACCAGGATCACCAGGGTCCCGATCCCAAAACCGCCACCGGAGTTCTCGGCGGCGTTCGACGTGGCCGGCAGACCGGCGGCCACATCCTGGGTGGACTCCGCCGCCGGCTCGTCGGACTCGGCCGACTCGGTGGCCTCCGGCGTCGGGGTCGGGGTCGACCGGGTCGGCAGCGCGAGCGCCCCGGTCCGGCCGGTCATCCGGGCGGTGTCGATGTGCTGGCCGAGCAGCCCCCCACCCACCGCGTACGCCTCACCCAGCACGGTCATCCGGCCGGGCGGCGCACCGGCCAGCATGGTGACCCGGTACCGGCTGCTGACACTCTTCCGGGCACAGAGTTCGGCCTGGCCCGGCGCGGTGCGCTCGGAGACGACAAGTCCGTCGCCGCCCTGACTCACCGGCACCGGCCGCCAGGCGCCGTCCGCCGCGACGTGCATCCGCACCAGGGCCGGGGTCAGCCCCGGCAGCTGTACGCCGACCCGGGTCCGTACGTTCACACACTCGCCGGACCGCATCGAGACCTTGACCGACACCGCGCCCGGTGAGCCGCCGGCGCTGAAGCTGCTGGACGCGCTGACCCGGACCGTCTCCCCGGCTGCGGCGGCCGGCACGGCCCCCGCCGCGAGCGTGGCACCGACGGCCGCGCAGAGCGTTCCGAACCAGGTGATGCCACGCCGCAGGGACATGATTACCTCGCTTGTCGCAGTTCGGGTCCGGGCACAGGCTACCGGTGGCCGACCACCGTCCCTTCCTCTCATGCCCCGTGCGTCGCCGGCCGAATCGTCCGACTCCCGACCCGACATCCGGTTCGGATCCACGGCCACCGATGGCGGCTCCCGGCGCCGAGTCCCGTCGTCGGGGCTCAGCCGCCACCGAGCCGGCGAAGCTCCGTACGGCACAGCCGGTCCGCCTCCCGGGTCGTCTCCGGCAGCCGGTACCGGCGGGCCAGGTTGAGCACCTGGGCGGCGGCGTTGTCCAGACTCATCCGGTGCCCGACCGAGACGAAGACCGGTTTGGTCCCGTCCCGGGTACGCAGCACCCGCCCCACCTCGTCCACGCCGTCCACCAGCGCCGTCCAGGAGCCGCGACCGTGCCCGGGTTCGTCCCAGCGGCCGACCAACGGGGTCTTGCCGACCCCGATCGCCGGCAGCCCGGTCAGTACCCCCAGGTGGCAGGCGAGCCCGAACCGCCGGGGATGCGCCAACCCGTGCCCGTCACAGACCAGCAGTTCCGGCTCGACGGTCAGCCGGTCGAGCGCGGCCAGCAGGGTCGGCAGTTCCCGGAACGCGAAGAGGCCGGGGACATAGGCGAAGGCTGCCCGGCCGGGCAGCACCACCGCGTCCCGGACCGCCAGGGTCGCGGCGTCGAGCACGACCACCGCCGCCGCGAGCCGGTCACCGTCCTCGGCGTACGCCACGTCGAGGCCCGCCACCGTCCGGGGCTTGGCCGGCCCCGGCCCGACCAGGTCGACCCGCGGTCGCAACCGGTCCTGGACGGCCTCCGCCTCGGCGACCGTACGTGGCGGCGAGGTCATCGCGGTTGTCACGTCCACCGACGCAGGATGGTGCCCGGGTGGCCGGGGAGGCAACCCGGGCGCACCGAGAATCCGCCGCCAACGGCCTCCCGATCACCAGAAGGTCACGACACCCTTGACGGATCAACATTGGACAGTTGAAAAAGAGACGCCTCGGTATTCATCGCAGGCACGGCAGATTCCGACAGCGGCGTACGGCCGTTCGCCGATCCGTCGACAGCAGTAGCGCGACCGGATCGGGCGACAACTCCCGGTCAACTCGCCTGGCCGCTCGAGAACGGCGACAGAACCCTACCGGAGACTCCGGCCGGCAACGAGAATCCATCCCGATAGAAATCCGGATCGTCGATGAAACGGAGCACCTCGTCGACTCGGAGATTGTCGCCCTTGACATTGTCGTAGATGTCCACGATTTTTCCGTCGACGTCATACCGGAAGACGTACCGCACCTTACCCGTGGAATGGTGCTGCTGCTTTTCGAGTTTCCTGAGCCGGTTCTGGGCGTCTACGGCGACGTCCAGCACCGGCCGCCCGGCCTCGTCGTGGAGGATGAAGATCCGGCCCACCTGCTCCCCCTGCCGGTCGTGACGAAGCGACACGTCCCACCGATACCCGCCCTCGCGTTCCACCGGCATCTGGACGCCGAACGGGATGCCCGGATGTTGCCGCAGGTGACGGTCGCGGACCGCCGCCAGGTCGGTCGACCAGTAATCGACGTGGAAGACGCCGCCGTCCTCGAACAACTCCACGAAATCCGGCTGGCCCAACTCGTCGAAGTGCCCACGCGAGTAGTCGCCCTCCGCAACCGCCTCGGACTCGGCGACCTCCTCACCCGGCGCAATGCCCCAGTCGAGGTAATAACGGACCCGGCCCTCACTCATAGTCCTCGTCCGATACTAGGAGAGCGATGTGGACGTCCCTGACGGCCGGCCGTCTCCGGGCTTTCCCGATCGCCCGAGGCGCCCCGCGAATCGGATCGCTCCCGAATACCGATCCGGTCGACGAACGGGTCAGGCCGCCCAGAACACGGTGCACTGAGCATTCTTCGCAGCGATGTCAAAAAAGGTGACCAGCGCAGCGTAACGTTGACCGACCAGACGCCCGATACCGTCGAGGCGTTCGGCGGTCAGTGGAACACCCGAGCGGTCATTCGCGGCCAGTGCCGCCGGCAGGTGCGGCGCCAGCACATCGAAAGACGTCCGGTTCAGTCGATCCGCGATCTGCGCCACCTCGGGCGGCGTCAGTGAGCGGGAGAGCGGATAGTCGTCGCCCGCGCCCCAGGCGGTGTCCTCGTCCGGAAACGCCTGGCCGGCGGTCATCGGATCCAGCGGAAAACCCGCCGTTCGCATCAGAAAGGACAGCACGGCCCAGTCACGGTCGAGATCCACCCGGTACTCGGGGTCCATCTCCAACAGGCGGTCGTATGCCTCGCCGGGTACGGACCGAAGCTCTTCCAGAAGCTCTGGGTCCAGCCGCACCAGGTCACCCAATACGCTCACGACACGCCGCCCTTCAAGTCATCGCGTCCGGCGATCGTAAAAATAGGCACAGGCCCTGTCAAATCAGTTCCAATTCCTTGTTTGAATCGAATTCCCGGCATTCGCGGATGCCGCCGTCGCCGGCCCGGTAACCCGAGGCACCGCTCCGCCGGTCAACCGGCCGGCCCCTGGCCGGAGGACGAACCTCCCGGTGAACCACCCGCCGGGTCGGGGTCCGCGCCCGGTGAACTGTTCCCGGCGCCGTCGCCGACCGCGTCCGCGGTCGGCAGCCCCGCTGTGGTCAGGGCCTCCACGTGTGCCTCACTCCGGAACCCACCGGTGTCGAATCCCGAGTCCAGGCAGATGATCCGAACGTTCTGCACGGTGCCCAGTTCCCTCCGCATCGCCTCGGCCTGCGCGTCGTCGATGGCCAGCAGCACCACGTACTGGGTCTGCTTCTTCTGGGTGGGGCCGGTACCCATCTTGTTGGTCGCCGTTTTCACGGCCGCGGCCTCCCGGCCCAACCGAGCGGTCGTCAGGTCGTAGGAGTCCACGCTGACCATCTGTCCGTTCACCCAGTTGACCTTGATGACGTCGGCGGTCGTACCGGCGACGGTGACCTTCCCGTCGGCCGTGGTCACCACCCCCTTGAGGCTGGCCATGTACGGATCGTTCTCGTCCTGGTTGTAGAACATTGAACCGTTTCCGGTGCTGGGGTCGTACAGCTCACCGTCGGCCCGCAGCCGGTCGTTGAGGAAGTTCACCGCGTCAGCGTCCCGCCCCGGGGGTGGGTTCGGGATTATGTGGTGCGGGTAGCCGTTGCCGTCCACGAACGTCGAGGAGTCCGGCGCGGTCAGCGGCGTGTAGCCAACCGGGGGACCGGAGTTACCCGGAGTGTTGCCGGCGTAGTCCGAGGGAATGGCGGCACCGGGCTCCGACTGCGCCACCGGTGTGGCGTCGACGGTTGGTTCGAGAGCCGACGCCGGGCTGGCGCCCAGCGGCGGACGGCTGCTGGCCACCCCGGTCGGACGGTTGGCCATCGGCATCGGCCGCCCGTCCGGACCGACCACCAGGGCGTCGATCTGGATAACGTTGGACGGAGAGGGCGTGCCGCTGTGGCCGTAGAGCGGCCGGTCGGCGATCTGGCCGGTCTGCATGTCGACGTAGAGGACCGTGCCGTTCTGGTTGATCGCGGCCCAGGCGTGTCCGGCACCCCCCTCCCACTTGTTCAGCAGGAAGGCCATCGAGCCGGGGCCGCCGGCCCTGAGCTGAGCCTCCAGGTCGCCGTACGCGGCCTCGACGGCAGCCCGGTCGGCCGCCGGGTCAACCCCGTCGACCTGTGTACGGAGCTGCTGGAACCGCCCTCCGGTGGCGTCCTCGATCCGCCCCGGGCCGTCCCACTCCCCGTCGAGCGGTCGGCTCGGGTCACCCTCGGCGTACGCGTCGAAGGTCCGGGGCGCGGAGACCCGCGGCCGGCCGTGTGCCCACGTTTCGAAAAACGACAGCACGCAGTCCACGCAGTTGATGCCCCGGGTCGGGTCGGCGGCCGGCCCGCCGTCGTTGCCCAACCCGAACCAGCGGCCCCACCGCGGATCGGCGTTGCGGACCACGCTGCCGTCCGGGTTGCGCGGCATCTGGTTCTCGAGGTTCACCTGGTCGGCCGCGAGCGGCGGGCGCAGCCCGAACCGCTGGTTGTAGCGGCGGGACCGGTCGATCGACGGCGGATGGTCCGTGCCGGTCAGCGCAGACCGGTTGCCGGTACGGACGCCACCGGTGGCGAGCAGACCGGAGTCGGTGTTCAGCCGGACGAAGTCGGTGTCGCTGTCGACGCGGACGACCGGTGGTCTGACCTGCCCGGTCAGGACCCGGTTCGCCTGGTGGGCGAGCGCCTCCGCCAACGCCGCCGTACGATCCGCGCTCTGCTGGAACAGCGCGGCCCGGGCCGGGTCGCCCGACTGCCGCAGACGTTGCGCCTCGGTGGCCAGTTCCCGCGCCACCGCCCGCTCACGATCGGCCTGCCGACGCAGCGGCTCGGCCGTGTCCGCCCGCCGGTTCTGCTCGTACCGGGCCCACTCGGACCGGCGCGGGTCCTGGCCGCTGTTCGGGTGTGTCCCGGACGGGCGGCCGGAGCCGGGCGCCGCCACCACCACGCCGAACCGGTCCTCGCTCGTGGGCCGGGGACCCGGACTGTCGGGCGTGCGCTGCTCCGGCACCCGGGTTCCACTGTCGCCGCGCGGGGCGTCCACCGGCGGCCCGCCGGACGGCGGCGTCAGTGGCACGACCGGCGGGGGTGCAACCGGCGCAGGCGCGGCCGTCGACGCTGGCGGTACGGCCGGACCGGACGGCCCGACCGGTGGCCGGGGCGGCGTGGGTCCCTCACCCGGTGGCCGGGGCGGCGCGGGTGTGGCCGGGACGCTGGAACTGCTCGGCCCGGGCCCCGGGACGGCGGAGCCCGGTGGGCCGGGCGGCGTCGGTGGCCCACCGACCGACGGTGCCACCGGACCGGCCGGTCCGACCGGGGTCGGCGGCAGGGCCGGCGCGACGGACGGGCCACCGGCAGCCGGCGTTGCCGAAGCCGGCGGAATGGTCGGGCCGGCCGGAGTGACCGGGGCGGTGACGCCGCCGACCGGGGTGCCGGTCAGCGTGGACAGCGCCGGTCCGGCCGATGGCGACGGCCCGGTCACCGACACCGCCGGCATGGTCGCTCCACCGACCGGCGCGGGGGTGGCGAGTCCAGCGCCGGGGACCGGGGCCGCCGACGGCGGGGCGACGGACTGCTGTGGAACGGCCGGCCCGGCCGCTGTCCCGGTCACCGTGACGGAGGCCGCGGCCGGGGTGGGCGTACCGCCGGTGGAGACACCCGCACCGACCGACGTGCCCGTCGACTGCGCCGTCCCCGGCGTCTCCACGACCGGGGTGGCGACCCCGGCGAGTCCCACCGTGGTGGGCCGTTCGGCGCTTGTCTGGCTCTCCGCCGCGACACCTCCGACCGGCGCGGACACCGAGGCATTCGCGGCGACATCACCGGCGGTGGTCGTCGCGGCGGCGTCGACGCTCACCACCGGGCCGGTCGTGGGGCCGGTCGCGGCGGCGTCGACGCTCACCACCGGGCCGGTCGTGGCGACCTCGACATTCGGCACGGTCACGGGACCGGTCGCGTCGAGGGACAGGGCGGCCGGCAGGGTTGTCACCGGAGTGGCCTCCACCGACGGCAGGCTCACCCCGGCGGTCGCTCCAGTCGCCTGGCCGCCCACCGCCGCACCGGCCGGTCCCACCTCCACCGACAGGCCACCGAAGGTCGGCCCACCCACCGGAGCGCCGGTCGGCGCCGTGGAGCCGCCCGTCGTGGCCGACGGTCCCGAGGCGACGTCCGACAGACCCGGCAGCCCCGTCGGTCCGAACGAGGTCGCCGACGGACCGCCGGACGATCCCGTGAACGCCGAGGGACTGCCCGCCGGGGCGTCACCGGCCAGCGAGGTGCTTCCGACCGAACCGCCCGCCAAGGACGACAGATCCGGCCCGGTCGACGGCCCGCCGGCCAGGGCTGAGGGAACAGACCCGCTCCCGGCCAGACCCGAGGGACCCGGCCCGCCACTCGTCGGGCCGGCGGGACCGGCTCCCGGTGGGGCGCCGGTGGAACCAGCCGGGCCCGCCACCGGGTCGGCGGCCAGACCGGGGTTCGCGCCGGGCGGGGCGGGCAGGCCGGACAGCCCGTCGAGCCGGCCCTCCAGCCGGTTGCTGGCGGCGTCGCTGGCCTGGTTCACCGTTGAACTCGCCGCGCCCGAGGTCGCCGCCATTCCGGCATCGGTGAGCGAGACAAATCCGTTGCCGGTGGCGAGGCTCGCCGCGTTCTCGGCGATCACCTCGCCGCCCATCTCCCGGCCGACGTTCTCGAAGAACCTGCCGGCCCCACCGGAGGCGTTCGGCCCCAGGCTGGCGACCGAGGCGGCCGCACCGCCGGCGAAGCCGCCCACCGCCGACATGCCCAGCGAGGCCATGTCCAGGCCGTCCCGCCGGCCGGTGCTGTTCTGGTAGGCCTGGATGCCGCCGTCGATCGCGACCTCCTCGCCCGCCTCCTTCAGACCGTCGATGCCGGCCCGCTTCGCGAACGACTTCAGGCCCCGCTCCGAAACCTCCTTCGCCGCCTTCTCGGCGGCCTCCTTGGCGCCCTTGCGCAGGGCCTTCTTGGCCAGCTGCCCGATCAGCCGCTTGAAGATCATCTTGATGATCTCCCGGGTGACGGCCATCGCGGCGGCCGCCGCCGGGGAGGCGGCGCCGAGGGTGAGGACGACGGCTATCCCGAGACCGATCAGCTCCGCCACCAGGATGCCGAGCTGGATCCAAACCTCGATCTTGGCAGCCTCGATGTCACAGCCGCACTCCTCGACCAGCTTCCCCAGCTCGTGGGCCACGTCGGCGAGCAGGATGAGCGGCGCCTCCTCGCCGTCGGCCACCTGGCGCCACGCCTGGTCGAAGGCCTGACCGACCGAGCCGGTGTGGCCGTACCCGTCGAGGACCCCGCTCGCGGCGGTGATCGCGTCGTCCCGGGGGCCGGCGATTCCGGCGGACAGCTCGAACCACCGGTCGGCGAGGTCCCAGACCTCCTTCTCGTTCCCCTCCGGCCACTCGACCCCGATCACCCACTCCAGCGCCTCGTAGACCCAACCGGGCAGGTCCCAGGGGGAGAAGTCGAGGGGTGGGGAATCGGGCTGGGCAGAATGGTCATGAGGCGTCGCCTCCCGTCGGTCCCGCCCGGTCACCGGTCCACGTGCTGGATGCGCTGCGAGTTGGCCGTGTCGGTCTGCACGCTCGCCTGCACCGACTGCGTGACGTTGGCGCCCAACGTCTCCACGTACCGGCCGACGCTCTGCCAGGCCTTCATGATCGTTGCCTCGAAGCCGCGGTAACGCTGCTCGAAGGCTTCGCCGATCTCGTCCCTGCCCCACGGACGGTTCGCGCTGGCGGCCCTGATCTCGGCGCCCAGCCCGTCGTGCTGCGCGGTGATCGCCTTACCGGCGTACGACAGATCGGTGCCGGACCGTTGCGCCCGCCCCGGGTCGAGCCACAGCTCCTGCTCACTCACGCCGCTCCGCCTCCTCGCGTAGGGCCGCGTCACTACGCCGGAGCAGGCTGCCGAAGTCGCCGTCCTTGAGGAAGTCGGCCGCCCCCGAGCCGGCGGGCAGGTAGTTGCCGACAAGTCCCTGCACTCCGACGGAGGCCGCGTCGGCGGCCCGCTGCACGGTCGCGGTGATCTTCGCGGCCAGCGCGTTCGCGTCGCCGTCACGGTATATACGACGGTCAAGCTCCAGTTTGACCAGTTGTCCACGAGGGCCGACGGTCGCCGTCACCAGCCCGTCGTCCGACGACTCGGTCGCCCGGAACGCGGCCAACTGCCCCTGCAGGTCGGCCAACCCGGACCGGAGCCGCTCGTACTGGCCGTACACCTCGTCGAAGCGGGCCCGAAGTGCTCGGTTCGCGTCGCGGTTCGCGCCATCCACCACAGCCGACCCCCGTCATCGCTTTGGGTAGTCGGATATCCTACCGACGGACAGGGCCGCTGTCTCCAGTGGTTCGGCAGACGACCGGCCCGGCGACCGGACGGGGAGTCCACAGTGATCAGCCACGAGGAAGTCACCAGGATCGCCGCCGAGTGGTCGCGCCAGGACGGCGTACGTCTGGGCTGCGAATGTGACCCCGTGGTCGACGAGTTCGACCTCGGTTACGTCGTCTGGTCCCGGATCCCGGTCGACGTACCGGTGGCACCGGGCGACGGGACGTTGACCGTCATCGACCGGGAAACCGGCGAGATGACCAACTGGCCCCGGCTGCCCTCCCCGGTCGTGCAGGACCTCTACCGCCAGGACCGGGCCACCCGGCCGCCCCGGATCCGAACCGTCGACCCCGCCGTCGAACTACGTCGGACGAGCCGCCGACCGGCGACGCCGGGCACCGCCGCCCACCTGAGCCTCGGCACCGACCGGTACGTCGCCCGGGGCGCCAAGGGTGACCTCGAACTCCGGCACCACCCGCTGGTCGCGGCGTACCTGGCCGACCTGCCGTCCGGTCACCTGGTCCGGGGCGGCGACCGGCACGCCGAACTGATCGTGCTCTCGGACCTGCTACACGAGTACGACCGCCGGCAGACGAACCTGCGCCAGCCCACCCTGACCCTGCCGGTGGCCCGGGAACTGCTCACCACAGCCCACTTCGCCCTGTTCCGGGTACGCGAGTCCGGCGACCCGTACGGCGGACCGGCCGACCGGCCCTGCGAGCCGTGCCTGCGGGCGCTGGTCCACTTCGGGGTGTTGCCCTGGTCGGATCTCGCGTACACCGAGGAGTCCCGCCCCGGTCCGCAACCGCTGCCCGAGCCGGGCCGGTTCCCGTCGGAGGTGGGTGCCGCGCTGGTCGAGGCGGGTTGGCGACCACAGTTCGGCGACGACCTGCTGGCCCGCAACGCGATCGCAACGGTCGTCGAGACGCCCGGCCAACGGCACCGGCATACCAGCTTCCCGGCGGTCGAGAGCGCGTTGACCCGGTTCCCCGGGCTGGTCAGTGCCCGGCGCGGCCCCGGCGAGCAGGTCTGGATCCGGCGTTTCGACCTGGATCCCCGGGCGGCGGCGCACACCGCGGACAGCCTCGGTGACTTCGCGACCCTGATCCGGGCCCGGCTCTTCCCGATCGGCACCGAGCAGGGCGACAGCATCCTGGCGATGGACGAGTACGAGCGGGTCTTCGCCCTCGACCAGGCCGGCGAGTGGTTCATCGGCTCCGGCATCGACGACGCGTTGACCAACCTGCTGCTCGGCCGCGCCGCGCACCGGGTGCACGACGACGGCACCTGGTGAACCCGACGCCTGAGGGGACCCCGGCGAGCCGAGAGCGCCACGGCACCTGGTGAGCCGGGGCACAGCGCTCCGGCAGGCCGTCCCTACAGGTCCACTCCGGACAGCACCAGCACCCGGGGTTCGGTGTAGTCGTCCATCGCGCTGCGTACGCCCTCCCGGCCGACGCCGCTGTCTTTCACCCCGCCGTACGGCATCTGGTCCGCCCGGTACGACGGCACGTCGCCGACGATCACCCCGCCGACCCGGAGTGCCCGGTGCGCGGCGAACGCGGTCTGCAGACTGTGCGTGAAGACGCCGACCTGCAGCCCGTACGCCGAGTTGTTTACCGCGTCGAACGCGGCGGCGTCGTCGGCGACCGGCGCCACCACCAGCACCGGCCCGAAGACCTCCTCGGTGTTCACCCGGCTGCCCGCTGGCACTCCGGTGAGTACGGTCGGCGCGAAGCCCGTACCGGAGCGGCGGCCGCCGACCTCGATGGTCGCCCCGGCGGTCACCGCCTCGTCGACCCAGCTCTCCACCCGTCGGGCCGCCGCCTCGTTGATCAGTGGCCCGACGTCGGTCGTCTCGTCGGCCGGGTCCCCGGTCCGTAGGGCCCGGACGGCGTCGACCAGCCGGGGCAGGAAACCGTCGTGGAGCCACTCGTGGACGAGGACCCGCTGCACCGCGATGCAGCTCTGCCCGGCCTGGTAGTTGCCGAAGGTGGCGATCCGCTCGGCGGCCCACCGGAGGTCGGCGTCGGACGACCAGTCCGCGCAGATCACCGCGGCGGCGTTCCCGCCGAGTTCGAGCGTGACGTGCTTGTCCGGGGCGGCCCGGCGGATCGCCGTACCGACCGGGCCGGAACCGGTGAACGAGACCACCGGTAGCCGCGGGTCGGCGACCAGGTCACCGGCCCGGTCGTCGGGGACCGGCAGCACCGAGAACATCCCGGCCGGCAGCCCGCTGCCGGGGCCGTCGGGCTCGGTCACCTCGGCGAGCAGTTCGCCGAGCAGCAGCGCGCTCAGCGGCGTCTTCGGCGCCGGTTTCACCACGATCGGTGCGCCGACCGCCAGCGCCGGGGCGACCTTGTGGGCGACCAGGTTCAGCGGGAAGTTGAACGGGGTGATGCCGAGGACCGGACCCCGGGGCACCCGGCGGACCAGGGCGAGCCGCCCCTGGCCGGCCGGTTCGGTGTCGAGCCGTTGCAGGTCGCCGGAGAACCGACGGGCCTCCTCGGCGGCCCACCGAAACACCGAGACGGCCCGGGAGACCTCCACCCGGGCCCAGCGGATCGGCTTGCCGCTCTCCGCGCCGACCAGGCGGGCGACCTCCTCGGCCCGCTCGGCGAGCCGCCGGGAGACGTGGTCCAGGGCCTCCGCCCGGACGTACGCCGGGAGGGCCGCGGCCCGGTCCGCGACGGCCCCGGCGGCGGCGACCGCCGCCTCGACCTGGTCGGGGTCGGCGTAACTGGTCCGGCCGACCTCCCGGCCGTCGTACGGCTGCCGGACGATCAGCGGCTCCGGGCCCTCGGTGGGCCGCCCGGCGAGATGGAACGGCACGGACTGCACGTCGGCAGCCTAGTCCGCCGGGTCGGGCCCCGGCACCGTGTCACCCGGCACCACGCCATCCGGCACCGTGTCAACCGGTGCCGGACCGTCGACGGTGACGGCGTCCGATGTCGTCCCGGTCGGCGGGTAGGCCGTGAGGTAGTCGTGCAGCCGGCCGGCGCCTTCGAGCATGGCGCCCGCCCGCCGGGTCAGCTCCGCGTCGCGTTGCATGACCACCGCCCGCAGCGCCTCCGTGCTCCCGGTACGCCGCAGGCCGTCCATGATCTCGCGGACCTGCGGCAACGGGTAGCGCGCCTGACGGAGCAGCCAGATCATCCGGGCGTCGCGCACGTCGTCCGGGCCGAACCGGCGATACCCGGTGCCCCGTTCCCGGCCCGGGGTCAGCAGGCCGGCGGCCTCCCACACCCGCAGCGCGCTGGTCCGGACCCCGAGGTGCGCGGCGAGTTCCCCGATCCGCAGCCCGGCCCTGGAGTCCCCGGTCCGGTCCCCTCCCGTGGGCTGACCGGCGATCCGATCGAGCGCCTCGCCGGTCTCCCGGAGCAGCCGCCGCTCCTCGTGCTGGGCGGCGTGGCCGGCGTCCAGCAGTTCGAACGCCCGGGCGAGCTGCCCGCCGTGGATCGCCTGCATCATCGCCCGCGCCGCACCCCAGCCGTACCCCCTGGCCAGCGCCCGGTACGCGAGCAGGGCCCGCCGGTGCCGGTCGGTGAGGCTGCGGTAGCCGTTCGGCGTACGGGGTGCCGGGGGCAGGATCCCGGCGTCGACGTAGTTGCGGATCTGCTGCGTCGAGACGTTCACCAGCCGGGCCAGGTCGACCGGACGTACCCGCTCCCCGACCCGGCTCACCGTGGACTCCCCGCCACTCTGTCCCCCTTGCCGGAGTTCCCGGTCAACCGGCCGCCTGGAACGCCCGACCGACCGCGGTCGGCTGGTCACCTCTGCGGAACAACCCGCTGCGGTCCTTGTCGGTGGCGGGCAGCCCGAACCAGGCGTACCGCTGCAGGTACGACAGTCCGCCGAGCATCTTCGTGGCGGCCGTGACAAAGGCTGCCTGCTCCTGCTGGCTGGGGAACCGGGCCTGCCCCGAGGAGAAGTCGATCAGGGCGAACTCGGTGAGCCAGATCGGCTTCCGGTACCGCTCGTACACCGCCTGCAGGTAGGACCGGAGCTGGCTCACCGCGTTCACGGTCCGGAAGTCCCCGCCGTACCAGTGCAGCGCGATGAAGTCGACGCGGTGACCGCGCTCCTTCGCCCCGGACATGAACCGGTCGAGCCAGCCGCCGGGCCGGTCACCGCCGAAGGCGACCGCCGGGCTGCCCAGCCTGCTGCCGGTCGCCTGCAACTTCGGCCAGAGGTCCAGCGCCTCCTCCACGCTCATCTCCGCATGGCCGGCCAGGTCCGGCTCGTTGAACCCGAGCAGGTACGGTCCGGCGCTCCTGGCCCGGGCCAGGTTCGCGCTGGTGACGTGGTCCCGACCCCAGATCATCGGCACGAACTGCACCCCACGTGGTGTGCTGACCCCGTCGTGGTGTGCCGCCCAGGTGTAGTACCAGCTCGCCCCGGAGTTGGCGAGGGCCTGACTGACCCCGGGGAAGTTCCACACCGCGACGCCCTTCTTCTCCGACGTCCGGGGTGGCGCCGCCGGCACGGCCGGCCGACCCGACGTACGCCGGCTCGGGGTCGCCGTCGGGGTCGGCGTGCCGGTCGACGGGGTCGGCGTGCCGACGCCGGGGCTCGGGCCCGGCCCACCGCCGGTCGTCGCGGCGGCACCCGGCGCCGGATCCGGACCGGCGAGGGCCGTCGTCTCCGGCTCGCCCGGCCGGCTGAGCTGCACCGCCAGCAGCACCGCGACGACCAGGCCGGCGACCGCGGCGGCGGCCGAGACCGGGCCGGCCACCCCGCGCGCCCCGGTACCGAACAACCGGCCCAGGCCACGCGGTGGCGCCGCGTACGCGCCGGCCGACGCCTTGAACCGCTCGCCGAGACCCGGCGGCACCGGCAACAGCGGCAGCCCGGCCAGCAGGCCCTCCACCGGCAGGAGATCGTGGCCGGCGCGTCCGCAGTCGGCGCACTCCCGGACGTGCCGGGCCAGCCGCTTGCGCCACAGCGGGGTAGGTACGCCGTCCCAGCCCCGGGTCACCGTCGCGAGTTCCGGACATCCGGGGCGGATCCGCAGCGCGCGGACGACGGTACGGGCGACGTCGAGCTGCTCCTTCATCCGGTGCACCCGGACGGCGACGTGCCCGGCCGGCAGTCCCAGGCCGGCGGCGAGGTCTGCCCGGTCCAGCTCACCGCTCTCCTCCAACCACCAGAGGGCGAGCAGTTCCCGGTCGTCCGGGTCGAGCCAGCGGGTCGCTTCGGCGACCTCCCGGCGCTGGTCGGTGAGGCCGAGCCGGAGGATGGTGAGTCCGGCGAAGTCGCCGGCCGGATCCGGCACCTCGTCCGGAACCTCGGTCGTCGCCCCGCCGGGCGTACCGGTCCGCTGGGCCTGCTGCCAGTCCCGCACCTGCCGGACCGTGATCGCCACCAGCCACGACCGGTACGCGGCCGGGTCCCGCAGTTCGGCCAGGTGCCGGACCAGCCGGAGCAGCGTCTCCTGGGCCACGTCGTCGGTGTCGGGATGCCCCCGCAGCGCCCGGCCGACGATGTTGTAGACCAGCGGCAGCGACCCGGCCACCAGTGTGTCGAGGGCGTGCCGGTCACCGGCCCGGGCGGCACGGACGACCCCGGGGTCGGGATAACTTCGGCCGGGTCGGATCATGCCGCTCCACTCCCATCGCTGACTGTTCACGGTTCCGTACGCCACGTCACGATCTCCGACGGGCTCCTGTTTCGGAGACGCTACGGCGGCCGCCGGATTACGGTTTCTTCCGGCAGTACGCGGGATCGCCGGGCTCGGTTCGACGGTCGGACCGGTCAGGCGCCTGCGGTCTCGAGCCGGTGAAGCCGCTCCCCGGTCAGCACCCGCCAGGTCCGTCCAGGTCCGTCCAGGTCCGTCCAGGTCCGTCCGAGGCCCATCCGAGGTCCGCCGAGGTCCGCCCAGGCCCATCCGGAGTCCGCTGAGGTCCGTCCAACGATGTAACCGGATCTCGTTCCCGGCGCCGAGGCGACCAGCCGTGGGCGCACCGAGACTGGCGGTATGACCAGGACATCCGTGCCACGCCCGACAGATACCCGATGAGCAGCGGCCTGCTGCTCTCCCTCGCCGGGCTCGCCCTGATCGACAGCACCAGCATCGGCACCCTCTTCATCCCGATCTGGCTGCTGCTCTCCCCGGAGCGGATCGGTGTCGGACGGGTCCTCGGGTACCTCGGCACCATCGTGGTCTTCTACTTCGCCGTCGGCCTGCTGCTGCTCTTCGGCGGCGGGCGGCTGGTCGACGCACTCGACGGCGCGGCCGACAGCCCGGTGCTGAACTACGCCCAACTGGCCCTCGGGGTCGGCCTTCTCGCGCTCAGTTTCCGTTTCGACGGCAAACGCCGCCGGGGTCCGAGTCCGGTGTCCCGGTGGCGGGACCGGGTCACCACGGGCGGTTCGTCAGTCGGCTGGCTGCTCGGCCTGGCCCTGCTCGCCGCGCTTGCCGAGGTGGCGACGATGCTGCCGTACCTCGGGGCGGTCGGGCTGATGACCACCGCGGACCTCGCCGTGTGGACGGTGCCGATGCTGCTGGCCGGCTACTGCCTGGTCATGGTCCTGCCCGCCGGTGTGCTGCTCGCCGGCCGCGCCGTCCTTCCCGGCCTCTCCGAACGACTGCTGCGGCGACTCAACACCTGGCTCGTGGAGAAGGCCGGCACCGCGACCGGCTGGATCCTCGGCATCGCCGGCTTCCTCGTCGCCCGCGACGCGGCGATCCGGCTCTTTCCGAACGTCGTGGGCTGAACCGGGCGGCTGGCCGCCCTGGTCGTACTCGCCCAGGGCATGATCGGCGGCGAACCTGGACTGCCGGTCCTCGGCCCGGTCCTGGAGTCGAACGCGCCGTAGCCGCTGCTCGCCGCCGTTTTGCGGTCGCCGTCGCCGGTTCCTGGTCGGGCTCGCGGCGACCCGGGCGGTCATCCGGGACATGCCACCGCGCGACCGGGTGGCCTGACCAGCGCGTGGGATGACCAGCGCGTGGGATGACCGGGCCACCGGACGCCCCCGGGGCCGGCAATATGGTTCGGAGACCGACGAGGGTGGTGTGATGTCCAGGATTCTCGTTGCCGGTGCGTCCGGCCTGCTCGGGTCCGCCGTGGTCCGCGCGCTGGTCGCCGCCGGCCACCAGGTCTGGGGTACGACCCGGCAGGCGTCCCGGATCCCACTGATCGGGCGACTCGGCGGACACGGGATCGTGCTGGACGCGCTCGACCGCGCTTCGGTCGACGCGGCCCTGGAGCGCGCGGCTCCGGACGTCGTCGTCCACGAACTGACCGACCTGGCCGGACTCGACTTCGCCGCCAACCGCCGACTACGGATCGACGGCACCGCACACCTCGTCGGTAGCATGCTCGACCACGGCGTGACCCGGCTGGTCGCGCAGAGCATCTCCTGGGCGTACCGCCCGGGCCCGACGCCGGCGACCGAGCGGGAACCGTTCGCCACCGTGCCGGAGACCGGCGAACCCGCGTACGACGCCATCGAGCTTCTCGAACGCGAGGTCGCCCGGATTCCGTGCGGCGTCGCCCTGCGCTACGGCCTGCTCTACGGGCCCGGCACCTGGTACGCGCCGGACGGCGCACAGACCGCCCGGGCCCGGCAGGGGCGGATCGAGGCGACCACGGCGTGGACAAGCTGGGTTCACGTCGACGACGCTGTCGAGGCGACCGTCCGCGCGCTCGACTGGCCCGCCGGGCCGGTCAACATCGTCGACGACGACCCGACGCACGTGGACGAGTGGGGACCTGGGTACGCCCGGGCCGCCGGTTACCGCGGTACCCCGCGGATCTCGTCGCGTGCCCCGGGCCGCGCCGCCTCGAACGCCCTGGCCCGCGCCGCCGGTTGGACGCCCCGACATCCGACCTGGCGGACGACCCTCACCGACCCGGCGATCCTCGCCCGGGAACCGGATCCGTCCTGACCGGTGTCGAACGCAGTCCCACCACCGTCCGGGAACTGTCACGGCGAACAGCCGGAAATCCCGCCGATGGTCCCGCTCGCGGCGCGGTAGGCTGCCTCACATGTCCCGGGTCCAGGTCGCGATCGCATCCGCGTCCGAGCCGGTCTCGCCGCTCGGCCGACGGCGACGCGTGGCTCGACGCCGCGACCGCCTGCGCTGACCTGACCCGTGGTGACCGGCGGTTCGATCCGCCGGTCCCGTTCGGTCGCCGATCGATCCGCTCTTCTTCCCTCCCATCCGGTCCGGGGTCGCCCGCCGCCGCCCCGCCGTACCGGTGGGCAGGGAGCGATCCGGACCGCCAGTGAGATCGGCGTGATGATGAATCCCAGTCTCGAAAGTCTGCTCACCGACCGGCTGGCGCCGGCGTTCGCGTCCGTCGCGGGCGGTGCGGTGGATCCGCTGGTCCGGCGGTCCCGGCACGCGGACTTCCAGGCCGAGGCGGCGCTCGCCGTGGCACGTCGGCTCGGCCGGCCACCCCGGGACGTCGCCGCCGAGGCCCTCGACCGGGCGGACCTGTCCGGTGTCTGTTCGGCGGCGACCGTCTCCGGCCCCGGCTATGTCAACCTGTCCGTCGCCGACGAACTGCTCGCCACGCTGCTGACCAGGATGGCCGCCGACAGCCGGCTCGGCGTACCGCCGGTGGATAACCCGGAGACGGTGGTCGTCGACTACTCGGCCCCGAACGTCGCCAAGGAGATGCACGTCGGTCACCTGCGCTCGACGGTGATCGGCGACGCGGCCGTACGGCTGCTCGACTGGCTCGGACACCGGGTCGTCCGGGTGAACCACCTCGGTGACTGGGGCACCCCGTTCGGGATGCTGATCGAGCATCTGCTCGACCTCGGTGCGTCCACCACCGGCGACAGCTTGTCGATCGGTGACCTGAACGCGTTCTACCAGGCCGCCCGGGTCAAGTTCGACGCCGACGGGGGTTTCCGGCAGCGGTCCCGGCGGCGGGTCGTCGCGCTGCAGGCCGGCGACGAGTTCACGGTACGGCTGTGGCGGCGGCTCGTCGCCGAGTCGGAGCGGTACTTCCTGGCCGTCTACGACCGGCTCGGGGTGCTGCTGACCGCCGACGACTTCGTCGGCGAAAGCTGGTACAACAGCCAACTGGCCCCGCTGACCGGGGAGTTGGACCGGCTCGGCGTGCTCACCGGGAGCGGTGACGCCGCCTGTGTCTTCCCACCCGGGTTCGTCGGCCGGGACGGGGAGCCGCTGCCGCTGATCGTCCGCAAGAGCGACGGCGGGTACGGCTACGCCGCCACCGACCTGGCCGCGCTCCGGCACCGGATCGACACCCTCGGCGCGACCCGGCTGCTCTACGTGGTCGGGCTACCGCAGCGGCAGCACTTCGAGCTGGTGTACGCGGTGGCCCGGCAGGCCGGCTGGCTCCGACCACCGGTCCGGGCCGAACATCTCGGCTTCGGTCTGGTGCTCGGCGCGGACGGCCGGAAGCTGGCGAGTCGGGCCGGCGACTCGGTCAAGCTCGGCGAGTTGCTGGACGAGGCGGTCGCCCGGGCCGAGGCGCTGGCCCGGGAGAAGAGTCCCGGGCTGGACCCGGCCGAGCTGGCCGAGGTGGCGCGGGCGGTCGGGGTCGGCGCGGTCAAGTACGCCGACCTGTCCAGCGAGCGGACCCGCGACTACGTCTTCGACTGGGATCGGATGCTGGCGTTGGGCGGGAACACCGCCCCGTACCTGCAGTACGCCCACGCCCGGATCCGGTCGATCTTCCGCCGGGCCGGTGGTGGACCCTCGGCCGGCGCCCGGATCGCGGTCGTGGATCCGGCCGAGCGGGCCCTCGCCCTGGAACTGCTCGATTTCGGCGCGGTGGTCGGCGAAGTCGAGCGGACCCTGGAGTTCCACCGGCTCACCAGTCACCTGTACGCGGTCGCGACCGCGTTCAGCACGTTTTTCGAACGCTGTCCGGTGCTGCGGGCCGACGCCGGGACCCGGGCGAGTCGGCTGGCCCTCTGCGAGCTCACCGCCCGGGTTCTCCGGCAGGGCCTCCACCTGCTGGGCATCACCGCCCCGGACCGGATGTGACACCCGGGGTGGCGGTGGAGCCGTTCTCCTCAGCCGCGACGGTGTCGGTTGATCGCCCGCAGTTCGGTCATCAGTTCCCGCCAGCGCCGGGGGATGCCGATGTCGAAGTACTCCGACTTCAGCGTGATGATCTTGACTTCGCGGTCACTGAGCAGGGACCTCATCGCCGTGTGGAGTTCGTTGAGGAAGGCCGCCTCGCCGAGCCGACGGGTCGTACCGGGCTCGATCACCACATCCCACTGCATCAGGCCCCGGGTACGGATCCGGACCGTGCCACCGGACGACACCCCCTCGGCGTCGATGGCGTTGAGCTCCTCCTCGTACCGGCGCTGGTGCGGGTCGGCGGCCGGCCGCTCGGCCGCGGCCAGCTCCTGGGCGCTGAGTCCCTGCGACTTCTGGTACGCCTCGCTGCGACCGCGATGGTAGGCGACCCAGGTGAGTACGCCGAGCCGGGCGAGCTGGTGGGCGAGGTCGTCCTCGTCGTACCGGTCGTACGCGCCGGTGCTGAACCAGATGTCGACGTCGTGGTAGTTGGTCACCTGGGCGTGGATGCGTTCATCGGGAGAGTTCACCGTGACGACCATCCTGTCCAGATGCTCACCGATGGAGGCCATAACCGTCCCTTCCGTGACCGGACATGCCGTCCCACCATAGTCAGTCCCGTACGGACAATCGCCCCCTATCCCCCCTGTGGTAGACAGGGCACGTGTTCTCGCCCGGTCGTTTCACTGCCCTGCTCGGCACCGTCGTCCTCGGGGCGGCGCTGCTCCCGTCCACTCCGGTCCGGGCGGACGCCGACGACCTGACGGTCTTCGCCGGGACCGGCGGCGCGGGTGCGTCCGGTGACGGCGGCCCGGCGGCGAACGCGACGCTGAACCATCCGACGGGTGTGGCGGTGGCCGCCGACGGGACTGTCTATCTCAGCGACGGCGGCAACCACACGGTCCGGGCCGTCTCGCCGGCCGGCACCATCACCACGGTCGCCGGTACGGGTCGGGCCGGAGTTCCGGGCCGGCCGGTGCCGGACGGTGTCCGGGGCACCGGGTTCGACCTGGTGTTGCCCACCTCGCTGGCGGTCGGACCGGACAACGTCCTCTACATCGCGGACAGTGGGCTGTTCCGGGTCCTCGCCCTGACGCCCGACGGCCGGCTGTCGGTCGTGGCCGGTGACGGCCGGCGGGGCGGTACCGGCGACCGTGGCCCGGCCACCGAGGCGACCCTCGGTCAACTCGGCGGCCTCGCCGTCGGCCCCGACCGGACCGTCTACCTCGGGGAGACCGACAACGGCAGGGTCCGGGCGGTCACCCCGGACGGCGTCATCACCACGGTCGCCGGCAACGGCGGCACCCAGGTGACCGCGGCGGGCGGACCGGCCACCGCGGTGCCCGTACCGGCCCCGGCCAGCCTCGCGGTCGACGGCGACGGCGCGGTGTGGATCGGCAGCGGTCTGCTGGTGCACCGCCTCAGCGGCGGGCGGGTGGCCACGGTCGTCCGGACCGGCGGGGACGGCGGCGGCGGTTGGGGCCTCGCCGAGGACCAGACGTGGCCGCCGGCCCGGACCCCGGTGAACAACGTCAGCGCGGTCGCCGCCGGACCGGACGGGATCTACCTGCTCGACCAGCAGGACCGCACGGTGCGCCGGCTGGGTGCCGGTGACGCCGTCACGGAGGTCGCCACCCTCCCGTCGACCGGCGGGCCGGCGGCCGGACCGGTCGCGGTGGGCGCCTCGGGTACGGCGTACCTGGTGGACAGTGCCGGCAACCGGGTGTACGCGTTCCTTCCGTCGGCCGCGCCAGCGCCGGAGACGGATCGTGGCGGCCTGCCGTGGTGGCCTTTCGTCGCCGGCGCCGCCGTGCTCGTCCTGCTCGGCGGCTGGGTCACCCGCCGGCTACGCCGGAACCGGTGAGGCGGCGACCGCTCCGGTTCCGACCACCGCACCCGATGAACCGACAACCCCACCGTCGGCCGGCCGGGAACTGCCACCCGGGCGACCACGGTCCGTGAACGACCGGCAAGGAGTGTCGATGGTACAGATCATGGGTGGAGACCTCTACCACCTCTGGCGGGTCTCCGACGTACATCTGCCCCGCATCGCGGACGTCTACTACGACGCGAGCCGGGCACTGGGCGGCGCGACCGGGGACGACGACGGCGGATTCCGCGCCAACGCCCCGACCGGCCCCGGCGGCACCATCATGACCAGCGCCGTCGGTGCGGCCTGGGCGGAGGTCCGCGACGAACTGCAGCGGATGTACCAGGACATCGGCAGCACCGTCCTGGACGCGAGTGCGGCGTTGCGCCGGGCGCAGCAGGCGTACGTCGACGCCGACATGGCCCGCTCCGACGCACTCTCCAGCATCCTGAACGACCCCTCGAAGCACAACCCGGACGACCCAATGTCGAATCCCCCGGTCGAGGGCGCCCCGGACCACCCCGGTGAGCCGGCACCCCGGCCCTGAAAGGAGCCCGCATCGTGAGCAGTCAGGTGGAGACCCCGGGCGACCTGGCCGGAGGGACATACAAGTCGACCGTGCGGGACAAGGCCGCCCAGCTGAAGCAGGAGCTGATCAAACAGACCCTCGACGACATCGAGTCGTGGCGCAAGGCGGTCGACCTCGAGTACCAGCAGGCCCACCCGGACCAGCCCAACAACATCTCCCCGATTCCGCCGGAGGAGATCGAGGGATACCGCAACACGGTCCGCAACGAGTACTACGAGTGGGTGGAACCGGCGTTCGAGAAGTACCTGGAGCCGGATCCGGACGCCCTCAACTCGATGATCAGCGCGTTGCGCACGATCGAGAGTTCGTTCGGCGGCAGCCAGGACGACGCCGGCAACTACCAGGGTGCGAGTTCGGCGCTGTCCAGGATCAACGACGTCCGGACCGACATGGCCGAGTGGGAGGGCAGTTTCCAGGTCAACTTCCTCGACAACTTCGTCAGCCCGCTGCAGACCTCGTCCGGCAACCAGGCCGCGGTCGCCAAGGTCAGCCGCGAGTACCTCGAGTGCACCAAGGTGATGTACATCCGCTATCGCAAGGCGGTTGTCGAACTGCTCGACAAGTCGATCCAGGCGGTGCAGACCCTCAACAACGGCAAGGACCCGAAGAGCTTCACCTGGGGCACCCTGATCGGCATCTCGGTCGGTACGGCGCTGACCCTGGGCACCGGCGGCCTGGCCATCACCGGCGCGGTGTTGATCATGAGCAGCACCATGTCACAGGGACTCGTACCGGATCCGCCGAAGACGAACGAGCTGAGCGCGCCGACCGCTCAGGAGGTCGCGGTCAAGGTCTCGGAGGCGATGTCCAAGCTGGACGGTGATGTCCTGGAGGAGGAGCGAAAGGTCCAGGACGCCTTCGGCGCGCTGGCCGACACGATCATCGCGGCCCGGAAGGACTACGGCCAACTCTGGGTGGCGGCACCGGCGATCAGTGACGCCCGGCCGGACGAGATCACCCGGAACCTGCTGCCGGACAGCTGACCGCTCCCGGCCGGGCGGCGCCAACCGGTCGGCGGCGGCACCGCGGCGTTGCCGGCCGGGTGGTGGCTCCGGAGGATCAACCCAGTTCCGCGAGCATCCCCTCGCAACTGCGGACCACCATCCGGGCGGCACGGCGCTGGTCGGCCCCGTACACCGGATCCTCGGCCAGCTCCTGCCAGCGGCCGACCGCCGCGCTCGCCCGGTCCCACAGCTCGTCGCCGCCGGCGTCGTGCTCGACCCCCAGCCGGGCGGCCAGGCTGGTGCCGTCCCCGCCGATCAGCCGGTTGGCCTCGGCGACCAGGCCCGACTCGAACCGGACCCGGCCGCCGAGCAGCGCCGCCGACAGCCGCAGCTCGCGGAACTCGTGCGCGTTCACGAGCACCTGCTCCAGCCGGGCGAGGAGTTCCTTCGCACCCGGCCGGGGCTCGGTACGCAGCAGCGACTCCAGCGCGGCCAACGCCGACCGGGACTTGAGCACCGGGGTCCGGTCCACGAAATAGCGGGTGATCGACTCGCGCAGTTCGGTCAGGCCGCTGCGCCGGACCAGTTCGGCGCAGAGCCGGGCCCGACTGTCACAGCCGGTCCGGATCAGCGTGGTCGACAGCCGTACCCCGAAGATACCCAGCCGGTCGAGCAGCGCGTGCCGGGCCGCGGCGTCGATCGCGACCGGAAAGTCGACGGCGGTGAACCGGTCGGTGGAGAGCAGCAGCAGGTCGGTCTCCGCCTTCGGCAACCGGGCCAACGCGGCCAGCGCGGTGAACTCCGGCTCGGTCAGCACCCGGCCGGCGAGCGCGACCAGGCCGCCGAGTGCGACGACGCTCAGACACCGGGTGTTGATCCGGGGGTCGCGGCGGTGCCGGCGGGCGAGTTGCCGTGCGGTCAGCAGCGCGTCGACCCGTCCGCCGGCGAGTTCGTCGACCCGGGAGAGCACCAGCAGGACGTTCACCGGCGCCGCCCGGGCCACCGAGCCCGGCTGTGTGCTCTGCAGCGCGCGCAGGTCGTCGCCGCGCCCGTCCCGGCTGAGGTAGAGCACCGCGTCCGCCTCGCGGACGATCCGGTCGACGGTCGCGGCGCCGTCGTCGGTCGCCGCGGGCAGGGCGCGCTCGACCGCTGTCCCTGCCGCGCCGGTGCCCGCCGGGTCGAGCTCCGGGGTGATCGCCGGGGTGTCGATCAGTACGGCGTGCCGCAGCGCCCGGGCCGGCCACTGCACCACGAGGTCGTCGACCTGGTCCCAGCGCCAGCCGCCGAGGTCCACCCGCATCCCGTTGCCGGTACGGGTGACCGAGAGGTCCCGGGGCGCCCCGTTGGCCGGGTACGCGGTGATCCGCGGCTGGGGACCGTCCTCGTACCAGGTGAAGACCTGACGTCCGTCGGCGACCTCGACCGGCGCGACCTCCTCTCCCATGATGGCGTTGAGCAGGGTCGACTTGCCGGACCGCCAGGGTCCGGCGACCGCGATCCGCAGCGGCTCGCCGAACCGCTCCAGCAGTCGGTGCAGCCGCTGCACCGCCCGCCGGTCGTTGCGGTAGACCTCCGCCGCCTCGGTCAGCAGTTCCCAGGTGGCCTCGTCGAGGCCGGGCCGGGCCGGGCGGACCTGCTCGTGCGGTCGGGTCACGCCCCCGGCTCCAGCCCGCCGCGGTCTCCGGCGACGACCGCGACCCCGGCCAGCGCCTGGGCCCGCTCGTAGAGGTCGGACAGCCGTTTCATCTCCTCCGCGATCCGCCGTTGCCGCTGGTCGCGTTGCGCCGCGTCGACCTCGGCGGCCTGCTTGGCGTTGCGGAACGACCGGACGATGCCCTCCTGCAGATCCTCGGTCAGCTCGCTGAAGTGGTCGCGAAGCATCCGCTGCACCTGCCGGGCGGTGTCCTTGGTGTCCTTGCTCAACCGCAGGAAGAAGTCGTCGACGTGCCGCTGGGTCGCGGTCTTGACCGCCGCCTGGCGGCGTTTGAGCAGCGACTTGCCCTCGTCCCGGACACTCTTGCCGCCGAACAGCGCACCCGCGCCGAGCGAGATGGGATTGATCAGCGGCATCCCGGCGAGCGTGGTCGCCAGGCCGAACATCAGCACCCCGCCGTACGAACCACGCAGACCGGTGACGAGCTTCTGGGTGCGGGTGAACCGTTCGACCGTCGGCTGTTCCATCACCTGGATCCGGTCGGCCAGATTCTCCGGCACCCGTACCGACCAGCTCGGCAGGGCGTCGAAGCCGTACCGCTCGAAGGCGCCGGCGACCCGCTGGGCGATCCAGCCGCAGCGCTCGGCCAGCCAGGCGTAGTTCGCCTCCGCCGCCTCGGTGAGGTTCTCGGTGAGCCACTCCTGGAAGGTGTCCCAGCCGGTCAGCGGGTCGGCGGTGTCGAACGCCTCGTCGACCTTGCGCAGGATCTGCCGGGTCCGGTCGCGCAGGTCGTACTCGACGTCGGAGATCAGGTCGGCCATCTCGTCGTTGAGGGTGTTCTGCCACCGTTGTGAGCAGCGGCGCAGCTCGTCGACCTCGCGCTGCGCGGCGTGCAGTTTGGAGATCGGACCGGACCTGGTGGCCGCGCTGGTGACCGCGAGTTCGGCCCGCAACGGCGCCGCCAGCTGTTCGAGGACGGTACGGGAACTGAGCGCCACCGCGTTCCGTCCCAGGGTGTCGGCCTTGCCGGCCTGGTCCCGTCTCAACCGGTTGATCAGTTCGGGGAAGTGCGACTCGGCGTTGAGCTGCTTGTCGTTGGTCCGGGCCGCCTGCAGCCGCAGCGTCGCGGAGACCGGGATCAGCGCGGCGGCGACACCGGCGTCGGCCAGGTGCTGACGGTTGCGCTCGACCACGGCACGCCAGTGCGGCACCATGTCGATCTTGCTCTGCACCACGGCCACGTTCGCGTGCGACTGCGCGATGTGCAGCAGCAGGTTCAGTTCGGTCACCGAGAGTTCCCGGGTCACGTCCGAGACCAGCAGCACCAGGTCGGCCTGGCCGGGCGCGGCGGCCGGGCTGATCGGGCGCCGCGGGTCGGTCACGTCCATACCCGGGGTGTCGATGAGCACGAGTCCGGAGGCGAGCAGTGCCCGGGGAATGCCGATCTCGGCGTGTTCCACCCCGGTGCCGGGCCGTGGCCCGGTGCCGTCGAGGTCGCTCCCCCGACCTCCGCCGGCGGACGGCGGACCGGCCGTCTCCGGGGCACCTGTGCCGTCACCGATCCCGGCGCCACGACCACTGATCCGGGCCGCGATCCGTTCCATCGGTACGGCGATCCGGCGGGCCGGGCCGACGACCTCGGTGCCGAGCGGGCCCGGGGGTGGGGACGGCTGTCGCACCCGCGCAGCCGACTGCCCTGCCGTCGTCTGTCCCGCTGTCGTCTGTCCGGCCATCGTCTGTCCGGCGCCCGTGTGTCCGGCGCCCGTCTCCGGCCACGACGGCGCCGGTGACCGTGGCGCGGCCGCCGGACCGGGGCCTGCCCGCCGGGACGCCGGCCGGGGTTCGACACCGTGACCGGCGGCGGACCACGGATCCGGACCGGGCCCGCTCGGCGGGCGGCCCGGTCCGTCCGACCGGGACGCTCCGGACCGTTCCGGCCCGGGACGCTCCGGCCCGGGACGCTCCGACCCGGGACGCTCCGACCCGGGACGCTCCGACCGGCCGGAACCGCCGGGTAGCGGACTCCAGACCAACGCGGCACCGGGGGTCTCGGCGTGGCCGACCACGGTCGGGATGGTGGTGCTGATTCCCTCACCCACCGGGCAGACCGTCGCGTTGAGCAGTGCGTTGATGAGCAGACTCTTGCCCTGTTTGGGCTCACCGACGACCAGCACCCGCAGTCTCGGATCCAGCAGCTGGGCGCGTCGCCGCCGGAGCCACTGGATGAGGTCGTCCCGTCCGTGTCTGCCGGAGACCCGGACGATCTCGTCGAGGACGTCAAGCCAGTTGGGCGCCACCACGCACCAAGTGTGCCGATTACGCCGCAATTATCAAGAGGAGAACTCGGCTCTGCGCCGGCACCGACGATTTCCGGCCCGATCCACTGCCCACCGCAGCGAAGCGGTTACGGCCTGATCGGCTGCCGGTACGGCGAGCTGGCACCACCGGAGAACCGAAGGCCGGACCGTGGGACCACAGTCCGGCCTTCGGCGGGCTACACGGGCTTCCCGCGCTCAGAGAAGGTCATCCGTGATGCCCAGCAGGCCGCCGGAGGTGGAGGCGTGTTCGTCTCCGGTCGGCCCGGTGTCTCCGACGAGACCGGAGGTGGTCCCGCGCAGTGTCTCGCCGACGTGGTCGGTGAGACCGGTCACCGTCGAGGTGACACCCAGGTCGTCGAGGGCTGGATCGTCGGCGGTGCTCAGCGGCCCGACGTCGAGCGCGTCCCCGACACCACCGACGGCGTCGGTCAGCCCGGCGACCGAATCACCGACGCCCAGCGAGTTCCCGACCCCGCCCAGCCCGTCCGTCACGCCCAGCGTGCCGACCAGCCCGGTCACCTGGTCGAGCGTGCCGTGCAGGGTGTCACCGGCGAAGTCGACCAGACCCAGTTGGCCGCCGTCCGGGCCGCCGGGCACCCCGGCCCCCGTGGTATCGGTCAACACCGGATCCGACAGCCCCGAGTCGAGGGTGTCGTCGAGGTCCACCCCGGTCGGCGCGACCTCGTCCAGCGGCGCCACCGGAAGCGGCTGGTCGACGTCGAGCCCCGGACCGGGCAGCCCGGCGCCGACAACCCCCAGGCTCGCCGGCGCGACGGTGCTGATCACACCCAGCGCGGCGGTGTTGAGGTCGGGACCGGTCGAGTGGGTGCCGGCGGCGAGCTGGTACGCGACGTGCTGCAACTGCCCGATCACCGCGGTCGGGTCGGGCTGGAACTGCTCCAGGCCGAGATCCTCGGTCACCGGAAGCAGCGAACCGAGCCCCTGGACCGGCGCGTAGTCGACAACCAGCGGCACCACGTCCTGCACGTCCGCGACCGTGATGTCGGTGAGCCCCGCGTCCCGCAGGGTCCCCTCCGGGTCCAGCTCGAAAGCGGACCGCGCATCCGGGTTGGTGAGCAGGTTGAGCACGAAGTCGTGCAGTGTCTGGGGCGAACCCATCGTGCCGGTCTCCTCAAACGAGCTGGCGTACTGGCCGGAGCTGCGCTGCCGCCCCACGCTGGTGCGGCCAACGCGGGTGCACCGGTCGAGCCGGCCCGGTGGCGCCGTTCGGATCTGGTAGCTCACCGTAGCCGGCGGTCCCGGCCCGGGCATCGGGGACGGTGCCCGGTTCGGCCGTGCCCCGGATTGGGGCCGAACCTGAAGTTCAGATTAGGGGCTTAGGGGATGCGTTCCGCCAGAGTTAGGGTCCCGATGGCGGATAGATCTCTGGTACGAAAAGATGACTCCCTAACGGCCCACCGGGCGAGCCCGACCGCCCGGGCCCGCACCCGGCGCGACCGGCGTCGACACCGGCGGAACGGTGCACCACCCACCGGCCCGCCCGACGACAACTCGTGGTGAAGGATTGATCGAATGCCCTATGTCCTCGGCGTCGACATCGGCAGCACCACCACGACTGCCGCTGTCATCCGCCCCCGGGGCTCGACCTGGGAGCAGCCCGAGGCGGTCCGGCTCGCCCCGACCGGCCACCCGGTGCCGTCCGTCCTGCTGATGGCGACGAACCGGTCGATCACCGTCGCCGACCCCGACGACTACGAGCACCCCGTCGACGGCGGCTGGATCGCCCGGAACTTCGTAC
The DNA here is from genome assembly GCF_039871735.1 of Plantactinospora sp. B24E8. NCBI lineage: Bacteria > Bacillati > Actinomycetota > Actinomycetes > Micromonosporales > Micromonosporaceae > Plantactinospora > Plantactinospora sp. B24E8. Next base: position 99,873 of record NZ_JBDPMH010000011.1, read on the forward strand.
CCCGGATCGGCGACGACGTGCCACTGCTCTTCGGTGGCGAGGCGTGTACGGCCCAGGCGCTCACCGCGATGCTGGCGATGTGGGTGGTCGAACGGGTCATCGAACGGGAGGGCGAACGCCCCGAGTGGATGGTGCTCAGCCACCCGGCCGGCTGGGGCGCGTACCGCCGGCACCTGCTCCAGGAGGCGCTCTGGGAGGTCGGGCTCGCCGACGTCACCCTCGTACCGGGGCCGGTGGCCGCCGCCGCGAACCACGCCGGGTACGGGCTCGCCGGGCGGACGCTCGCGGTGCACACCCTCGGCGGCAACACCTTCGAACCGGCCGTGGTCGACCGGGTCCAGCCGCTCGGTTTCGAACTGCGCGGCGTACACCCCGAACCGGAACACCTCGGCGGCGCCGACCTCGACGACGCGCTGGTCGAACAGATCCGCACCGCACTGGGCCGGGAACTGTCCGACCTCACCGACCCACTGGTCCGGTCGGCGCTGCGCGGGCTGCACCGGGAGTGCCGCCGGGCCAAGGTGGACCTGACCGACGTGGGCAGCACCGAGATCTCCGTACGGCTGCCCCGGCGGGACCTCCGGATGACGGTCACCCGCGGCGAGTTCGAGGAGCTGATTCGGCCCGCCCTGACGCTGACCGTCGACGAACTGGCCCGGACGGTCCGCTCCCGCGGCCCGCGCCCGGAAGAGGTCGACGCCGTCCTGCTGGTCGGTGGCTCGGCCCGGATCCCGCTGCTGCGCGAACTGCTCGCCGCCCGGTTCCCGGTGCCGGTCGAGACCGCACCCGACCCGCAGCTCACGGTCGCGCTCGGCGCGGCACTGGCCGGCAGCCAGATCCTGGACCGGCAGCGGGGCAACCGACCCCCACCACGGCCACCGGTGATGCGGCCGCCCCGCCCCGGGTACGGTCCGGGCGAGGTCGTGCCGCGCCAACGGGACCGGTCCACGGCGGCGGAACCCGCCCGCCGGCCCCCCGGTTCCGGCGCCGACGGGCGCGAACACCTGCCACCCCGCCCCCCGATCCGGATCACCCCACTGGAGTTGCCGATGCGTGCCCTTTCCCGCCTCACGGCCGGTCGCGGGTGAGCGCGCCGCCGATGCTCCGTACCGACACCGGATCCCCGCTCGTCCTCGACGAGCAGACCGAGGCGTTCCTGGCCCGGGTCGACGCCGACCCCCGGACGCCGCTCAGTGCCGCAGTACAGGGCGCCGGCGGCCACGGCAAGTCGGCCGTCCTGTCCCGGCTGCGGCGCAGCTACCAGCAGGCCGGCATGGTGGTGCTCGACCACTGGCGGGAGCTGGCCGACCCGGCCGATCCCGGTCACGCGCTCCTGGTCGACGACGCCCACCTGCTCGACGCCGGCGCGCTCGGCGAACTGTGCCGGCTGGCCGAGTCCGGCCAGACCCGCCTGGTGGTCGCGTTCCGTCCCTGGCCCCGCCCGACCGGTCTGGTGGAGCTGGTGGAACTCCTGCACCGGGGCGGGCCGCCGGTCCTGCTCGGCCCCTTCTCCGAGCAGCGGACCGCCGCCTACCTCGGCCGGATCCACGGCGGCGCGGCGGCGCCGACCACCGCCCGGCTGGTGCACGAGCAGACCGGCGGCGTACCCCGGTTCGTCGAGTGGCTGGCCCGGGCGCTGCGTCCGGCCGCCCCCGGCCCGGACCGGGCGGAGGCCCGACCCGGCCGGCCGGCCGTCGACGGCGGCCGGTCCGGCGGTGGCCGGCCCCGGACCGGTGCCGACGGGCCGGAGCCGGCGCCCTCGCCGGGATCCCGCCCGACCGGGCCCGGGCTGGAGATTCCCCGGTCGGTGCTGCTGCAGTTCGTCCCCGAACTGGAGAGCCTCGACCTTGAGGTACGGCGCCTGCTGCTGGCCCTGGCGGCCGGCGCCGGTGTCCCCACCGACCTGCTCGGCGCCCTGCTCTCCCGGCAACCGGAGGAGTTGGACGCGCCGCTCGCCGCGGCCCGCGCCAGCGGGCTGCTCGGCCCGGACGACCGGCTGACCCCGATCGTCCGGCGCGCCATCGCCACGCTGAGCCCGGCGAGCCAGCGGGCCGTGGTGTGGCAGCACCTGGCGGAGCTGCAGCTGCAGCGGGGCGGCCGGGTGCTGCCACTGGTCCGCTCGATGATCGACAGTGGGATCGGCGGCAGTTGCCCGGCCGGGCTGGCGGAGGCCGCCGGTGACGAGGCGTTGGCCGAGGACCCGCCGCTCGCCGCCCGGCTCTTCGCCGTCGCCGAGGCGGCCGGCCGACCGACCGCGGCCCGCCGGGCGATGGCGGCGGCGCTCGCCGGCGACCTCGACTCCGCGCTGCGGCTGGCCGACCGGTTGATCGCCGACGCCGAGTCGCCGTACCGGGCGGAGGGGGCGGCGGTGGCCGCCACCGCGCTGGTGCACCGGGGGCATCCCGACCGTGCCGTCGAGCTCTACCGCTGGGCGGGCACCCCGGCCTCGATGGCCTTCGCCGCCATCGGCGCGGTCGGCACCGGTCAGGCCGGCCCGCTCGACCGGCTGCTCGACGACCCGCCGACCGACGGCCCACCGACCCTGCTCGCCAGCGCCGCACTGCTGATGGCCCGGGGGCTGCGGGAGACCCTCTCCGGCCCACCGACCGCCGCGCTCTCCACCCTCGTGCAGGCGTCCGCGCTGCTGGAGCCGGCCGGCCGCGCCGTGCTGTTGCCGGAGAGCCCGGCGGCCCTGGCCGCGCTGGTCGCGATCCACTCCGGCGAGCTGGACATCGGTGAGCGGACGTTGGACCGTGCGGTCGCCGCCGGTCTCGGCGCGACGCTGACCGCCCGCCGGCACCGGCTGCTGCAGACCTGGCTGCTGATGGTGCGCGGCCGGACCGCCGACGCCGGGCCCCGGCTGGCGGCGGCGACCGCCGGCGGCACCCCGCTGGAATCCCGTGACCTGCTCTTCGCCACCGCGCTCGAGCTCGGCATCGCCCGGCGCAACAGTGACCTGCCCGGCCTGCAGCGCGGCTGGGTGCGGGCCCGGGAGGCGGTGGTCCGGCATCCGGTGGACCTGTTCACCCTGCTGCCGCTCGGCGAGTTCGCCATCGCCGCGGCCCGACTCGGCGAACTGGACCGGTTGGCGCCGTACCTCGACGAGGCCCGTACCCTGCTGACCCGACTCGGCGACCCGCCGATGTGGACACTGCCACTGCACTGGAGCAGCCTGCACGCGGCGATCATGACCGACCGGCCGACGGTCGCCGACGCCCACGTCGCCGCCCTCACCGCGACCGCCGGCCACAGCCCGTACGCCGCCGTACTGGCCGCCGCCGGGCAGAGTTGGGTGGAGGTGCTGCGCGGCGAGGTCGACCCGGTACGGGTGGAGAACGCCGCCCGGGGCCTGCACGGGATCGGCCTGTGCTGGGACGGCGCCCGGCTGGCCGGGCAGGCCGCGATCCGTACCTCGGACCGCCGGGCGATGACCACGCTGCTCGACTGTGCCCGGATGCTGCAGGGCCGGCCGACCGGGGTGAAGGGAACTGCCCGGCCGGCCGCCACCGGTACCCCACCGGTCGCCGACCCGGTCACCGCACCGACGGAGGGACGACTCAGTGAACGGGAACGGGAGGTCGCCGAACTGGTGCTCGGTGGCCTGACCTACAAGCAGATCGGTGACCGCCTCTTCATCTCGGCGAAGACGGTGGAGCACCACGTGGCCCGGATGCGTCAGCGGCTGAACTGCGCGAACCGCAGCGAACTGCTGGCCCGGCTGCGCACCATCACCGAGGAACGGTCCGGCGGCCAGCCGACCGGTTCCGCCTGGTCAGGCCAGCGGGTGGCGCGATGATGGCGGCGCTGCGGCGGGGTCTCGGCGACCTCGGCCGGGTGGGCCGGCGACTGACCCGGACCGCACCGGTCGCCAGACCCGTTACCGACCCGGACGCCACGCCACCACCGACCGGCGGCAACCGGCCCGCACCACCGACCGGCGGCAACCGGCCCGCATCCCCAGCCGGTGGCGACTCGGCGGGTGACCCGGTCGGGACGGGTCGGCCGGACCGGACCGAGGGGACCGCGTCGCCGGTCACCGCCGAGCGACTCCGCCGGTTCACCGCCGCCGTACTCGTCGTGCTCGTCCTGCTCTGGGGATACGGGGCCTTCCTGGCCACCCGGGACGCGATGGACCTGCTCGCGCTCCGTACCCTCGCCGGACGACTCGGACAGCCGACCGAGACGCTCCTGCTCGACCTGCAGGCGGAGCGCCGGCTGACCGTGGTCGAACTGGCCGCGCCCGGCCGGCACCGGGACGCGCTGGCCGCACAACGGTCCCGCACCGACAACACGATCGGGAAACTGCGCCGGTTCGTCCAGGACGGCGACCTCCGGCTGCTGACCGCGGGCGCGGCCCGGGACCGGGCCGCCGAACTGGTCCGGCAACTGGAGACGGTCAGGCCACTGCGGGAGGACATCGACCGGGGCGGCGTCGACCGGGCCACCGTCGCGGCGTCGTACGCCGGCCTCATCGACGCCGGCTTCGCCGTGTACGGCGCACAGTGGACGAGTCGACACCTGGAGCTGACCGAACAGACCCGGCCGCTCGTGGCACTGGCGCGGTCGATCGAGCTGCTGGCCCGGGAGGACACCCTGGTCGCCGGCGCCCTCGCGGCGAACCTGCTGACCGCGACCGAACACGCCCAGTTCGCCGAGCTGGTCGTCGTCCAACGGTTCGCAAGGGGCGAGGCGGTGGCGGGGCTCTCCGCCACCGAACGGGCCAGCTACGAACGGATGACCACCGGACCGGTCCTCACCCGGCTCCGGGTCGTCGAGGAGCAGCTGCTGACCGGTGGCCGGGCCGGCACCACCCCGGAGGCGGGCACCGGGCGGCCGCCGGTCGGGGCCGCGGAGTGGCAGGCGGCGGTCGAACCCGCCCTGGCCGAACTACGCGGCCTGGTCAGCGCCGGCGTCCGGCACAGCGTCGAACAGGCCGCGCCCGGCGCCGCCGGTGTGGTGGTCCAGGTCGGCCTGGTCGGCGGCCTCGGTCTCGTCCTGGTGGTCGGTACCGTCGTCCTCGCCTTCCGGGCCGCCCGGCGGCTCGTCGACGACCTCGACCGGCTCGGCACCGAACACACGGCGCTGCGTACCTCCCGGGACGAACTGGCGTCCCGGGTGGCGGTGCAGGCGGAGCGGGCCGGCCGGCTCGCCGCCCAGGCCGCCCAGCTGTCGACCCAGCGCCGGCAGCTCGCCGCCCAACGGGAACAACTGGTGGCGCAGACCGTACGCCGGCAGGCGCAGACGGACCGCGCGACGGAACGGACCGCGCAGGTCGCGGCGCGGTTGGCGGCATACCAGCGGGCCCGGGAGGTCTTCGTCCGGCTGACCCGGGAGAACCAGACCCTGCTGCACCGGCAGATCGGCCTGCTCGACACGCTGGAGCGACGGGAGACCGACACCGAGGCGCTGGCCGAACTGTTCCGCCTCGACCACCTCGCCACCCGGATCCGCCGCAACGTCGAACAGCTGATCAGCTTCTCCGGCGGCACCCCCGGCCGACGCTGGCGGCGTCCGGTGCCCCTGATCGACGTCGTCCGCGGCGCGGTGGCCGAGGTCTCCGACTACGCCCGCGTCCTGGTGGCGCCGAACTGGTCCGGAGAGGTCGCCGGACGAGCCCTGCCCGACCTGATCCACCTGCTCGCCGAGGTGGTCGAGACGGCCCTCGCCAGCTCACCACCGACCACCACGGTCCGGATCGCCGGCGAACGCCGCGGCGGTGCGGAGGCGATCGTGGTCAGCGACGACGGCGTGGGCCGGGGACCCGCCGAACTCGCCACCCTCAACACACTGATCCGGGACACCCCGACGGACTCGCCGCTGCACGGCATGACCGGCCTGTACGTCGTCGGTCGGCTGGCCCGCCGGCACGGCATCACGGTCGAACTGGCCGCCGGTCCCCGGGGCGGCACGGCCACCACCGTGCTGATACCGGCTACCCTGCTGGTCCGGACCGCCGACCTCGATCCGACGGATCCGCCAGCCGACCCGGACCGTGCCAACGCCGGGTCCGACCGGCCGGATCCGCCGGAAGGGACCGGCGACACGGTGATCCCGGCCGACACCGGCGTCGGCCACCCCGGGGATCCGACCCGCCCAGGAGACGGGCCGGACGCCCTGCCGGTACGGGTCCGCCAGCCCCACCTGGGCCCCTCGGCGGGCGTGCCCACCGGGGCGACCGGCCCGCACCAGAACGGTGCGCCGGCCCGCCCCGCCGAACCCGATTGGTCGATGACGATCGAGCTGCCGGTTACCCTGCCGACGCCCATCGGCGACCAACCCACCAGCAGTGAGAGGACAACAGGTGACTCACGCCCTGGTCACGACGGATAACCTGGTCGAGATCCTCGACGAGTTCGTGGACCGTGTCTCGGCCGCCGAGCATGCCGTGGCACTCTCCCCCGACGGGCTGCTGCTCGCCGTCTCCCGGGGGGTCGACGGTGAACTGGCCGAACAGATGTCCAGCATCGTCGCCGGCCTGCAGGCCCTGGCGACGGCCGCCGCCCGGTACGCCGGCCCCGGCGGGGTACGTCAGGTGATCGTGCAGATGCACGAGGCCTTCCTTTTCGTCACCGCGACCCGGGGCGGCGCCATCCTCGCCGTCCGGTTCACCGGGGACACCGAGGTCGACGCGATGGCGTACGAGGTGGCGGTGGCGGCCGGTCAGGCCAACCTGCACCTGCCCACCTTTCCGGTGCCGGCCGATGACCTGACCGGGGGGTGACCCGCGGTGCGCACCGGTACCGACGGCCGCACCGACGACGCCTGGTACGACCAGGACGCCGGGCCGGTGGTACGGCCGTACGCGATGACGCGGGGACGTACCCAGCCGGTCCGGGGGGAGTTCGACCTCATCTCCCTGGTGGTGGCACGCGGTCCGGCACCGGAGGGGGCGGACCTCACCCCGGAGCAGACCGCCATCCTCGGCCACTGCCAGCGGCCGCTCTCGGTGGCCGAGATAGCCGCCGCGCTGGACCTTCCGGTGGGGACGGTCCGGGTGCTGCTCGGCGACCTGCTGGAGGTGGGGCTGATCGACACCCACGCGCCGCCGCTGCTGGACGCGCCCTCGGAGGAACTGCTGGAGGCGGTGCTCGCCGGGCTGCGGGCGCTGTGAGTCCCGGAACCGAGGGGTGCGGCCGGTCCGGTGCCGTCACCCGCGCAGTGGAGGGAAGGTAAGTGCAAGAGGTGGAACAACGTCCGTCACGTACCCTGCCGGTCGTCGTACTCGACCTGCTGTTGACCGGGGTGGCGGCCGTCCGGGGGCTGGCACGTCGCACGGTCCGGCTTCCGGCGGGCCGGCGCGGTGACCGGGCTCTCGCCGTCGTGATCGTCGCCGCCGCACTGGCCGTGGTCACCGGCACCGGATTCGTCGTCGCCGCCCTGTTGCGGGCACCGGACCAGCTCGCCCCGCTGGGGGTGGCCGCCCCACCGAGCCCCACTCCGGAGGCCGGGGGCGACGACGGGCGGACTCCGGGCGAGGCGAGCGGCACTCCGCCGGCCTCCTCACCGCTGCCCCCGCCGCCGAGCCGTGCCCCGAACCCGCCCGCCGACACCGACGCCGACCCCGGACCGCCCCCACCCCCGCCGGCCGCGCTGCTCGGCAGCTACACGACGGAGGACGTCACGCTGCTGCACTACACCGCCTCGGTGACGATCACGAACCCGGGCCGGAGTGCCGCCGGCGACTGGACGCTGGTGCTGACCCTGCCCCGGCAGACCCAGTCGATCGGCCTGGTCGACGGTGCGAAGGTGAGCCGGGACGGGGCGACCTGGACGTTCGTACCGGACCAGGAGACGCGTCGGGTCCCGGCCGGCGGTTCGGTGCGGGTGCGGTTCCGGGTGGACGGAGCGGTGCTCGACGCGGCGCCGACCGGCTGTGCGGTCAACGGCCGCCCCTGTGCGCAGCCGTCGAAGCCGGCCGACCGCTGAGCGTCGACTGCCGACCCCCCGGTTGTCCGACGTGACCCGGTCTGACGTGACCTGGTCTGACGTGACCTGGTCTGACGTGACCCGGCCGGCCCGGTGGTAACCGGGCCGGCCGGACCGGTCAGAGCGGGTTGCAGAGGTTGACCCGTTCCAGCACCGCCGCCTGAGCCCGGACCGCGGCGGCCGACGAGGCCGGGTTGACCCGGACCGCCTCGGCGGCGGCGACCACCTCCGCGAAGGTGCCGTCGTCGGCATGTAGGTCACAGTCGGTGTCCACCGGGTCGTCCAGCTCGAACGGGCCGTGTGCGAAGTTCAACCAGACCGCGAGCAGGTCCCGGTCGAACCGCTGCTGCGCGGTCGGCAGCAGCCGCAGCGCGAGCACGTTCCGGGCCCGTTCGATCGTCGACGCGTCGGTCACCTCGCCGAAGACCGCGCTCATGTGCCCGGCGATGTCCAGGTAGCACTCCAGGATGTCGTCCGGCAGGTGCTCCGGCGGCAACGAGGTCACCAGGAACTCCAGGTACCAGATCGTCGGCAGTTTCTTCAGCAGCCCGTTGTCCTGGACGACCACGGTCACCGAGTCGGTGTCCGTACCGCCGTCGTCGTCGGTGGCCGCCAGCCCGACCTGGTAGACACACGCCCGGTCGTAGCTGACCCCGGTGGTGTCGGTGATGTCCCGGGGCTGCACGCTCGGACTCAACGGCGGGTCCGGATTCGGCGGGTTGACCAGCGACGTGGTCGTCCGGTCCGGGGTCGGGGCACCGTCGCCGAAGTCCCAGGAGACGGTGAGGTCGTCGCTGCCGGGGTCGGTGACCCGGGCGGAGAGTGCCACCTCGTCGTCGGCATGGGTCACGATCGTGCTGCCCCCGGGGGTGTCGACGGCCCGCGACCGGTCGATCCCGGCGTCCGGGGCGACGTTGGTGATGGTCACCTCGGTGTCGCCGCAGGTGGTGGTGTCGTCGTCGCTGCCGCAGACGGTCACCGTGAAGGTGCCGTTGTCGCCGTACACGTGGCTGGTGTCGAAGGTCAGGGTGGCGTTCGGCGGATTGTTCTCGACCGGGCCGGTGAGCGGGCCGCTGGTCCCGTCGCCCCAGTCGATGGTCGCGGTGAGCGGATCCAGCCAGCCGGGGTCGCTGACCGTGCCGCTGGCGGTGACCGCCGCTCCCTCGGACCGGGGGCCGCCGACCGTCGCGGTCACCTGCGGCGGCGCGTTCGTGATGGTCACCGTGGCCTGGTCGGTGGCGGTGCCGCCGGGGCCGGTCACCCGCAGCCGTACGGTGACCACACCGTCCCGACCGACCAGGCCGAACGTCGGATTGGTGCCGCTGGCGTCGTCGAAGGCGCCGTCGCCGTCGAAGTCCCAGGCGTACGCGGTGGCGTTGGTGCCGCTGCCGGCGAGCGTCACCGGTGTCCCCTCGACGGTCTGGTAGGGACCGCCGGCGTCGGCGGTCGGCGGGTCCGGGATCGCCGGGTCGGCCGCGGCGAGCAGGTCGATCCGGGGTGTGGTGACGTTGCCGCCGCCGCTGGCGTACGTCACCGGCACCCCGGTGTCCCGCAGTGCGGTGAGGAGCTGTGCCGGCGTCTGCCCGGGCAGGGCCGCCGCGAGTACGGCGTACGCCCCGGTGACGTGCGGAGCCGCCATCGAGGTGCCGTCGAAGTTCGCCCAGGTGTTGTCCGGCACCGAGGAGTCGATGCCGACCCCGGGGGCGAACAGGTCGAGCAGCGTACCCCGGTTGCTGAACCCGGCCACCGCGTCGCCGTCGGTGGTCGCGCCGACGGTGACCGCGGTCGAGATGCAGGCCGGGGCGCCGACGGCGGCACCGTGCCCGTCGTTGCCGGCGGAGACCACGCTGGTGATGCCGAGCGCCAGCAGGTCGTCGATCGCCTCCTTGCGGGCGTCGTCGTCGCAGGCGGCGGCCTCCTCGCCGCCACCGAGGCTCATGTTCACCGCCGCGATGTCGTGCCCGCCGCTGATGTCCGCGATCCGCTCCAGGGCCTCGATCTGGTCGGAGACGTAGCTCAGCACGCACGGGACCGGGTTGTCACCGCAGTCGTCGGCGTTGTCGAACCGGGTGAAGACCTGGACGGCGATGATCTCGGCGCCCGGCGCCACCCCGTCGCCCGGCGCGCCGGGGACCCCGGCGGCGGCGCCGGCGGCGATTCCGGCCACGTGACTGCCGTGGTCGCAGAGATTCGTCGTACCGTCCACACAGGTCGCCGTTGTCGCGTCCGCCGCACCGGCACCGGTCTGGCTGGTGCCGCCGTTCGGGCAGAGCGTCTGCTCGCCGTCACCGTCGCTGGAGTAGCAGGCCTCGTCGACCAGCCGGCCGGCGAAGAACGGGTGGTCGCGGTCGATGCCGGTGTCCAGGATCGCCACCGTCTGGCCGGTGCCGACGTGCCCGAAGTCGTGTACGTCGTCGGCGTTGATGACCTGCAGACTCGACGCCAGCGTCGGTGGTTGCGCCACGTCCGGTTGGATCCGCAGCACCTCCGGGGCGGCGGCCAGCCGTTGCAGGGCCGGGGTGCCGACCTCGAGCGCCAACAGTGGATAGCGGTGGAAACGGGTCAGGGTCCGGAACTCCGAGCGGGCGTTCCGCAGGCTGTTGAGCACCGTCGCCTGGTCGCTCTGCTGGCGTAGCCGGACGACGACCCGCTGCGGCCCCTCCGCCTCGGCCCGGGCGACGAGGCCGCGGATCTCACGGTCCCGCCGTGCCGGGTCGATCGCGGGACCGCTGCCCGCACCGGAGGCGGCCTGATCGCCGGGGGCGGCCTGATCACCGGAGCCGGCCTGATCACCGAGGCCGGCCCGATCGCCGGGGGCGGTCAGCGTCGCCGCCCGAACCGGGGCCGGGACGAGGGTGAGTGTCGCCACCACGGTCGCGGCGGCGAGCAGGGCGCGGAACAGGCATCTCTTCTTCACCGTGCGCTCCTGGTCGGGGGAAGGGCATCGTGCCCCGGGGGACGGGGGTCAGGCCCAGCGGGTCAGTCGGTGGTGGAATCCGGTCTGTCCGGCTGGATGTGCACCACAAGCGGCGAGCCGATCAGGTGCCGGAGGGCCGGCTCGTCGACCGTGAGGGCGAGCTGGGGCAGGCGTTCGTACCGGGTCAGCACCTCGACCTGGTACGGCGCCAGTTCGGCGAGCAGCCGCCGCTGGACGTCGGCGATCCGGTCCCGCTGACGTCGTACGGCGGCGGGATCGGGCAACTCGGCTTCGGGTACGTGCGCGACGGCGACGGTGACCACCAGCCGTACCACGCCGCGGCCGGCTCGCAGGGCATCGAACAGTGCCCGGTCGGCGTGGGACGCCCGGGGCGAGGCGCCCGGGGTGGGTGGCGGGTCGGGTGGACCGGTCGGCGGTGTCACCACCGACGAGGTCGGCGGGGCGGAGGGGGCTGGGAGGACGGTCGGGGGGCCGGACGACTCGACGCAGGCCGCGGCGACCAGCACGAAGCCGATCGCCGCCATGGTGGATCCGACGGGTCGTACGGTCACGCCGCGCTCCCTCCCCCGGGACAGCGGGGAGAAGTTAGCGCGGCGAACGGGTTGCTTCCTATTCAAATGTCCTTGATCAGTCAGACCCGGTCAGCTCCGGACAGGATGTCCAGAGGTGTCAGGAAGGGGTCCTGCCCACCGCCGGCTGCCGCCAACTCGGTGGGCAGGACCCCTTCCACACAGGTCAGCGGTGGCGGACCTCGCCGGCCTTCTGCTGGGCCTGTCCCCGCAGGTCCTGGGCGGACGAGCGGGCCTGGTCGCGCATGCCGCCCGCCTCCTGACCGGCCTTCGACCGCACCGACTGCGCCGCCTGCTGCGCCGGCTCCCGCAGGTTCTCCTGCGCCTGCCGGGCGACGCCGGTCGCCTGCTGCTTGATCTGGTCGATCTGGTCGGAGTGTTCGGAGATCTTGTTCCGCAGCTGGCCCGCCACCCGGCGCTCCGGCGAGGTGGGCGGCAGCAGGGCGGAGGCGAGTACGCCGAGCCCGAACGCGACCAGCCCGGCCGCGAGCGGGTGCCCCTCGGTCTGCTGCCGGGCGCTCTGCCCCATCTGGTGCATCCGGTCACCCGCCATCGAGGAGGCGGCCGACAGCCGGGCCTGGGAGGTCTCCCGGGCGTGCTGCACACCTTCCCGGGCATGCTGGGCGCCGCCCACCACACTGTCCCGGGTCTGCTGGGCGCCGCCCACGACGCTGTCCCGGGCGTGCTGGCCGGAGCCCGTCATCCGGTCCCGGGTGTGCTGGCCGGTGCCCATCACCCGGTCGCGGATGCGCTGCCAGGTGCCCTGGGCCCGGCCCTGGACCTGCTCCTTCTGCCGTCGCGCAACGCTTCGCGGGTTCATCCGGTCGGTCAGGGCGTTCACGTTGTCGCCGAGGTCGTCCTGGGTACGCTCGATCTCGGCCCGGATCTGACTCGGATCGGTGCTCATCGTTGTCCCCCCGATTGACGATGGGTCTGGCCACGGACGGCGGCCGGGGTCCGCCGCACGGACTCGGCCGTCTGCGGCAGGGTGCTCAGCTTTCTCGTCTGTTTCCGGGCGACCGAGAGCAGGACCACGGCGATCAGCGCCCAGGCCCCGGCCACGACCAGCGCCGCGAGGCCCTGGTCCATCACGTTCGCCAGCCCCCACCACGCGGCGTACGACAGGAACAGCAGCACCATCAGTCCGCCCAGGGCGGCGCCACCGAACATCCCGGCGACCGTGGCGGCGGTCCGCGCCTCCTGGCGCAGCTCCACCTTGGCCAGTTGGATTTCCTGCCGGACCAGGGTCGACGTGTCACGGGTGATCGAGGTGAGCAGTTCGCCGACCGAGGCCTGCGAGGTGTCCCGCTCCCGGAACGGGGTCCGTAACGGGTCCGGCTCCCGGTACGCGGTCTGGGTCGCCGTGTCCCGGTCCCGTCCGGCGCCCTGGCCGTCCGAGGAACTCATCGTGCCTCCCGGGCCCGGCCGTCGCCGCTCGGCTGTTCGTGTCGCCGGCGTTCCATCTCGCCCAACATCCGCTGTGACGGGTCGGAGAGCTGCCCGCGCATGCCGTCCGGGTGGCCGCCTGCCTGCTGCTCTCCACCCTGGCCGGACATGCCACCGCGGCTGCGGGTGAGCCGGCCGGCGAGGATCCCCGCGACCGCCGCCCCGGCGAGGAAGAGTCCGGGTCTGCGGCGGGCGTAGTCCCGTACGTCGTTCAGGACGGTGCCCGGTTCACGCTGGTCCAGCCACTGTGCCGCCTGCTGTACCCGGTCGGAGGCGTGGCGTACCAGGTCCGTCGCGACGCCCGGTTGGTCGGTCCGGTCGGACATCATCCGCAGCTGTTCCCCCAGCTGACGCAGCCCGTCGGCGGCCCGCTGCTGCTGCGCCCCGGCCTGCTCCCTGAGTTGGGCGGACGCCTGACCCATCAGGTTCTGCGCCTGCCGGCTGGCCTCCCCGGCGACGTCCCTGCCCCGGTCAGCCGCGCTGTGTGCCAGCCCACCGCCCGCCTGGGAGATCCGCTGACCAGCCTCGGTCGCGCCCTGTCGGGCGGCCTGGGTCGTCGACCCGAGGCCGTCGCCGGTCGCGCCGGCACTCGCTCTCTGCGTCATGACAGGCCCCTCAGCTCTACCACCATGGTCGACGGAACCGCCGACGACGCTGGCTACCCGGGGCGTCGGCAGTTATACCCACCGTGGCGGCGACCGGCCGGTGGGGAAGCCGCCGCCCGTCGGACAGGTCGTTTCCCGGCGCTCGCCGCCGGGCACCAACAGGACAGCGACGTCGCGCTTCGACGTCAGGACGACTGGAGGACACCATGGGCATGACGGACAAGATTCGACACAAGGTGGAGGAAGTCGCCGGCCTGGCCAAGGAGAAGGTCGGGGACGCGACCGACAACGAGCGGCTCCAGGCGGAGGGCGCCACCGAGCAGACCGAGGCGAACGTCAAGCAGGCCGGCGACCACGTCGGTGACGCCGCCCGGGACGCCCGCGACGCGTTCGGCCGGCACTGATCCGGTCACGGATCGGCGGTCAACTCCGCCGGGGTGGGCGGCCCGACGTCGGGCCGCCCACCCCGTTGTCGTGAACGGACCGCCACCGGCCGGTAGGCGCGGTTCGTCGACTTACGGCGCGCTGGATTTCCCTCCACCGCCGAGTAAGGATAGCCTAACCGCGATATAGGCGAGCCTTACCTTAGTGCGGAACGAGGAACGACAGATGCGTCGATTCGCAACCGGCCGAGGGGCGGTCTCCCGACTCGCGGTGGGCCTGACCGGAATGGCCATGGCCGTCGGAGCGTCGGACAGGCCGAACCTGGACCTGATCGCCTCGCTGCGTCCGGACCTGATCGCCTCGACGACCGTCCGGCACGACAGGCTGTACGACAAGCTCGCCGCGCTCGCCCCGACCGTCCTCGTCGTCGCCACCGGTCCGACCTGGAAGGAGAACGTCACGCTGCTCGGCCGGGCCCTCGGTGCGGAGATCCGGGCCGCCCAGGAACTCACCCGCTACGAGGCCCGGGCGAAGCAGCTCGGCGACGAGATCAACACCAGGGCCGACAACCCGACGATCTCGGTGGTCCGGTTCGGCGACGGGAACACCCACCTGATGACAGGGGCCTCGTTCGTCGGCGTCATCCTGGCCGACACCTTTCGGATCGACCCGGTCACGTAGCGCCGGACGTGCGTCGGGTCGCCGCGGTGCGGCCCCGTCGACGCTCATCCTGACCCTGGTGTCGACGATCGCGTCGACCCGACCGCCGGTGGACGGCTCCGTCGCGCCGGCGTACCCGACGCAGCGGTGACCCGGCCGGAGGAGGCCTGTCCGTGCGGCTCTACCTGACCGCGCTCAACCCGACCGACGCGGTGCTCGACGGCTTCCTGCCGGCCGCCGCCCGGCTCGGCCTTCCGGTGACGGTGTTGACCGACCAGCCGACGAACTGGCCGGACCTGCCCGAGGTCACGCTCACCGGCGCCGACGTACGGGACGTCCGGGCGATCGTGGACGTGGTGCAGTCGGCCGAACCGCCGACCGCGCTGCTGTCCAACAGCGACCACCTGCAGACGCCGACCGCGCTGGCCGCCGACTATCTCGGGTTGCCCGGCAAGGACTGGCGGGCGACGCTGCGGTGCAAGGACAAGCGGCTCACCAGACGTACCCTGGCCGACGCCGGACTGGACACCGTGGCGGCGGTCGCGCTCGGCCCGGACGACGACTCCGACCTGGCGCGGGCCCTGCCGTTCCCGGCGGTGGTCAAGCCCCGGGAGGGGGTGGCGAGCGAGGACGTCTACCTGGTCGCGGACCGGGCCGACCTGCGCCGCCGGGTCACCGAGATCCGGGACCGCCGGCCCCGGCTGCCGCTGCTGGTCGAGGAGTACCTGGCCGGCGACCTGCACACCCTGGAGACGTTCGGCGACGGACGCATCCTGACGGTGCTCGGTGGCTGGCGGACCGAGCTCGGCCCGCCGCCGACCTTCGTCGAGGCGGCGCTCGACTGGGTCCCGGAGCTGCCGCCGTCCGTCGCCGAGCAGGTGCTGGCCCAGCTCGCCGCGCTCGGTGTCGGATTCGGCGCCTGCCACACCGAGTTTGTCGTCGCCGACGGCCGGGCCCGGATCGTCGAGGTCAACTACCGGCTGATCGGCGACCGGATGGACCTGGTCCTTGCCGAACTGCTCGACGTCCCGCTCTTCGAGTACGTCATCCGGGTGCACGCCGGCGAGACCCTGTCGTCGCCGGCCGCGCCGGGACTCCCCCGACCCGACCCACTGCGGGTGGACCGGCACGCCCGGGTCGAGTACGTCTGCGCCGACCGGTCCGGCACCCTGATCGCCGCACCGGACCGGCTGGACGTGGTCACCCCGGACGACGTCCGGCTCGGCATCCGACCACTGCGTCAGCTCGGGGTGAGCGCGCCGCTGAGCCGGACCAACCGCGACTACCTGGCGGTCCTGCACGCGATCGGACCGGACGCCGGGAGCGCCAGCCGCGCGTTACGCGACCTCCGGGCCGCCCACCGCTGGGAGATCACCGGATGACCGTCGGGCGGACGCCGGCCGGGGTGGACGACGCGGAACGGCTGCTCTTCCAGCGGGTGTTGGACGCCCTGCTCCGCGAGGACCACCTCGGACTGTGGCACAACGGCCGGACGGACGGCCCGGGCCAGTGGCTGACCCGTACCCCGGCCGTCCGGTTGCGGATCCCGGTCCGGCCGGACGGCTTCCAGCACCCGCTGCGTTGTGCCGGCCCGGAACTCACGGTGCTGGCGGAGACCGGTGCGCCGCGGCCGGTCCGGACCCTGGACGGGCTGCTCGACCTGCTGGCCCCGACCGACGATCCGGAGGCCGAGGCGGGCTGGGCGGACTTCCGGGCCGAGTGCCGGGCCGACCTCGCCGCGCGGCGGCTCGCCGCCCGGACCGCACCCCGGGTGTACGCAGAGCTGCGCGCCGCCCGGCGTACCGAACCGGACGGGATGGCGGGGGCGTTGTGCGACGACGTCCTGGCCGCCCGGACCGATCATCCGGTGTACCCGACCAGCCGCTGCCGGCACGGGCTCGACGAGCGGGACCTGCTCCGGTACGCCCCCGAGCACGCCCCCACCTTCGTGCTGCGCTGGACCCCGGTGCCGGTCAGCGAGTTGACGGTGACCGGACAATTGCCGGCCTGGTGGCCCGCCGCACCGTCACCGGAGACCGGGCTGCTGCCGGTGCACCCGCTCACCGCCGCCCGGTACGACCTGCCGGTGGTCGACGACGTACCCGACGTACCGGTCCGGCCGACCCTGTCGATGCGAACCGCGGCCCTGGTCGACGACCCGGCGCTCCGGTTGAAGCTGCCGCTGCCGACCGCGACCCTCGGCGCCCGTAACCTGCGGACGATCTCGCCCGGCACCCTGGCCGACGGCGCCGCGCTGCACCGGCTGCTCGACCGGATCGCCGCCGCCGAGCCGGCGTTCGCCGACCGGATCCTGCACGCCGACGAGAGCTGTCACGGGCAGGCCGGGGCCGACGCCCGGCGGGCGTTCCTGCTCCGCCGCTTTCCGGGCGGGCTGGCCGGGTGCCGGGTGGTGCCGGTCTCCGCGCTGGCCGCCGCCGACCCGGACGGCGGTACGGTGGCGCAGCGGGTCGGCGGGCCGGATCCGCGCCCGCTGCTCGACGCGTACCTGGATCTGCTGCTCGACTGGCACGGCTACCTGTGGTTGCGGCACGGGATCGCCCTGGAGGCGCACCAGCAGAACATCCATTGTGTGCTCGACCCGGCCGACCGGGACGGCGCCAGCCTGCGGCTGCTCTACCAGGACAACGACGGGGCCCGGTTGGCGCCGCGTCCCGGGGTGGACCTGGCCGACACCCGGATGTGGATCACGGATCGGGGCGAGTTGGCCGACGTCTTCACCACGATCACCCTGCACCTGGCCGCCACCGCGCCGCTGCGCGACCTCGCCGGGCACGGGGTGCCGGTGCCGTCGCCGGGCGCCGCCCTGCGTCCCCGGCTGGTCAGGGTCCGGGACCGCTGGACCGCCGGCGTCGACACGCCGACCGGGCTCGACGGGTGGGACGTGGCGGCCGCTGCCCGGATGCTCACCGAACGGGTGCTGGACGCCAACCGGCTGCCGGTGAAGGCGATGGTCACCGCCGGCACCCTGCTGCCGAAGAGCCGCACCGGCTGCGCCGACGTCAACAAGTACTACCGGCGTACCGGCCCCAACTATCTGCGGCCGGACCGGTGACCGCCGCGGTGTCCCGGTCCGCCGCCGACCTCGCCAGCGCACACACGCTACTCGGCTGCGTCGCGCGGGAGGTCGCCGGGCCGGACCGGCAGGCGAGCCTCGCCGACGGGTACGCGCTGGTCCGGCTGGCCCGCACCGACGTACTGCTGCGCTGTGCGGTGGCCCGGGTGTCGATGGTCGGCGCCCACCGGTACGTCGGGCCGGTGCAACGGCTCGCCGGCGGCGGCTGGACCGACGTCGACGCCGTCGAGCTATCCGGTCTGGTCGGCGCCGAGCTGACCCGACGGACCGGCCGGGCCAACCCGGAGTTCGCCGGGCAGGTCAGCGCCAGCCGGGACGCGCTCGACCGGGTGCTGCGGCTGCGTCCGGCCGTCGATCCGGAGCCGACCGGCGATCCGGCCGTCGATTCCTACGTGGACTCCGAGCAGTCCCTGGTGTACGGGCACCCCCGGCATCCCACCCCGAAGTGGCGGACCGGGGACGTGGCGGCCTGGAACGCGTACGCCCCCGAACTGCGGACCAGCCTGCGGCTGCGCTGGCTGGCCGTACCTCGGTCACTGCTCGCCGAGGACGGACCGTTCGACACGCTGGTCGAGGTCCTCGACCCGCCGACCGCACCGGGCGGATACGCCGTCCTACCGGTACACCCGTGGCAGTTCGCCCTGGCCGGGCCGCTCGACCCGCGGCTGCGCGACCTCGGCCCCGGCGGTGTCGTGCTGCGGCCGACGGTGAGTGTCCGGACCCTGTACGCGCCGACCGCCGACCTGTTCGTCAAGACCAGCCTGCACGTGCGGATCACCAACTGTCTGCGGAAGAACGCCCGCTACGAGTTGACCGGGGCGGTGGCGTTGACCCGGCTGCTCGCCCGGCTGCCGATGCCGGCCGGGGTTGCGCTGCTGCCCGAGCCGGCATACCGGACGGTGGACGTGCCGGGGCTGGACGAGACGTACGGGGTGATCCTGCGTGGTGGGCTCGGTCCGCACCTGGCTGGTGGCGGTACGCCGGCGGTCGCCGCCGCGCTGGCCGCCGGGCCGCTCGACGTACCCGATCCGGTCGGCTGGTGGGGTCGGTACGTCCGGCTGCTGGTCCCGGCCGTGCTGGAACTGTGGGGTCGGCACGGGGTGGTGCACGAGGCGCACCTGCAGAACGTGGTGGTGGTCCTCGACCGCCACCGGTGGCCGGTCCGGATGCTGCTGCGCGACCTGGAGGGGGTCAAGCTCGACGTCGACCGCCGGGCCGACTGGCTGACCGGGCTGCCGGCGTCCGTGGGCTACCGGCCGGAGCGGGCGTTCCAGCGGGTCGCCTACTGCCTCTTCGTCAACCATCTGGTCGAGCTGGCCGGTGCGCTCGCCGACGCCCACCCCGGGGTCGAGCCGGCGCTCTGGGCGGTGGTCCGCGAGGTGGTCGCCGAGACGTCGGCCGGGCTCGGCGACCCGGCCCCGTTGCGGGCGCTGCTCGCCGGCGAGCCACTGCCGGCGAAGGCGAACCTGCTGCTGCGCTGGCGTCGGGCCGCCGACCGGGAGGCCGACTACCTGCCGTTCCCCAACCCGATCGGAGGACGCTGGTGAACGGGACCGACCGGCCGGCGACCGGCGGCGGTGACACCGGCCCCCGGCCGGTCTACCACTACGACCTCGCCGGGCTGGCCGCGCACGTCGGATGGGTCCGGGCCGCGTTGCCGGCCGGGGTGGAGCTGCTGTACGCGATGAAGGCGAACCCGGATCCGGAGGTGCTGCGTACCCTGGCGCCCCACCTGGCCGGGTTCGAGGTGGCCAGTGGCGGCGAGCTGCGGCACCTGGCCGAGGTGCTGCCGGGGACCGTACCGGCCGCGTTCGGCGGGCCGGGCAAGACCGACGCCGAGCTGGCCGCCGCGCTCGCCACCGGGGTACGCCGGTTCCACGTCGAGTCGGTGACCGAGCTGCACCGGCTCGCCCTGCTCGCCACCGCCCGGGGTGCCGTCGCCGACGTGCTGCTCCGGGTGAACCTGCCGTTCGCCGCCGACGGCGCGGTGCTGGTGATGGGGGGCCGGCCGGGTCCGTTCGGGATGTCGCCGGAGCAGGCGCGGGAGTGTCTCCGCCTCGGTCTGCCCGGGATCCGGGTCCGGGGTGTGCACGCCCACCTCGGCAGCGGGCTCGCCGCGCCGGCCGCCGCCGACCTGGCCCGGGCGGTCGTCGGCTGGGCGGTCGACGAACTCGACGCCGCCGAGGTCAACGTCGGGGGTGGGATGGCGGTCGACTACGCCGATCCGACGGCCCGCTTCGACTGGCCCGGCTACGGCGCCGCCCTCGGCGGGCTGGTCGCCGAGTTCCCGGGCCGGGTGTTGCGGATCGAGCCGGGCCGGGCGTTGACCGTCTACTGCGGCTGGTACGTGACCGAGGTGCTGGACGTGAAACGGTCCGGTGACGAGTGGTTCGTGGTGGTCGCCGGCGGTACGCACCACCTGCGTACCCCGGCGGCGAAGCAGCACTCCCAGCCGTTCCGGGTACGCCCGCGGGAGCGGTGGACGCGGCCGTACCCGCGTCCGGTGACCGGGGCCGGGCCGGTGACCCTGGTCGGGCAGCTCTGCACCCCGAAGGACGTACTGGCCCGGGTGCCGGACGCGGCCGCCCTGCCGGCTCCGGGGCGGATCGCGGTCGGCGACACGATCGTGTTCGGCATGGCCGGGGCGTACGCCTGGAACATCAGCCACCGCGACTTCCTGATGCACGACCCGCCGGAGTTCCGGTACGACCGGCCAACCCACTGACCGCCCGCCGGCTACCCTCGGACAAAAGAGGATCATGAGGTGGAGGACAGGGTGCGGTACCGCGAATTGGGACGCAGTGGGCTGTCGGTGTCCGAGATCGGCTACGGCGCGTGGGGTATCGGCGAGTCGGCCTGGGTGGGTGCGACCGAGGACGAGTCGGTACGCGCCCTGCACCGGGCCGTCGACCTCGGGGTGAACCTGATCGACACCGCCCGGGGCTACGGCGAGAGCGAGCGGATCGTCGGCCGGGTGGTCCGAGAGCGGGCCGGCGACGAGGTGCTGGTGGCAACGAAGGTGCCGCCGAAGAACGGGATCTGGCCGGCGCCGGACGGCCTCGACCCGGCCGAGACGTTCCCGGGCGAGCACATCCGGGCCAGCCTGGACACCAGTCTGCGGGCCAGCGGCCTGGACCACTTCGACGTGCTGCAGTTCCACGTCTGGAGCGACGACTGGGTGGGTCGGGGCGACTGGCTGGAGACGGTCGCCGAGCTGAAGCGGGAGGGCAAGATTCGGCTCTTCGGCGTCTCGATCAACGACCACCAGCCGGACAACGCGCTGGAGTTGGTCCGCAGCGGTGCGGTGGACAGCGTGCAGGTCATCTACAACATCTTCGACCAGGCGCCGGCCGACGCGCTGCTGCCGGCCTGCCAGGAGCACGGGGTCGGGGTGATCGTCCGGGTGGCGTTGGACGAGGGTGGGCTGACCGGGCGGATCACCGCCGACACGACGTTCCCGGAGGGCGACTTCCGCAACCGCTACTTCCGGGACGACCGGCCGGCGCAGGTCGAGCGGCGGGTGGCCGCGATCGTCGCCGACCTCGGCATCACCGCCGACCAGATCGCCGAGTACGCGCTGCGGTTCGTGCTGAGTTCGCCGGCGGTCTCGACGGTCATCCCGGGCATGCGTTCGGTCCGCAACGTCGAGCGCAACGTGGCGGTGAGTGACGGCCGGCCGCTGACCGCCGACCAGCTCGCGGTCGTGGCCGGGCACCGCTGGCTGCGGAACTTCTACGGCTGACCGGACCGAACCCGTTCGGCCCGGCCGCCCTGGGAACCGGGGTGGCCGGGCCGGCGTCGTACCGGGTGGCCGATGTTCGGCTCCGGGCCTTCGGGGGGACGACGTGGCAGCTTCTCCGGTGCAGCGGCGACCGTGGATCGCGCTGGTGGTTGGCGTCCTGGCCCTGGCCGGGGTGTTCGGCGTACTGCTGTGGGACGGGGGCCGCCTGCTGTCGTCCGGGTCCTCCTCCGCTGACGAGCCGTACTACAACTCCACCGTCGACCTGGAGGGCGGCGCCGACCTGATCGTCCGGGGCGGTTTTGTCGACAGCCGGGAGCACTCCGACCGGGGTTGGCCGGAGGTCACCGCGACGCTCAGGGTCGACGCGGTGGCCAAGGGCGAGGTGAGCGTCGGCGACACGGTCGAGGTCTCGTACGCCCGGCCGGGCTCCGGGCCGGACGCCCCGGACGGGCTGGACCCGGACGGCGGCGAGTACGTCTTCCTGCTGGTGGTCTGGCCGGAGGGCGGGTCGAGCCTGGTCAACACCACCCAGGGCTTCTACCGGATCGAGGGCGGCCGGGCGGTCGCCGGTGAGGACAACCCGGTCCCGCTCAGCTCGACGGTCCGGCAACAGCTCGGTCTCAGTTGAGGTGTCCGGCACACTTCTCTGACTATTGTCAGAGATATGGCGACGCTGAGCGAGCAGGCAGCCCTGGTCCGCGACTTCAACCGCTACTACTCCCGACGGATCGGCCTGCTCACCGACCGCTATCTCGGCCAGGCCCGCCCACTCAGCGAGGCCCGGCTGCTCTTCGAGATCGGCACCGGCGCGGACGTCCGCGACCTGCGCGCCCGACTCGGCTGGGACTCCGGATACCTCAGCCGCTCGCTCCGTTCCCTGGAAGGTCAGGGTCTGGTCGAACTCCATCCACACCAGACAGACGGACGGGTACGGGTCGCCGGGCTCACCGACGCCGGCCGTACCGAACTCGCCGAACTCGACCGGCTCTCCACCACCCGCGCCGTCGAACTGCTCGAACCGCTCACCGCCGCCCAGCGGGACGAACTCGTCGCGGCGCAACAACAGACCCGACGGCTGCTGCGGCTGGCCGCCGTCACGGTCGAGGTGGTCGCGCCCGACTCGGCGGTCGTGCGGCACTGCCTGTCCGGGTACGCCACCGAGCTGACCGCCCGCTTTCCGGAGGGGTACGACACCGGGGCGCTGGTCGCCGACGCCGAGGTCGACGGCGACCGGGGTGCCTTCCTGGTCGCGTACGAGCACGGCGAACCGGTCGGCTGCGGGGCGGTACGTACCCACTCCCCCGGCGTCGGCGAAATCCGCCACCTCTGGGTGCACGCCGACGCCCGTGGACTGGGCCTGGGCCGCCGACTGCTCCGGGAACTGGAACGGCAGGCGGAGCTACGCGGCCTGCACACCGTGCGGCTCGGCACGCACCGGGTGCTGACCGAGGCGGCGACGCTCTACCGCGCCTCGGGGTACCGGGAGATCCCGACGTACGACAACTCGCCGTACAACCACCTCGCCTTTGAACGGGTGCTGGTCGGCGACGACGTGCTGCCGTCGCTGGACGGCCGCCGGTTCGCCGCCGTCGACGAGGTGGCCGGCGGGGAGGTCGACACCGCCACCCGGTTCGACTACCGGGAGCGGAACGGCGAGGTCTCGGCGACGTACACCGGGGGTGCGATCCGGACCGGGCACCTGGTCGGCACCCGGGACGGCAACACCCTGGACTTCCGGTACGTGCAGCTCAACCGCTCCGGCGAGACGTCGACCGGGCACTGCGTCTCGACGCTGTCCCAACTGCCGGACGGGCGGCTGCGGCTCGACGAGACCTGGTCCTGGGAGTCCCGGGCCGGTTCCGGCACCAGCGCCGTCGAGGAGGTGCGGTAGCCGACCTGGCTCCGGAGCCCGTCAGCCGAGCCGCTGCCGCAGCCAGCGCAGGGCACCGACGCCGAGCCGGCGTTTCTCGAGGGCGATCGGTTCCAGCCCCGGCGGCATCAGCGTCATCCCGCCGGCGACCAGGAACCCGGTGTACGCGGCCAGGACCGCGTCGACGTCGCCGGGCTCGACCGGCATGGTCGACGCGACGCTGGACAGGTACGGCTCGGGATCGAGACCGTCCGCCGCCGCGCTGCCGAGCACGGTGACCAGGTCGACCACGGGTGCGCCGAGTCGGGCGTGCGGCCAGTCGACAAAAACCACCCTGTCCTCGGTGAGCAGGATGTTGTGCGGGTACAGGTCGAAGTGGACCAGCGAGTCTCCCTGCGCGGCGCGCAGCCCGCGCGCCTCGAGTTCGGTCAGCCGGGTCAGATTGGCGGCGGACCAGGGCGAAACGGCCGACAGCCGGTCGCGGTCGAGTTCGGCCCACCCGCCGAGTCGTGGATGGTCGGTGCCGAGCGGTACCGGTGACGGGGTCACCGCCCCGGCGAGCCTCGCCACGGCCCGCACCGTACGCCCCAACTCCCCGTCCGTCCACGGCCGGGCCGGCTCGGCACCGTCGACACACTCGAAGGCGAGCACCGTCCACCCGGTGATCTCGGAACTGCTCAACAGCCGGGCGGCCGGCACGTCCGCCGGCAGATGCCCGGTGACCACCGCCTCGGCCCGGTAGTGGCCGGCCTCGACCGGCCAGCGCGTCCCGTCGACGGCCTTGACGAAGACGCGACGGCCGTCCCGCAGGCCGAGCCGCGAGGCGAAGCCCGGCGAAAACCCGCCCGAGCAGTTGTCGGACCGGGTGACCGGGCTGCCGACCAGTTCCTCGACGCCGGTACGCAGCGTCGGCGGCAGGTCGTCCCACAACGGTCGGCGTTTGCTTCCGAACATGATCCTCGCTCTGTCACGGTCACTCGGACCGTCGTTGGTCGACCGGTGTCAGGAAAATGGGGCGTCCTGGATTGAGGGCGAGCACCGGGATGGCGTCGATTTTGCCAGCATCCAGCGCATCCCAGTAGATCCCGCCCGGGCGACGGGAAGACCCGCACCGGATCACCTCGTCCGGAGTCACGATCAGGTCGACTCTGAAATCGTGGGGTGACTCCGGAAGCGGACGGTCGAGCACCTGCGCCGCGTGAACCGTGGTTGCCAGGATGGTTTCTGGTCCGATGAGGCCGGCCTCCATGAGCAGGGCGACCTCGATGTCGGAGTAGCCAGCCCCCTTGCCCACGCGCACGCCGTCTCGGTTGACCGCGACACTGCCGCAGATCACGAGGTCAACCGGCCGCATCTGGTCAACCCCGACCTTCGGCGCGTTTGCCGCCGCACCAGCGCTGGTAGCGACCCTAGCGGAGTCGTCTCCCACAATCGCCGGATCGAGAAGGTAGAAGGGTTGTGCGTCGGCAAGCTTCGGCACAGCCATATAAACCAACTTCGCCTCGGCCAGCGCCCGCATCCGAACTGCGAACTGGGCCTTGTCCGGATTCGACTTGACAACGCGTGCACGGTGCCACTCCGGCAGGTCCGCGAGACGCCGGGCGGCGGCCTCCGCGCCGACGAAGTTGGGGATACGACCGTACGGTCCAGGGGGCGGAACGGCGCCCAGGCGATCCAGCCGGCCCCAGACCTCATCGCGTACGCGCCGCTTTTCCTGCTCCGTTTCCATCGGGTGTCCTCACCCAGCCATCAGCTGGAACAGTCGGTCCGTAACTTCCTGTACGTCAACACGGCCGCGCCATGGACGCAGCTCGCGTCCTACCTTGAACAGGACGTTCATACCGCCGCCCGCACGGGTCCGCTCGACCACGTCAACGCCCGCGTGCAACGCGACAACCGCCCCGTCGATCTCGCGCTGCCGCAACCGCGCCAGCGCGAGGTTGCCGGAGGTGATCGCTCGGGACTTCGTCCGGTCCGACAGCTGCGTCATCGCCGCTTCGAGCAGGGTTTCCGCCTTCCGCGCATCCCCGAGGGAGAGGTAACAGGAGCCAGCCACCCGGGCAAACTGGGCGGCCGCCACCAACGGACGACAGGGGTCGGTCTCGGGTGTCACGCCCAGCTCGCGTCCGGCATCGCCGAGCGCCCGATCGCACGCCGATCGGTCTCCGAGCATGGCGTGGGCTTCACCGACGTGCAGCGTGGCCAGTCCGGCGAGCGCGTGGCTTCCGAAGCGGTGCGCCAATTCGGTCGCCTGCGCTGCCTGGGCGAGGCCGCGCCTCGGGTCCCGGTCGGCGTAGAGGGCGACATAACCGCTCCGCAGCCGTGCGTGTGCCTCCTGCAGCAGGTCGTCTCCCTGCCGCGCCGCACTGGTCGCCTGCTCGTAGTAGGCCACCGTGGTCGTACGGTCCCGACGCTGCGAGGCGTCCCAGACGAGTTGACCCAGCAGAATCAACGAGGTGGCGTGTACTCGGGCCAAGGCACGCCGCACCTCGACCGCCGAGGCGTGTGCCCGGAACAACGCGATGTCGGCATGCAGTCGGACGGCGTTCGGCAGGAGCGCTGTGGACGGGGTGCTGTCGTAGCGCAACGTCAGCACATCCAGTTCGTCGCGGAGTTGAGCCGCGGTAGCCAGGTCCACAGCCCGGGGCGATCTCAGGGCATGCCCGAGGCGTTCGGTGCGGCGAGTATTGACCTCGCCGATATCCTCCAACAGTTCGGTGATCTTCTCCAACGGAACCTGGAGTGCGTCCGCGAGGCGTGGGCGGGCCCACGGCTGCGGATCGGATTCCGCCCGCTCCCAGCGAACCACCGTCGTGCGGTCCACCCCGAGCTTCTCGGCGAGGCTCTCCTGGGTGTGTCCGACCGCCCTGCGTCTGTCCGCGAGGCGCTGCCTTTTCAAGGCCATCAGTGAACTCCCCGCCCACATGTCACGGAAACAGCCTCGGACAGTTACGCATATCGCTGATCGTATTGCAACGTTCCTACGCCATTTCCGCCGAAGTCACGCGCTGGGCCGGCCCACCGTTTGGGCAGCAGGCTGATGACACGGCCCGGGGCGGATGCTGGGCCACCGGTTCCCGCCAAGCCGGCGTGGCGGGCTGCCGACCCCGTCCGCCTCGGCGCCACCCAGAAGCGGATCGACAACAGGGGGCAACGTGGTGTTGGTGGCAGCCGCCCGGAGGGCGGAATCCGATGGTGTTGCGTCTGTCGAGTTGCCGGGCGTACTTCCGGATGGTGGTGGGCGACGGTGAGCGCACGCTATCCGAGGCCGACCCCGGCGGAGGTCAGATCTGTTCGTTTCGGTCGTGGTCGGTGGCGGCGTGGTCTCGACCCGGACGAGGTGTACGGGTTCCTGGACCGGCTCGCGGACGAGATGGAGTTGCTGCGCCGGGACATCCGGGTGGCCCGCGAGGACGCCGACCGGGTGAAGGCCGCGTTGCGGACCTGGCAGACCCGGAACGCCCGGGCGGTCGACCAACGCTGGCGTGGTGGGCGGCAGCGATGAGCGAGCCCTCGGGCAGACGACCGTCAGCGGCTGTCGAGGTCACCGACGAGATGGCCGCGCGCTTCCGGGACACGCTGCTTGAACACGCCAACGATCGGGAATCCGGCGTCTGTGTGCGGTGCGGTCGAAACCGCTGTGACGAATGGCGCTGGGCGTACGAGCGACTGGTCCTCGCCGGTCGCCTCGATGACCTGCCCCGCCTTTGGGCCGGTCCCTAGAAGTTGGGAGGCACGAGGTTGACGACACGCGCCCCGGGCGGAACCCAGTTGCGTGATGACCGGTGGATTTGAGTAGTCTTTGCGCCATGTCGAGCCCTGAGGCATCCAAGGTGGGGGCTTTCGGTCACGCCGCCAGCCCCCTGAACCACTGAGTTCATAGTCCGCTTCCCAGCAGCCTTCGCTGCATGGGCATCTGCGCACACCCTTGGGCGCTGGCCGCGGTGACGAGACGTCTCCCCGTTCTCTCTCACCTCGGAGTTCTTGATGCCTCTGCCGCTCTACCTGCTTGCCGTGGCGGTCTTTGCCATGGGCACCTCGGAGTTCATGCTCGCTGGCCTGGTGCCAGACATCGCCACAAGCCTCGACGTGTCAATCGGGGCCGCCGGGCTTCTGACCTCGGCGTTCGCTGTCGGGATGATCATCGGCGCACCGCTGATGGCGGCGCTCGCGCGCCGGTGGCCTGCCCGGGCCAGCCTGCTGGGCTTCGTGCTGGTTTTCGCCATAGTCCACGTCGTGGGGGCCCTCACGACGAGTCTCGCAGTTTTGCTTGTCACCCGGGTGGTCGCCGCCGGGGCCAACGCGGGCTTCCTGGCCGTGGCACTGAGCACGGCGGCCAACCTCGTCCCATTTGACCAGAAAGGGCGCGCGCTGGCGGTGCTGCTCTCGGGTACGACGGCGGCCACCATCGCTGGAGTTCCCAGCGGTGCGGTGCTCGGCACAGTCTTCAGCTGGCGGGCAACCTTCTGGGCGATCGCACTGCTCTGCCTTCCCGCTGCCTTCGGCGTCGTGAAAGGCATCCCGGCCCGGGTCGGAAAGACCCCTCGAGACACGTCGGCCGGCCCGTCTCTTCGGGACGAGATCGCCCAGCTCGCGATGCCCAGACCGGTCCTGGTCATGCTGCTCGGCGCCCTGGTCAACGCTGCCACCTTCGCCACGTTCACCTTCCTGGCACCGATCGTGACCGACACCGCCGGCCTGGGTGAGCTGTGGGTCTCGGTCGTGCTGGTGCTCTTTGGTGGCGGGTCCTTCGTCGGCGTCACCCTCGCGGGACGGCTCTCCGATCAACGTTCCGGCATGGTGATCGCAGTCGGTGGCCCGCTGCTGCTGCTCGGCTGGGTCGCGTTGGCGACCCTGGCTGCCCAACCGGTGGCGCTTCTGCTCCTCGTGTTCGTGCAGGGCACGCTCTCCTTCGCGTTGGGCAGCACCCTGATCGCGAGAGTGCTCTATGAGGCAGCAGGCGCCCCCACCATGGGAGGGTCGTATGCGACCGCTCCGTTGAGCGTCGAGGGACGGCGGCGACTCATCGAGCGCTGCCGGCCCCGACGGAGATCCGAGCCGTACGTTTCGGTCGGGGGAAGTGACGGCGTGGCCTCGACCCGGACGAGGTGTACGGGTTTCCGGACCGGCTGGCGGATGAGACGGAACTGCAGTGCCGGGACATCCGGGTGGCCCGCGAGGACGCCGACCGGGTGAAGACAGAACCTAGTCGGATGGGATCGTGCGGGTGGCCTGGATGGCGCGGCGCAGCCGACCGTCGGCAGCCAACTCGCCGAACATGTAGATCTCGGTGCTGATAGTGCCGCCCTTGCGCAGCTCGGCGATGAGCCGGTACCGGGCGGCGACCTGGTCGCCGTCCACCAACGCCTGCTCCACCTCGACCCGGAGGGCGGTGGCCCGTTTGCGGGCCGGACGGATGTGGTCCAGCAGCCGCTTCCGGTCCAACAGCACGCCGTCGTTGATCAGCTCGTAGTCCGGCGTGTGGTAGCGGTCCAGCACGGTCGCCGGGTCCTCCTCGCCCAGCCCGGCCTCCTCCGGGTACCTCAGCAGATAACCGGTCAGGTCGGTACGGGGCGTCATGCCATCCCTCTTATCTTTGACATGCTGTCCACGATAACGCCGCCCGGTAGATTAGACAACGTGTCAGAGATAGCAGACGGTCGGCGCCGGCGGCGGCGCTCGGATGCCGAGCGCAGTGCCGCAGCCGTGCTCGACGCCGCCGTCCACGTGCTCGGTCGGCATCCCGACGCGAAAGTGGAACAGGTCGCCGCCGCGGCCGGCGTCACCCGCCAGACCGTGTACGCCCACTACCCTTCCCGACCGCTGCTGGTGGCCGCGGTCGTCGACCGCATCACCGCCGAAGCCGTCGCCGCCCTCGACGCCGCCGATTCCGACACCGACAGCGTCACCGAGGCACTGCTGCGCTGGCTCGACGTCACCTGGCGACTGTTCGACCGGTACCCGCTGCTCCTGCACCCGTCGGTCGCCGCCGTCGACCAGGCGGACGCCGACCGTCAGCATGCCCCGGTTGTTGAGCGGCTGGAGCGGCTGATCAGACACGGCCAGACCGCCGGCGAGTTCGACAGCAGCCTCAGCCCGGCCTGGTTGGTCTCCGCGACCATCGCACTCGGTCACGCCGCCGGTGGCGAGGTGGCCGCCGGCCGCATGACCACCACGGAGACGGCGACGGCGCTGCGACACAGCATCCTGCGCCTGTACGGCGTCCACGAGACCTGATCACTCCCGTACGCCGACCCGACCCCCGTCGGGGGCCCGGCCGCCGGCGACGTGCCGGGCCGGACCCCCGAGGGTCAGGTCTCCAGTTCCGTCACCGCAGGGCGTAGGCCCGGATGATGGTCTGGTCCTGTGCGTTGCCGTCGGAGTCGGTGACCGCCGAGCGCAGCGAGACGAACTCCGCGCCCACCGGGTGGTCGACGGTGACCGCCCACTGACCGCGCTGCCGCGTGACCGTCACCGGTTTCCAGCTCCGGCCGTCGTCGTAGGAGACCTCGACGGTCAGCGTGGAGATCTGCCCGGGGTGGTCGCTGCCGTTGCGCTGCACCGAGACCGGGATGGTGAACGGCTCGCCGGCGGGGGCGGCGTTCTCGTTGTCGAGGTCCGGTGCGTACCGTACCGCCAGCAGCGGCAGGTAGCTGGCGTACAGGGGATCGTCGTGGCGCTGCGAGGCGAACGTCCACTCCACGTCGATCCGGGTGGAGAGGCGGGCGTAGGCGGACCGGTCCGCGGTGGTACGTACGGTGTACACCGCGTCTTCCGGTCCGACCTCGAACACGCCACGGGTCGCCTCGTCGGACTCGCCGATGACCTCACCGTCGCGCAGCAGCTGGGTCTTGCCGGGCAGGAACCCGTCACCCCAGCGACCTCGACCCTGGTCGGACACCAGCGTCTGCTGGAGGTACAGCTGGTCCTGGTTCCGGAATGACGCTCCGCCGCCGTACTGGGCGCCGGCCATGGCGGGTCCGAACACGCCGACGTTCCAGCGGACGGCGGTGGTCCTGCCCCGGCGGAACACCGTCGGCGCGTACTGCATGAACTGGGTACGGATGTCGCCGTCGATCACCTCGTTGAAGCTGCGGAAGTTCCACGGCACGTCCGGGGTGTAGTACTCGTCCAGGGTGACGGGCAGTGGGACGGTGACGTCGAACTCGCGGAGCCCGGTCGCGCCGGGTGTGCTCGTCGCGTGCTCGGACCGGACATGCGCGAGCTCCTGTCGCCGGTCGTGCCATCCAGGTGTACGCGAAATGCCGTTGTCCACACGTTTCAGCTGGTACAGGTAGGGACTGTTGTCGAACGATTCGCCGTTCCACCGCGCCATGAGGGTCTCGACGGTGAAGGTGAAGTCGTCGTGCCGGGTGGCCGACGGTTTGACGGTCAGGTCGGGGAGTCGCCCGGCCGGCACCAGGGTCGTCGTGCCGACGTAGCCGCGTCCGTTTCCGAGTTCGCGTCCGTAGTCGAGCTGGCTGTGGACGTGCCGGGCGGTCGGATCGTCGATCGTGATGTCGACCGGCACCGTCTCCCGGACGTCGTAGACCACCTCGGTGTCCTGGGTGACCATGAACGTCGGCTCGGCGAAGTCCGCCAGGCGACCGGTCGCCGCGTCCGGGACGTACCCGGTGTAGGTGTATTCCCCGCGAGGCAGCCGGAGCGTGATCGGGCCGGTGGCGAAGCCCTTGTAGATGCCGACGTGATCGATCGGGACGAACCGGTAGCGGTACTCGTCGCTCGGCGCTCCGTCGTACCCGATCGCGCTCACGGTGACGTCGTAGCTCTCGATCTCCCGGTGGACCGCGACCGGTGTGCGGAGCGCACCGCCACCGCTCGACGCGTCCCGGGTCGCGACGACCACGCCCGTGAAGGCGCCGGTGGGTCCGTCGAAGCTGGTGTCGGCGGTGACCGTGGTGCTCGCCTGGCCACCGGCCGGCACGGTCAGCGACGCGGGGGCGAAGGTGAACATGCCCTCCGGGGCCGGGGCCCCGTCCTCGCTGACCACGTCGGCCGCGAGGTCGAGCGAGACCGGGCCGGTGCCGAGGTTGGTGTAGGTGAGGGTCCTGCTGATCGGGGTGTTGTCGTGGTGCGGCCACCGCACCGCGCCCAGGTTGAGGTTCGTCGGCGAGGCGACCACCGTCGATCTGACGGCCGCGGCGAGGTCCAGACGACCGGCGCCCTGCTCGAAGACGGTCAGTCCGTCCTTCGGCACGGCGTTGCCCATCAGCGTGGCCTTGATCTGGTCCGGGCTCCAGTCCGGGTGTGCTCCGGCGAGGATCGCGGCCGCGCCGGCGACGTGCGGGGCGGCCATGGAGGTGCCGGAGAGCGGCATGTGGCTCTGCCCCGGTTCACCGAGCACGCCGTTGCTGGCCCGGGCCGCGACGATGTCGACGCCGGGCGCGGTGATGTCCGGTTTGATCGCGCCGTCGAGGAGCCGCGGGCCGCGCCCGGAGAACTCCGCGAGTTCGTCGTCGCGGTTGACCGCGCCCACGGTCAGTGCGGCATCAGCCGTGCCCGGCAGGTCGACGTAAGCCGGTTCGTTGCCCGCCGCGACCACGAACAGCGCCCCCGTCCGGGCGGTGAGTTCGTTCACCGCCTGTGACAACGGGTCCGTGCCGTCGCTGGGGCCGCCGCCCAGACTCATGTTGATCACATCGGCGCCCTGCGACGCGGCCCACTCCATGCCCGCGAGCACTGCGGACTCACTCCCGAAGCCGTCGTCGGCGAGCACCTTCACGTTGAGGATCCGGGTGTCCGGCGCGACTCCCCGGTGCCGGGGATCCGCACCGGTGACGATGGACGCGACGTGGGTACCGTGCCCGTTCCGGTCGTCAGGGTCGGCACCGCCGGTGAAGTCGCGGGCGTCCACCACCGCGTCGGCGAGATCCGGGTGGGTGGCGTCGACCCCGGTGTCGAGCACCGCGACCGTGGTGCCCGCGCCGGTGTGTCCGGCAGCCCAGGCCGCCGGCGCGCCGACCTGCGGCACCGAGTGTTCCAGCGCCGCCCGGACCCGCCCGTCGAGCCAGACCCGGTCGGCGGTGCGTGCCGTCGGCCAGTACGCGGCGGAACGCTCCACGGAGAGAGCCGTGGCGCCCACGGCTGGCAGCTCACGGCTCACCCGGGCGGCCGTGCTGCGCGGCGCCGGCCCGGCGTGGTCGACGATCAGCGGCAGCCGGTCGGCCAACGTGTCGTCGAACCCGGCCTCGACAAGCTCGGTGACGTTGAAGAGCCGCGGATCCAGTTTGCCCTGCGCCAGAAGCGCCTGCGCGTCCTCGGGTACGACGTTGATGTCGCCCCGTTCGTCGGTGTAGGTGTGGAACACCATGTGTTCCCGGCCGTGCGCCGCCCGCACGTTCAGCACCCGGGTACCGCTGACCGTCACGGTGTCCCCGGTCAACAACGTGACGGTCACCCCCGCAGAAACGGGTGGCTGTGCCACCACAGGGCTGGCCACCGCCTCCGGCACGACCGCACCGGATGACACCGTGACGGCGGCCAGGAGCCCCGACAGGGCCGGTCTCATTCGCATCGACAACTCCGACTCTACTGTGGACAAACGAGGGAGAGCGGGCCGCACCGACGCAGACCACCCGGATGGACGCGGCTCAGCCGGTCTGACCGACCTCGTCGACGACGGTGAGGACCAGTGCGGCGAAGGTTCCCGCGACGCCCGAGATGCCGAGTAGGTCGTCGGCGATCCCGGATCCGAGCCGCCTCGCCAGGTAGCGGCGGACGTACGGCGCACACCTAACGGAGATCGTCGCGAAGCTCTCGGGATCCCGGACGGACCGCGCGATCACCGCCGCGCCCGTCAGCACGCCGACATCGGCAGCCTTGACTCGTTGTGACCAACTCATGCACGACCTTCCGCGGGCCCGAAACTCATCACCTGTTATCCGCAGGCCGCGGGAAAAAGGTTCACGGGCGGAGCATGTCGGCGGCGGTCAGCGCACGACTTCGAAACCTGCTCGGTCAGACCCCGGACGGGTACGTCTCGAGTTCACCGGAGGCGACCCAGGTCGGCAGCGGGTGCAGGGCAGTGGTGTGGTCGCACCAGACGAAGGCGTCGTAGCGGTCGCCGAGCCGGGTCGGCACGTAGTTGCCCCACGCCTCGAACGACGGGTCGTAGACCACGCCGATCGCCCGGTGGTCGGCCTCCTGCACCAGCCATTCCGGCTGGTCGCCGTGCGAGAGGATCAGCAGCGCCCGGTCCGGGAGCAGGGTGTGGAACCGCTCCTCCAGCGAACCTCCCCGGGCCGGCGGCACGGTCATCACCTCGCACGGGGCACCCCAGCGCGGCGCGGCGACCACCGTTCCCTCGTAGCTGCCGAAGCCGACGAGGACAACGTCGTCGGCACCGTACCGTTCCCGGGCGAGTTGCCCGATGTTGACCATCCCGTTCGGGGACATGTCGGTGGCCCGGGCGTCGCCGACGTGGGTGTTGTGCGCCCAGACCACCGCCTTCGCGTCCCGGCCGTACCGGTCCAACAGCCGGTCCAGGGTGTCGGCCATGTGGGTGTCCCGGACGTTCCACGACTGCGGGCCGCCGCCGACCATCGCCCGGTAGTACTTCTCCGCTCCGGCGACCACGGCGGCGTTCTGCCACGCCGAGAAGCTGTCCGCGCCGTCCCGGGCGGCCCGTTCCCGGGTACGCGCCAACAGCCGTACCACCTCGTCCTCGCAGCGGGCCGAGACGAACCGGCTGGCCACGCCGTACTCCTCGATCCGGCTGCCGTACGGCTCGAAGCAGCGGTACGCCTCGGCGGCAGCCTCAAGCGTCGCCGGGTCCTCCTCCCCAAGGTAGTCGAGGATGGACTGCATCGACTCCCAGAGGCTGTAGACGTCGAGGCCGTGGAAGCCGACCCGGGCCGGCTCGGGCCGCTCCAGGTTCCAGGCGCGCAACCAGCGGCAGAACCGGACCACCTCGGCGTTCGCCCACATCCAGGTCGGCCAGCGGACGAACCGTTCCAGCGCGCTCTGCGGGTCGGCGTCGGCGCCGGGCGCGGCGGTGACCGACCGGTGCACCAGGTCGCAGTCCGGCCAGTCGCCCTCCACCGCCACGAACGAGAACCCGTGCTCGACGATCAGCCGTCGGGTGAACTGCTCGCGCAGCCGGTAGTAGTCGTACGTGCCGTGGCTGGCCTCGCCCAGCATCACCACCCGGGCCGAGCCGACCCGCTCCAGCAGCGGGTCGAAGTCGCCCGGCGCCCCGAGCCGCTCCACCAACATGCCCACGGCTACCCCGGCCGGCCGGTGAACAAACGCGGCAGCGGCCACCCGGCCGGACCGCCCTGGCATACGGACGGCCCCCCGGGGTATCTCCCCGGTCATGAAGCTGGACGCGATGCAGTTGCAGGACTACCTCTCCGGCCTGGACTATCCGGTGTCGAAGGAGGATCTCATCCGGTGGGGCCAGGAGACCGGCCTGGACACCGAGACCCTGCAACTGCTGCGTTCCCTCCCCGTCGACCAGTTCCAGTCCCCGAACGACGTCGGCGACGCGATCATCGAACTCTCCTGACCGGTCCGGCCGGGTCTCAGCCGGCCGGGTAGACCAGCGCCTCGACCCGTTCGACCACGGTCGCGGACGCCTCGGCCCGGGTCTGCACCACCACGAACGAGAACCCGTGCTCGACGATCAACCGCCGGGTAGCGGTGCCTGCCGCGCCGTCGGGCTGTGGCGGCTCAGGTACTCCTGCGGCTCGACAGCCGTACGGTCGAGTTCGAGGCATCGACCCATCGCGTTGACCGCCCGGCCGGTGTCGCCGAGCAGGTGGAAACACTGCCCGGCCCGGTACCAGCCGATGGCGCCCGAGGCAGTGCCGAACTCACCCGCCCGGGCGTACCGTTCCGCGGCCACGGCCAGCTCCCCCTTCGCGGCATGGCCGTCTCCGGCGACAAGCCAGGCTTCCACGCAGTACGGGTCGAGCGCGACCAGGGCGGCCGCACCCTCGCCGGTGACCTCGATCCGTGACTCCAGCAGGTACCGGGTGTTTTCCCGGGCCACCAGCGGCTCGACCGGGTCGGCCGCGAGCTCGACGTCGAGGCGCCCGGCCACCTCCAGCTCCTTGACCGCCGACGATCTGTCCCCCTGCCGCAGACGCAGCAACGCGAGCGCCCGGTGGAAACGGCTACGCACCAGCGTGCCGTACCAGTCGTCCAGCCCCGCCGGCTTGACCGGCGCGGCGAACCACGCCGCTCGGGTGGTGTCGCCGGCCCGCAACCCGTGGCCGATCCCCTGGAACCTCGCGCTCAGCGCGATCAGCGGGTTGCCGTGGTCGGCCAGCGCGGTGAACAGACTCAGCGCGTGGCGAGCCCGACCGGGATACCGGGCGTGCAGCCGGGCCACGTCGTAGACGTACCGGTCGTGACTCGGCTGCCCGGTCACCGCGACCTCACCGGCCAGTGCGAGTGCCGGACCGACGTACGACAGTTGGGCGAGGTGGAAGAGCACCTGGGACCGGACCGGGTAGTCGTGCTCGGCGAACTCGCCGACGTACCGCAGCAGGTTCGTCCACGCCGGTGTCCGCAGCTGCTCCGGCAGGCCGTCCGGTGCCCGACAGTCGTACCGGCGCAGCCCGGCGTGCCGCAGCACCTGGCTGCGTAACCCCGGCACGGCGATCCTGGAGTACCACGGCCACCGACCGTCGCCCCGGGCGAGGCGCTCCGCCAACGGCGCCACCATACGCAGCCGCAGCGACGCGTACCCGGTGTCGGACAGGTCGATCACCGGTCGCCAGAACTGCGCCAGCCGGTTGTGGGCAAGCGTCGGCTCCCCCGGCAGGTAGGGAAACAGGCCGCGCGGGTCGCTACGCCGGTAGAACCGGTTCAGGGGAGTCACCGGGGAGCCCCGTAGCGACCCCGGTGGAACAGCAGTGGGGTCCGCTCGCCCTGCGCCAGGTGGATCGCGACCACCCCGCCGACGTACAGCACGTGGTCGCCGGCGGGATGCCTCGCCCAGTGCTCGCACTCGAAGGTGGCCAACACGCCGGGGAGGAGCACGTTGCCGGCCGGGCTGGCGACCGCGCCGAGCCGGCGGGCCGCCGCCGAGCCCGTCGGCCGGTCCGGGCGGGCGAAGAGCGCGGCCAACTCGGTCTGGGCGGCGTCCAGGACGTGTACGGCGAACCCGGCGCAGGTGTCCAGCTCCGCCCGCATCCGGCTGGTCGTTCGGAGCGTCACCAGGACCAGCAGAGGGTCGAGTGACACCGATACGAAGGAGTTGATCGTGACCGCCTCGAGCGCCGCGGGTCCGCCCCGGGTGACCAGCGTGACGCCGGTAGGGAAGCGGCTCATCGCGGCCCGGAACGCCGTCGGGTCGAGCGCCACCGGCAGCAGCGCCGGGTCCCGGGTGTCGACGCCGCTCATCCCCGGCGCTTGCGGTAGGTGCCGACCACCAGGCCGGAGGCCCAGTCCAGCATGGTGACCACCAGGTCCGGCTCGGTCAGGATCTCCTTGCGGAAGCGCTCCACCCGGGCCGGATGGTCGGCCGTCCAGGTGTCGTTGGGGAGCAGGTCGTCCGCCACGAACAAGGCCCCGTCGGCCAGGTTCTTGAAGACCACGTCACGCCGGTGGAACTTCGCCTCGGTGGTGTCGACGAAGACAAGATCGAACGGCGGGCCGTCGTACTCCTCCAGCCAGGTGGTGGCGTTGGTGGTGATGATCTCCGCACGCGGGTCGGCCGCGAGGACGTCGCGGCAGATCCCGGCGACCTTGGCATGGACCTCCAGGCCGATCAGCCGGGCGTCCGGGTCCATCCCGGCGAGCAACCAGGCCGAGCCCACGCCGAGCCCGGCACCGACTTCGAGGATCCGCCCGCCGGGCTTGCTGGCGGCGAGGGTACGCAGCAGGGCGCCGGTCCGGGGTTCGGAGGAGAGCCGCCACTGTCCCCGGTCCGCGATCGCCTGCGCCTTCGCCGCCAGAGGAGGAATGTCGATCGGGAGGTCACCAGTCATGCCGAGACACCTTCCTGTGCTGGTACGGGTATCGGGCGCGGGGCGGCTCTGCGGGCCAGGATCTCGGTGCTCACCGCGCGGGCCAGCCAGTACCCGGCCACGCCGAGGAACGCGCCGGTGAGGCCGAGCCCCGCCGGCCCCGCCAGCACCCAGGCCAGCGGCAGTTGGACGCCGAGCGCCGCGACGAGATTGGCGTACATGTCCCGGTCGGTGTGGCCGAGCGCGCGCAGCAGGCTCACGTTGCCGAGCGCCCAGGCCAGCGCCGGCAGGCTGAGTGCCACCAGGAGCAGGGCCGGCCCGGCCGCCTCGACCACCGACGGGATGGCGGTGAAGACCCGGGCCACCGCTGCGGGAAAGACGGCCATTCCCAGGCCGAGGGCGGCGGCGGGCAGTACGAGGGTGAGCTGTCCCGCCCGCCAGAACCGGCGTACGTCGTGGGTCCGCCCGGCGCCGAGCGCCCGACCGATGAGGATCCGGCCGGCGGCGGCGAAGGTGCTGGCCACGCCGAAGATCAGGATCATCACCTCGAAGGCGATCCGGCCCCCGCCGAGTTCGACGGCGCCGAGTCCGCCGATGACCGCGAAGAACACCGCCACGCCGAGATAGTCGAGGCCGGTCGAGACGATCGCCGGCCAACTGAGCCGCGGCACCGAGGTGACGAAGTCCGCTGGCCCCGCCTCGGCTGGCCCGCGCAGCATCGACATCAGCCCGGATCGCCGTACCGCCATCAGCAGGAAGGCCACCCCGACCGCCCAGGACAGGGTGGTGGCGAGCCCGTTGCCGGCAGCGCCGAGCCGGGGCGCGGGCCCCGGCCCATAGATCAGCAGCCAGTCGAGGGTGACGTTCGTCCCGGCGACGACCAGCCCGGCGACCATCGGATAGCGCGGCCGCCGGTACGCGTTGAAGCCGGCCGCGAGCAGCGCGAACCCGACCAGCAGCAGCAGGGTCGGGGCGCGCGCCGCGAGGTACTGCGCCGCGATCGGGGTGAGCCGGCGGTCGCCACCGACCAGCAGGGCGGCCAACGGTCCACCGGCGGCCAGGCACGCGGCGGTGAGCGCCGCCGCGATGGCCCCGCAGAAGACCGCGGACGACCGTAGCGACCGTCGGATCCCGCCCATGTCGTCGCGACCGGCGAAGCGGGCCGCGAGGATCTGGTGGC
Source organism: Plantactinospora sp. B24E8 (assembly GCF_039871735.1). Lineage (NCBI taxonomy): Bacteria > Bacillati > Actinomycetota > Actinomycetes > Micromonosporales > Micromonosporaceae > Plantactinospora > Plantactinospora sp. B24E8. The sequence goes on from NZ_JBDPMH010000011.1 coordinate 138,224, forward strand.
CGGTCACCGACGCGAGCACGACGCCACCGAAGATGTCGAACAGCGCCGCCCCGGCGGCGACGGCCGCCAGATCGGGCTCGGCGTAGTGGCCCATCATCCCGATGTCGACCGCCCCGGCCAGCGCCGAGGAGAGGGCACCGACCAGCATCGGCACGGCCAGCGTGACGATCTGCCGGCCCGGACGCCCCGGGTCGGGGCCGGTCACGACGCCCTCGCCGCAAGGTGCTCACGCGGCTCGACCGCGGCGGCGTCGAGTTCCAGACAGCGTCCCATCGCGTTCACCGCGTTGGCCCGGTCGCCGACGAAGTCGTAGCACTGCGCCGCGCGGAACCAGCCCATCGCACCGGAGACTGTGCCGAGTTCGCCGGCGTGCGCGTACCGCCGGGCCGCCTCCGGGTAGTCGCCGATCTCGACGAACCCGTCCGCCACGACCAGTCGGGCCTCGATGCAGTACGGGTCGAGCGCGTCCAGCCGCTCGCAGAGTCGTCGTACCTCGTCGGCCGACTCCCGGCTCCGCGCCCGCGCCGCCGCCTTGATCTGCGACTCGGTGAGGATCCGCAGGTTCTCCTGGGCCACCGTCAGGTCGGTGCCGACCGCCGGGAACAGCCGGTCGCTGTATTCCAGCGCCAGGTCCAGCTCGGCCCGCATCATCGGCGCCCGCCGCTCGGCAAGGCGCAGCAGCGCCACCGCCCGGTGAAACCGGCTGCGTACCAGCCAGGCGTGCCACCGGTCGGGCAGGCCCGCGTCGATGAGTTGCTGACCGTACCGCTCGAACCGCTGGGCCAGCTGGATCTCGGTGCCGCTGCGGATGGTGTGGCCGATGCCCTGCGCGCAGGAGGCGAGGGCGAGCAGGGGATCCTTGGCCATCGTCGCGAGCTGCTCGAAGACGGGCAGCGCCCGGGCGGCATGACCGGGGAACCGTGCGTGCACCCGGGCCACCTCGTAGGCGTACCGGTCGTGGGCCGGGTCGCCGTCAGGTGTCACGACGCCGGCCAACTTGAACACGTACTCGCAGTAGGAGAGCTGCGCCAACTGGAAGACGACCAGTGACCGGGTGAGGTGGTCGAGGGCTGGGAACCGGGCGATCGCGTCGAGCAGCCGCTGCCACTGCGGGGTACGCAGTTCGGGGTCGAGGCCGGTCGGCTCACGGCAGTCGTACCCGGTCAGGCCGGCGTGCCGGAGCACCTGGTGGCGTAGTCCGGCCACCCCGATCATCGCGAACCAGGACCAGCCGTCCGCCGGCGGCTCGGCCAGCCACTGCGAGACCGGCTGGACCATCCGCAGCCGCATCGGCGCCAGGTCGCTGTCGGTCATGTCGATGATCGGGCGCCAGAACGCCGCAAGCCGGTTGTGTTCGACCGGCTGAACGCCGTCGACGTGCGGGAAGATGCCCTTGGGGTCGCTACGTGTGTAGCGCCGACGCAGCTGCAATCTAGCGGTCTGCAAGGTGTTCCTCCAAGAAGTCCTTGATGGCCGCGAAGAGTCGGACCCGATTGACGTTCGACCTGACGTGGTGGCCCTCGTCCGCGAAGCGCAGATAGCGCACCGGCACGCCGATCTCCTCGGCCCGGGCGGCGAACCGGTCCATCTCGGCGATCGGCACCCGGGGGTCGCGGGTTCCGTGCGCGAGCAGCACGGGTGCGCACCGTGGGGTCAGTACGTGCTGCGGCGAGCGTTGCTCCAGCCCGGCCCGGCCGACCTGCCGTTGGAGCAGGATCGACAACGGCTGCCAGTACACCGGTGGCTTCTCCACGAAGGACACCAGGTCGCAGGGGGCGCTGATCGCCACGGCGCACCGCACCAGGTCCGGGCGCAGGCAGGCGGCGAGTAGCGAGGCGTAGCCGCCGTACGACGCGCCGAGGAAGGCTGTCCGGGCCGGGTCGACGAGGCCGGCGGCCACTCCGGCGCCGAGCGCCTCGTAGAGGTCGTCCTGCATCCGTCCACCCCACTCACCGTTGCCGGCCTGCCGGAAGTCGATGCCGAACCCCTTCGACCCCCGGTAGTTGACGTGTAGGGACAGGTATCCGAGCGAGGCGAGGTACTGCGCGTCCGCGTGGAACCGCCACAGGTCCCGCCCGGCCGGCCCGCCGTGCACCATGACGACCGTGGGCAGGGGCGGGTTGGTGTCGAGCGGGCGCATCAGGTATCCGCCGAGTTTCCAGCCGTCGCCGGTGACGAAGTGGAAGTCCGCGAGCCGGGGCAACCGCCGCCCGGACAGTCCCGGACGGTTGACAAAGACCTCCCGAAACCGTCCTGTGCCCGGGCTGAACAGCCGATATCGGATCGGGCCGTCGTCCCGGACCTGGACCACCAGCCAGGTCCGGTCGTCGGCACTACGGTCGACGAGAACCAGCGGTTCGTCCGGGGTCCGGGCGAGCACGGCGAGCGCGGCCCGCGGCCCGGGTCCCAGCGGTCGGTATCGCAGCCGCTGGTCCATCACCGCGCAGAGGTCGGGCTCGCCGGTCGTCGGATCGAACCAGACACCCTCTCCGGCGATCGGATAACTGTCGACGTCCAGCTCCGGGTCCTCGAAAACCGTGGTCACCACCGCGCTGGCGGCGTCGATCGTGATCAACCGCCGGGTCTTGGCACCGTGGCTGGTCAGCAGGTACAGCCGCCGTCCGTCCCGGCCGAAGCCCGCGATGGCGAGGTCCACGACCCCCTCGACGTCGATCTCCAGTACGACCCGTGCCGCGCCTGGATCCTCGCCGAGGAGGACCTGCAGTGACCCGCTCCGGGTGAACCGGGTGCCGCCGCGCGGCCGCAGCGAGCCGTCGACCAGCCAGCGGTGGTAGCCGGCGCTCTGCGCCACCTGCTCCGGCTGCCCGCCGAGCCGGACCCGGTACAGCTCGCCCCGGCTGCAGTACACCACCGCGTCGGGGTCGTCGACGGACAGCCAGTACTCGGAGACCCGGTCGGCCAACTCCACCTGGCCCTGCCCGGCACACCGGAACGCCAGCAGCCGCCAGGCCTCCCGACCCCGTTGGGTGGCCCGGTAGAGCAACGTGGTGCCGTCGGTGGCCCAGCGCAGGTCCGCGAGCATCTCCCCGTGATGCGCCGCGAGCCGCTCCTCCGCTCCGTCGGCGGTCCGCAGCCAGAGTTCCTGCCCGGCGTCGACGGTACGCACGAACCCTATCGAGAGCCCGTCCGGGGAGAGTCGCAGCGAGGTGTTCCGCTCGTAGGCGAGCAGTTCCCGTCTCAGTTCGGCGAGCGTGCTCATCGACCCGACGCGTCCGTGCGGGCCAGAAGATCCGTACGACGTGACTCGTCCATGAAGTCGACCCCGGCGCTACCCCGGGACCAGCCCGTGGTGAGTGTGTACACCGGGGCGTACCGATCCTCGGTCAGCCCGTGCAACGCCAGATAGGGCCGATCCCGCTGGGCCGGAGTGACCAGGGTGCTCAGCCCGTATGCGGAACCGAGCACGACCAGCTGCTGGCCGAGGATCCCGCTCTCCAGGTACAGCCGACGCAGACCGTGCTCATGCCGGTACCGCCACTGGTAGCGGGGAAAGTCGGCCACCATGCCGAGGGTCCACGCCGCCGTCGCCGGGGAACGCATGCCCTGCAGCACGTCTGTCATCGCCTGCCGGTGGTTGCCGGGCCGGACCGAGATCAGCTCGTGGGTTCGGATGTCGTACCGGTACGCCCCCGGTTCCACCCCGGCGACATCGTAGACACAGACGTGGAAGTCCCACGCCGAGCCGTAGCTGTCCAAGTAGGACATCGGGCGGGCGTGGTCGGTGCCGTGGCGGCGGGCCCGCACGTCGGCGAGGCCGTACCAGAGCAGGCCGGAGAGCCGCTCGACCGGGACCGGCTTCGGCACGTACGCCCGGCCGCTACGGCGGCTGACCATCAGCTGCGCGACCGGATCCCCGGTCGGCTCGGCGGGCTTCCCCAGCGCGGTACGGAGCCCGTCGAGCGGGCGCTCCTCCGGCGGTCGACCGTCGACCTCGAGGTAGCGCTGCAGGGTCGCGGTGCGGATCGCCTCGTCCGCGTCGACCGTGTCGGCGTAGTCCCACCGGCGGGAGGCGACGTAGTACTGGTCGGACGGGTACCAGCCGCGGCGCTGCCAATGCCGCCAGCCGGCGACCAGGTGGCGACGATCGTCGTCGGCGTGGACGGCGGTCGCCCACCCTCCGCCGTCGCCGGTCGGCGCCCAGTCCGCACCATGCCGGATGTAGCGGGCCAGCGCCTCCGGCGACCACCGGAACCGCCGACCGGTCACGGTGTCGGTCACCTCGACGTCGGCGCTGTCCGGATCCGCGCTCGGGCGTACCCGGAAGCCCACCGGCCAGCCGGTCACGACGGCCTCCCGGTGGTGACGCCGTCCGCGATCGCCACGGTGAGCATGTAGCCCTCCTCCATGCCGTCCAGCCCGAGCGCCGCCTCTATCCGGGGCGCGTGGTCGCAGTAGTAGATGCCGGCGGTGAGCCCGCATGAACGGGCGGCGATCCAGGCCGTTCCGGCGAGATGCCCGGCGTCCATGTGGACGGTGCGGAAGGTGCGGGGCTCGCGGTAGCGGTACATGTTGCGTTCGAACACGCTGGTGACGACGAGAAGCGCCCGGGCGGGGAACGGGAAGCGCTCGACGGTCTCCGGGAACAGCTCGCCGAGCACGTCGTCCGGGGGCGGCAGGTCGAGCCGCCGGAGACTGAACGGCTTCATCGTGACGTGATGCCAGCCGTTGTCGAGTCCCGGGACGTCGAGGACCGCCAGGTAACCCTCGGACGGGTGCCGACCACCGCCGGAGGGACTGGTGCGCCGCAGCAACGGCGCGGAGTCGGTTCGCGGCACGAGCGTGCCGGTCTGCCCGAACGTCAGGGAGAGCACCGTGGACAGCGTGCTGGCGTCCACCGCGACCGGGGTCACCGTGCCACTCCACGCCGCGTCGGCGCCGGCGGTGGGCAGTTGCACTGTCGGCTCGGGCAGTGTCGTCGCGGGCCGGTCGACGTAGTCGAGCTTGTACCGGTCGGCGTCGGGTTCCGTGGTCTGGTACTCCCGCATCCGCGCCTGGTCGGTCAGGAAGGCGACGGCTTCGGAGTAGTCGATACACGGATAGTCGTACGACAGAAGGTGATATTCAGCCGCTTCGTGCCAGCCGAACCTGCTCCAATTGCGCCGAAGCGCGACCAGCCACGCCAACTGCGGATCGTCTCTGATCGAAGCCGCCTGGACAATGAGCCCGCGATCGCACAGTGAGACGATCAGACGTTCCCAGGAGTCGCCGGATTCGTTGTCCGATATCTCCATCAGGCGCTTGGCAAGATCCTGCTGCTTCTGCGGGCGATTCGCGGCCACCAGGGCCGCCGCCGCAGCAGGCGAAATTCGGTAACGCTTGCGTTCCAACAGATTCTCGGCGACCCACTGTTCACCTGAGACCTCGGACGGAGGGATCAGGCGCACCGCGGGGTTCAGGCGCACGACCATCAGCTCTCCTCGCAATCCACCGTACGGTGACGCCATGGTGCGGGCATCCACACCGGCACCATGACGCCGGCCATCACCAGCGGATCAGTACGCGCTGGACTGGATCAGCATGACGTCGTACGCCGACGTCTCCTCGACCACGTCGAGGTTCTCCATCGCCGTCGCGGTTTCCTCCACGGCGGCCTCGCGAGTGGTCTCCTGGACCATGACTTCAGCCATCTTCCGTTCACCTCCTTCCCCGAATGAGGAGTGAAGGCCGGCCAGCCAGAAGCAATAGTCGTACGGCCGTCTCACGCCTGTCAAGACGTTGATCATCGTCAATTTCGATTTAGCACGATCGAAACACGGCATCACGGGCCGATCAGGTCAGTTATGGCAGTTGTCCCGGTTCGCCCCATGAACAGGTCGGACATCATCCAATGTCATCACGACCATTGTCGGAAAAGTGATTGCGCGGCGAACCGGAAAAGGATTATCCCGAACCAGCCCGCAAGGATCGGCCGGTTCGGGTTCGTCGGCCGACCGTCGAACCGGCCGAGACCGTCACTCCCCGGCGCTGTTCAGGTACGCCAACACCGCCAGCACCCGCCGGTTGTCATCGTCGGACTGGATCAGGTCGAGCTTGCCGAAGATGCTCGCGGTGTGCTTGCCGACCGCGCTCTCGCTGAGGTGGAGCCGCTGGCCGATGGCGTGGTTGGAGCGCCCCTCGGCCATCAGTCCCAGCACCTCCCGTTCCCGGGGCGTGAGCCGGGTCATCGGCGCGTTCCGGCCGTGACGGACGAGCAGCTTGGCGATCACGTCCGGATCCATCGCCATCCCACCGCCGGCCACCCGGCGTACCGCGTCGACGAACTGCTCCGCGTTGAAGACCCGGTCCTTCAGAAGGTAGCCGACCCCACCGCTGCCGTCGGCGAGCAGTTCTCGGGCGTAGAGCTGCTCCACATGCTGGGAGAGGACGAGCACCGGCAGCCCGGGGACCTCCCGACGGGCGGCCAGCGCGGCCTGCAGCCCCTCGTCGGTCTGGGTGGGCGGCAGCCGTACGTCCACCACGGCGACGTCGGGGCGGAGCCGGAGCAGCGCCGCCAACAGCTCCGGTCCGGTCTCGACCGCCGCCACCACCTCGAACCCGTGTGCGGTCAGCATCCGGGACAGGCCGTCCCGCAGCAGGTAGAGGTCCTCGGCGAGGACAACACGCACGGGGCCCTCCACGGTCACGACGGCGGCGCGGTTCGACGACGCCGCCGAATGTACCGGGTCGGCCGCCGTCAGGCGGGGATGGCGACGGTCCGGCCCTGCTCCCGGGCGGTCTGGGCGGCGGCGAGCACCGCCACCACCTCGCGGCCGAACCGTACGTCGCAGCGGTGGTCCCGGGTGCCGGCGTTCACCTCCGCGAGCAGTTGCTCGACCGCCAGGCCGTACGCCTGCACCGCCGGGGCGTCCCGCTGGGGTACCACCTCGATGCCGTTCTCGCCATGGAAGACGACGTCGAACGTGGTGGAGGCGGGTGGGGCGTCGAGGGCCAGGGACAGCGTGCTCGTCGCGCCGTCGGCGTGGCCCAGCATCAGGTGGACGCTGTCCCGGGGACCGTCCATCGCGGCGACCCGGACGACCTGGCCGAGCACCGGGATGATCAACGAGAGCGCGTGCGGGCCGATGTCCCAGAGTCCGCCGTGGGCGCGGCGCCAGGCCGACCCGCCGTACGGGTTGCCGGGCTGGAAGATCGACGCGTAGATGGCGCCCCGGGCGCCGTGCCAGCCCCCGGTGGCCGCCGCGGCGGCGAGGAAGCCGGCGATCGTGGGATGGAACCGGTTGGTGAAGAAGACGATCGAGGCGACGCCGGACGTCTGCGCGGCGGTCACCACCCGGTCGGCGGCCGGCAGGGTCAACGCGAGCGGCTTGTCCAGCAGCAGGTGCCGGCCGGCGGTGGCGGCCCGCACCGCGATGTCGGCCTGCACGTCCGGCGGCAACGCGACGGCCACCGCGTCCACGGCCCCGATCAGGGCGTCGACGTCGTCGAAGGCCGGTACGTCGTACTGGTCGGCCAGCGCCCGGGTCTTGACCGGGTCTCGGCCCCAGACGCCGGCGAGCCGGGCCCCGGGGTGGGCGGCGAGCGCCGGGGCGTGCACCTGGGCGGCCCAGTGACCGGTGCCGAAGAGTCCGAACGTGAGCAAGGCGGGGCCCCTCTGTGGTTGGGCGTCGGGTGGCCAGATCTTCCTAACACACCTGGTCGGACGAACCGGGCAGACCTAACCAGCCCGCCGCCTGCGCCGCCGGTTCCGGCCGCCGCGCCGCTGACCGAACCGCCGCACCATGTCGTACGCCTCCCGCGCCTCGGCGACCGCCCGGTTCGCCTCGGAGTGCAGTTCCCAGGCGACGGCCTCGGCGGCCGAGGTTTCCTGTTCGGCGCGCCGGGCCATCGCCGCCGCCCGCTCGTACGCCCGGCGTGCCTCGGCCAGCAGCATCCGGCTGCGTTCGAGTAGCCGCTCCCGCTGCTCCTGCGCCGGGTCCCGGTGCCCGGAGCGACCGAACACCTCACGCAGTTGCGCCAACGAGAGGTCCCCGCGCTTGTACGCCGCCAGGGCGGCCCGGGACACCGCGCGGTCCTGTTCCGGGTCGGGCTCGGCGGGCGCCGGCGCCCGGTCGGCGGCCTCCCGGCCGGCGAGCACCGCCTGCCAGGCCCGTTCGTAGTCCCGCTCGGCCGCCTCCTGGGCCAGCCACGCCGTGTGCCGCTCCCGCTCCGCCGCCGCGAGCGCGACCCGGGCCGCGCCGGCGATCGCGGCGGCGCGGCCGGCGTCGGTCTGGACCCCGATCGCGTACGCCTCGAGTTGCTCGGCGGCGGCGCGCAGCCGCTCCGGGTCGGGTCGCCGCTTCCTCGGCTGCCGGTCCGTCACCACGGCGAGGAAGAGCAGGGAGAACAGCACCGCGCCACCGGCGATCAGCAGTGCGGAGGGCGCGTCGATGCCGGACAGGTCCACGCCCTGGGCTCCCGGTGAGGTGGGGGTACGGGTGCGGCCCAATCATAGAAGATCCTGATGCCCTGGCCATGATCGCACACCTCGCGGACCCCTTCGACCCGCGCTACTACGCCGGTTAGTAGACTGCGCCGGTGAGTCGATACCGGTCCCGCGCCGCCGTGCCGCCGTCTCGCGCGGGCTCCCGCCCCGGGGTCGACCGGTGAACGAGTTCCTGGTCGCGCTGACGATCGTCCTGTCACTCGTACTCGCGGTCTGGAGTCTGGTCACCACGATCCGCAACCGGCCGCCGGACCGTTCGCACCTCGCCGGCCTGGCGGTGGTGGAGCTGGCCGTGCTCGCGCTCGCGGTCACCGCGCTGGTCTCCTGGGCCGGCGGCGCACAGCCCGCCGAGGCCGGGACCTTCGCCGGCTACCTGTTGACCCTGGTCTGCCTGCCGCCGTTGGCCGGGGTGCTGGGCCGGATGGAACCGACCCGCTGGGGATCCGTCATCGTCACCGTGGTCTGCCTGGTCATTCCGGTTGTCGTGCTGCGCCTGCAGCAGACCTGGCAGGTACCGGGTGTCTGAGCCGACCCCCCGGTCGGGCACCCGCCCGACGCCACCGGACGGCGGCCCCGAGGCCGCGGAGCCGACCGGGACGCGGCGGATCAACAGTGGCCCGGGACGGGCCCTGGTCGCCGTCTACATCCTCTTCGCGATCGCGGCGAGCTGCCGAGCGGCGGTCCAGATCATCACGAAGTTCGACGAGGCGCCGGTGGCGTACCTGCTCTCCGCGCTCGCCGCGGCGATCTACATCGTGGCCACCGTCGGGCTGGCCCGGGGTGACGCGGTCGGACGGCGCACGGCGCTGGTCTGCTGCTCGGTGGAGTTCGCCGGGGTGCTCGCCGTCGGGGCGCTCAGCCTGGTCGACCCGGCGCTCTTCCCGGACGACACGGTCTGGTCGGACTTCGGCGGCGGCTACGGGTACGTCCCGCTGGTGCTGCCGGTGCTCGGCCTGCTCTGGCTGCGGCACACCCGCCCCGGACGGACCTGAGCCCACCGGCGGGCCGGGCCGGCCCGGGTACCGGCGACGGTCAGGCGTAGCTGTCGGCGCGGCACAACCGGATCCAGCGGTAGCCGTAACCGGCGATCTCCAGGGCGTCGAGCTTGCCAACCGGGGCGTACTCCTGGTCGGCGAGGACGTCGTTGGGCAGGTCGGCGTCGGCGTACAGGCTGCCGAGGTCGACGGTCGCCGCCTCGGTGCCGAGGTTGTGCAGGAAGAGCATCGAACCGGTCGGGCCGTCGGCACGGTGGGCCAGCACCCCGGGCGGCAGCTCCTGGTCGACGTGGGTGCAGGAGCCGGAGCCGACCTCCGGCGCCTCCCGCAGGGTACGGATCATGCGCTCGAACCAGCCGAGCAGCGAGCCCCGGTCGTGCCGCTGTGCGGTCACGTTGACCCGGCGGTAGTCGTACTCGCCGTTGCTGACCACCGGCCGGACCAACCGCTCCGGTTCGGCACTGGAGAACCCGGCGTTCGGCTTCGTCGACCACTGCATCGGGGTACGGATCGCCTCCCGGCCGGGCAGCGACAGGTCCTCCCCCATGCCGATCTCCTCGCCGTAGCGGAGAACCGGGGTCCCGCGCAGCGAGAACTGCAGCGAGTACGCCAACTCGATGCGACGCCGGTCGTTGCCGAGCATCGGGGCGAGCCGGCGTCGGATGCCCCGCTCGTAGATCCGCATCTCCTCCTCCGGGCCGAACTCCCGGTAGACGTCGGCGCGCTGGTCGGCGGTGAGCCGGGACAGGTCGATCTCGTCGTGGTTGCGCAGGAAGGTGGCCCACTGGGCACCGGGCGGCAGCATCGGGGTGTCCCGCAGCGCCTCGATGATCGGTTCGGGGTCCTGGCGGGCCAGGGCCAGCATCAGCCGGCCGTTGAGCATGAAGTCGAAGAGCATGTGCAGCCGGTTGGCGGAGCCGCCCCGGTCGGCGAAGTACTCGACGAGCTGCGCCGGCGGCACGTTCGCCTCGGCGAGCAGCAGCGCGTCGGCGCGCCGCCACTGCACGTGCTGGCGCAGCTCGGTGAGGAAGTCGAAGTCCTTCGGCGAGTCGGGGTTGCCGGGCTCGGTCAGCTCGATGATGAACGGCACCGCGTCGATCCGGAACCCGGCGACCCCGAGCTGCAGCCAGAACGACATGATCTTCTTGATCTCGGCCCGGACCGCCGGGTTGGCGAAGTTCAGGTCCGGCTGGAACCGGTAGAAACGGTGGTAGAACCAGGCCTTGCCGGTCCGGTCGTAGCTCCAGGTCTCGTCCTGTTCACCGGGGAAGACCATGCCCTGTCGACGGTCCGGCGGCTCCTGCTCGGACCAGACGTACCAGTCCCGGTACGGCGAGTCCGGTGCCGAGCGGGCGGACCGGAACCACGGGTGCTGGTCCGAGGTGTGGTTGACCACCAGGTCGATGATCACCCGGATGCCCCGGTTGCCGGCCTGGTGCAGCAGTTCGGCGAAGTCACCGAGGCTGCCGAGCCGGGGGTCGACGGCGTAGAAGTCGGTGGCGTCGTAGCCGTCGTCGCGGTGCGTGGTCGGGTGGATCGGATGCAGCCACAGGCAGGTCACGCCGAGCCGGGCCAGATAGTCGAGCCGGCCGATCAGCCCGTTGATGTCGCCGACCCCGTCACCGTCCGAGTCCGCGTACGTGTCGATGTCGAGGCAGTAGACCACCGCCTCGGCGTACCACCGGTCCGTCATGGGACGGGAACTTCTCCGGTTCGGCCGGTCCGCAAACCGTCCGCCGTACGGGTGGCACACCGGCACCCAGGTGTAGCCGTCGTCGACCCCGGGTACGGAGACGTTCCCCGACGGAGGGGAGTAACCGTGGCCCTCGCCGAGGACGTCGGCCCGACCCGACTCGGCGGGCTGACCGGTTGGATCGCCGGTGTGATCGACTCACTCGGTGCCGCCGGGGTCGGTCTGCTGGTGGCGCTGGAGAACATCGTCCCGCCGATACCCAGCGAGATCGTCCTGGCGATGGCCGGTTACCTGGCCGGCGAGGGGCGGACGAACGTCTTCCTCGTGGTCGTCGCCGCGACCGCCGGTTCGGTGCTCGGCGCGCTCGCGCTCTACTGGGTCGGCGCCCGGCTCGGTGAGGACCGGTTGAAACGCTGGCTCGACCGGATCCCACTGGTCGACACCGACGACCTGGACCGCGCCGACCGCTGGTTCGAGCGGTACGGCAGCTGGGCGGTCCTCTTCGGACGGATGATCCCGGTGATCCGCAGCCTGGTGTCGGTGCCGGCCGGCGCCAACCACATGCCGCTGGGCCGGTTTGTCGCGCTCACCACGTTGGGCAGCGGTCTCTGGAACGTGATCTTCGTGGCGCTCGGCTACGCGCTCGGCGCACAGTGGCAGCAGATCGACCGCTACACCCGGTTCTTCGACTACAGCCTGCTCGCGGCCTTCGTACTGATGATCACGGTGTGGGTGGCGAAGAAGGTCCGGAAGCGTCGGCGCCGGGCCGGCGACCCGGTCAGGGCAGCGTGTCGAGGTGCGGTCGCACGGTACGGGCGAAGCCGTTGCCGTTCGCCACGTCCCAGTTGATCGACCAGGTCATCGCGCCCCGGATCCCCGGATAGGTGCGCGGCGGCCGGAAGCTGCCACAGCTGGTCCCCTTGGCCAGGCAGTCGAGTGCCTGGTTGACAAGTGTCGGGGCGACGATGCCACCGCCGGCCGCCCCGGGCCCGGCGGGCAGGCCGAGCGCCACCTGGTCGGGCCGGAGTCCGGCCTCGAGCTGGAGGCAGGCGAGCGCGGTCATGAAGTTCACCGTGCCCTGGCTGTACGCGAACGCCTGGTCGCAGCCGAGCATCGAACCGGAGTTGTAGAACTGGGTGTGCACCACGGTGAGGATGTCCCGGATGTCGAGCGCCAGCTTGAAGTACGACACCGAGGGTGACTGCATGTCGATGGTCTGCGGCGCCATCGTGATGATCAGGTTGGCGCCGACCCGGTTTCGCAGCGTACGCAGCGCCTGGGCCATGTACGTCGGGTTGAGTCCGTTCTCCAGGTCGATGTCGACACCGTCGAAGCCGTACTGCTGGATCAGGTTGTGGACGCTGGTGCTGAACGCGGTGGCCGAGGCGGCGTCGTTGACCGCAACCCGACCGGTCTCACCGCCGACCGAGAGGACGACCTTCTTGCCCCGCGCCTGGACGGTGCGTACGTCGGTGCCGAAGTCGGTGTTCGTGTAGCCGCCGAGCGAGGCGGACAGGCCTGGGTCGATGCCGAAGGTGACCGCACCGGGCGTGCTGGTCGCCTCGGCGAAGGCGACCGCGATCAGGTCGTACTCCGCCGGCACGTCCCGCAGCCGCAGCTCGACGGCCGGGTTGTCGAAGTTGTGCCAGTACCCGGTGAGGAAGTGCCGGGGCAGACCCTGGCTCGGTGGGTTCGTGGTGGGCGGGGTCGTGGGCGGGGTCGTCGGCGGCGTGGTGGGTGGGGTGGTCGGCGGTCCGGTGGTCGGTGGGGTGGTCGGGTCGGTCCCGCCGCCGCACGCGGCGCCGTTGAGGGTGCAGTTGCCCGGACTGCCCGGGCCGGCGCCGAGGAAGCCGAACGAGAGCGACGCGCCGGGGGCGAGGGTGCCGTTCCAGGACCGGTTGGTGAAGGTGTGCCGCTGGCCGTTGACGCTGAGCAGCGCGTCCCAGTAACTGCCGACGGTGGTGCCGGCCGGCAGGTCGAAGGCGAGCGTCCAGCCGTTGATGGTGCTGGTCCCACCGTTGGTGATCGTGTACCTGGCCTCCCAGCCGGTTCCCCAGTCGGCGGTCTTGACGAAGGTCGCGGTCGGGCCGGCGGCGTACGCGGGGCCCGCGCCCCAGGCGACGCCGACCGCTGCCAACAGGCCGACGACAACGGACAGGGCCAGGCTTCTGCGACGTCTCATGGGCTCCTCCACCGGGGGTCGGGCATCCACCGCCATCAACTGTCCGCTAATTATTAGGATAGTTAACTGTTGATGTCCAGACCTCTGCCGTCACGCCTGCGGCACGGCCCCGGCGTGCCGACGCCACGCCTCGTGCAGCCGCACGTACACCTGGTAGAACTCGTCCGGCTCGAGGATGATCCGGTTCTGGTGGCGGACGGATCCACGCCGCCACACCGGGGTCTCCAGCTCCCACGGCCCGTCGGGGCCGGAGACCGTGATCCAGATTGCCGTCGCCTCGAAGTCACGCGCCTGCCCGATCCAGATCTGCCGCACCGCGTACCAGGGAATCGTCCGGGTCCGGGCCAGATGACACACCCGCACGCCCTTGGCCCCGACGAACACGTCGACCGCGAGGATGCGCCAGACGAGCAGTTGCCAGAGGGCCACGAAGCCCACGACACCGAGGGTGGTCCCGACGGTGCGGCCCGGCGTTGCGAGGTAGCCACCCAACGGGAGCAGGCCGGCCACGCCAAGGAGGATCCGCAGGCCGAGCTTGCCCGACGACTCGTACGGGGGCTCCCAGTCCGTCATGAACCCATCGTCGGGACCCGGGGCAACCCACCGTCGACAGCCGACCCGACCGCCGGACCCCGAACACCGCTCAGGACCGGTCGGCGCCGACCGGTTGGATCCGGCGACGCAGCAGGGTCTGCTCCAGCACGGTCCACGCGGTGGTGGTGACGAGGTAGATCACGGCTGCCAGCGGCACCACCGCCGCCGCCAGCACCGTCGCGTACGGCAGCAGCGGCAAGAACCGGGCCAGCGTGGCGGCACCCGGCAGCACCTCCTCCCCCGTCGAACCGGAACGCCCCGGGGCGGAACCCGCCGACAACTGACCCGCTGCCGCCTGGGCCTGACGCATCCGGCGTGACGACAGCCAGGCCAGCAGCACCAGCAGGGCTACCAGTACGGCGTACAACGGCCCCGCCGAACCGCCCAGACCGTCGGCGACGTGATGACCGAGCGGCACGCCGAAGAGCTGCTCGCGCAGCAGCCCGGCCTGGTCACCGGCCCCGCCCGGCAGGGCGAACAGCCGATACATGACCAGGAAGAACGGCCACTGCAGCAGGGCCGGCAGGCAACCACCCACCGGGGACGCGCCGGTACGACGCTGCAGGTCGAGCAGTTCGGTGCGCAGCCGATCCGGCTGGTCGGCGTACCGCCGGCGAAGTTCTCGGATCCGGGGCGCGATCGCGGCGGTGCGCTGCTGGCCACGGATCTGTGCCCAGCTCAACGGCGAGATCAGCAGCCGGACCAGGACGGTGAACAGCACGACGGCGACGGCGGTGGCGGCGCTGCCGGTGACCGGCCCGACCAGGCCGGCGAGCAGGGAGACGAGATGGGCGGCGACACCTACGGTGCCGTCCAGTGGTGCGAAGGCGAGCATGGGGATACCCCTCGGTTCGGTCCGGAGACGCCAGATGCGCGGAGGCACATCCGCGGGAACTCCCGTCCCCGGTCCGTCGGGCGGACGCGACCGGGATCGGCGCCGCCCGGATCAGCGGGATCAGGCAGCACCGGACCTCACCGGACGCGCTGGCCGCGAACGGTGGGAACGGGAGGTGGGAAAACCGGATCGGCCTGAACCGCAGCGAACGGAGCTGCGGTTACCGGACCGAGCGGCGGGCCGAGGGTGCTCGCGGACGGGGTCGGCCGGCCGCGTCCGGGTCGAGCTGCCGGGGCGTCCGGAACCGACGCGAACGGTGCCGCAGCGCCACGCCGTGGCGTACCAGGTGGCCGCCGGAATCGCGATCGGACGGCAACCAGCCGGCGGAAGCGGCGAGCAGCAGCGCCGTCGCGGCGGCCATCGCGGCGCCGGCCAGGGACTCGACGGCCTGGCCGGTCGAGGTGCCGATGCCGGGCGCGTCGACCTGCAGGAGCAGGTAGCCGACCCAGCCGAGCAGCAGCACCGGCCAGCACAGCAGGGCTGCCGGCCGGCGCAGCGGCGAGGCCGTCCCGCCGGGCTGACCCGCCCGGCCGGACGTCAACCTCGGTCGGGTCGCCGGCACGCCGCCAGGCTAGCCGGCGCCGGCAAATCGACACCGCCAGATGCGTTCGGCGCACTCGGACGTCCGTTCGCCGCTCCGACCGGCAACTCGGTGGGCAGCATCGAGCCGTTCCGCATTAAATCGAAAGTTATTGATTGAAGAGTTGGGAGGAGCGGGTCGTGACCACGACAATTCGCCGGGTCGCCGGCGTACTACTCGCCGCCGTGATGGTGACGGTGGCCGTCCTGACGTACACCGTCGACCATGTGCGGGCGGACTCCGGGGTGAAGGTGATGCCGCTCGGTGACTCGATCACCGACGGCTTCAACGTGCCCGGCGGATACCGGATCGACCTCTGGCAGAAGGTGGTGGCCGGCGGCTACGCCGTCGACTTCGTCGGCTCGGGCACGAACGGGCCGGCCAGCCTCGGTGACCGCAACCACGAGGGCCACTCCGGCTGGCGGATCGACCAGATCGACGCCAACATCGTCGGCTGGCTGAACACCTACCAGCCCCGGACGATCCTGTTGCACATCGGCACCAACGACATCTCGCAGAACCGGGACCTGCCGAACGCCCCGAACCGGCTCGCCGCGCTGATCGACCGGATCACCACCACCGCGCCGCAGACGAAACTCTTCGTGGCCACCATCGTCCCGCTCTCGTTCGCCGACGCGCAGGTACGCAGCTTCAACGCGGCGATACCGCAGATCGTCCGGAGCCGGGCGGACGCCGGCCGTCAGGTGTACCTGGTCGACATGTACTCCGCGCTGACCACCGCCGACCTGGCCGACGGTGTGCACCCGAACGCGACCGGCTACAGCAAGATGGCCACCACCTGGTACAACGCACTGCTGGCCGTACCGGGCAGCCTGACCGAGGGCGGTACCCCGACGCCGACGGCGACCCCGCCGACCACCGGTCCCACGCCCCCGCCGACCACCCCGCCAGCGACCACTCCCCCGGCCACCGCCGGCTGCACCGCCGCCGTCTCGCTGAACTCCTGGAACGGCGGCTTCGTGGCCACCGTACGGGTCACCGCCGGCTCGTCCGGCACCACCGGCTGGACGGTCGGCGCCACCCTGCCGTCCGGTGCCGCCATCTCCAACTCCTGGAACACCGAGCGCAGCGGCAACAGCGGCGCGGTCACCTTCACGAACGTGAGCTACAACGGTCGGATCGCCGCCGGGCAGTCCACCGAGTTCGGCTTCCAGGCCAGCGGCAGCGGGACAGGCATGACCCCGACCTGTACCGCCCGCTGACCGGACCGGGCCGGAAAACCAGGGCGGGCCAGCACGGTCGGCACCGCGTGGCCCGCCCGGTCACCGCCGGCACCGGACAGTACGGGACGGTCGGCCACGACGGTGACGATCCGGCCGGAACGGCCGGCGCAAACGCCCTCACCAATCGTGACCGCCCAGCGTTTCCCACCGGCTCTCAGCGGGGTACACACCAGCCAGACCGACGCGGGTCACGCGACGGCCGCGGAAGCGAACGACCGACAGGCGGTGGGTTCGATGGTTGGTGGGGTGGCGGCGCAGGCCCGTCCGGTGCACGACGTCCTCGGCGGACCGGCGGAAACAGCTGAGATGGCAGAGATGGCAGAGACAGCCGAGACGGCAGAGGCGGCCCGGACCGCTGGGTCAGCGGAGGTGCCGGGGACGGCCGACCGGTCGGAGGTCGATTGCGACCTGCTGACGGTCGGGGTCGAGGAGGAGTTTCTCCTGGTCGACCCGGCCACCGGCGAGGCGGCCCCGGCGGTCGAGGCGGTGCTGGCCGAGGTGCCGGACGAGCTGCGCGGCCAGGTCCAGCGTGAGTTCCAGACCAGCCAGATCGAGATCGGCACCCCGCCGGGACTGGACCTGGCCGCCCTGCGGCACTCCCTCGGCCTGCTCCGGACCGGGCTCGCCGACGCCGCCGAGGCCGCCGGCACCCGACTGGTGGCGGTCGGTACGGGTCCGGTCGCCGGGCCGATGCCGCCGGTGGTGGAGAACCCCCGGTTCGACCGGATGATCGAACGGTACGGGCTGGTCGTACCGTCGCCGGGGGTCAACGGCATGCACATCCACGTCGGAGTCCCCGATCCGGAACTCGGCGTGCAGGTGCTCAACCATCTCCGCCCCGCCCTTCCCCTGCTGCACGCGGCCACCGCGAACTCACCGTTCTACGCCGGCCGGGACACCGGATACGCGAGCTGGCGGTCGGTGCTCTGGGAGCGCTGGCCCTCGGTGGCGCCGACCCCCTGGCTGGAGTCGCACGCCCACTACGAGCGGCTGGTCGCGAAACTGATCGAGACCGGGATGATGCTCGACGAGGGCATGCTCTACTGGTACGCCCGCCTGTCGGCCAACTACCCGACCGTCGAGATCCGCATCGGTGACGTCTGCCCGAGCCTGGACGACACCATCCTGATCGCCGCCCTGGTCCGGGCCCTGGTCGACACCGCGCTCACCGACATCGCCGCCGGACGGCCCGCACATCCGGTGCCGCACCACCTGCTGGCCGCGGCGCACTGGCGGGCCGCGCACGACGGTCTCGAGGGACTCGCCGTCGACCTGGACGGCCACGGCCTGCGGCCCGCCTGGCAACTGCTGCGCCGGCTGGTCAACCGGCTCCGGCCGGCCCTGGAACGGCACGGTGACCTGGCCGTGGTCACCGCCCTGCTGACCCGGTTGCAGGCGCACGGCACCGGCGCCGCCCGGCAGCGCGCCGCGTACGCCCGCCGGCAGGAGTTCTCCGACGTACTCGACGACCTGATCCGGCGGACCCGGGACACCGCCGACCATGGCTGACCGGCTGGTGGTGATCGGCGGTGACGCGGCCGGGATGTCGGCCGCGTCCCAGGCCCGACGCCGCCGTGGCCCGGACGAACTGGAGATCGTGGCGTTCGAACGGGGCCACTTCACCTCGTACTCGGCCTGCGGCATCCCGTACTGGGTGGGTGGGCAGGTCAGCAGGATCGACGACCTGATCAGCCGGGATCCGGACACCTTCCGGAACGAGTACCGGATCGACGTCCGGACCCGGCACGAGGTGACCGCGATCGACCTGGACCGGCGCGAGGTGGTGGCCCGGAGCCTCGACGACGGCGGGCGCGAGGTCCGGGAACCCTTCGACCAACTGGTGTACGCCGCCGGCGCGGTTCCGGTCACCCCGGCGTGGGCCCGGACCGACGCGGCCGGCGTCTTCGGGGTACAGACCCTCGACAACGGTGCCGCGCTGCTGGACTGGCTGACCCAGGATCCGCCGCCACGACGGGCGGTGGTGGTCGGCGGCGGCTACATCGGCGTCGAGATGGCCGAGGCACTGATCCAGCGAGGGCTGACCGTGACCCTGGTCGAACGGAGCCCGGAGCCGATGTCCACCGTGGACCCGGACATGGGCGTACTGGTCCGCGAGGCGCTCTGCGCGCTCGGGTTGGACGTCCGCAGTGGCGCCAGCGTCACCGGCCTGCAGAGTCGCGACGGGCGGGTCGTCGCCGTGCACACCGACGCCGGCACGTTCCCGGCCGACGTGGTGGTCCTCGGGATCGGGGTACGCCCGAACACCGGGCTCGCCGCCGGGGCCGGGCTGCCGCTCGGCCCGACCGGGGCGATCCGGGTCGACCTGCGGATGCGGGTGATGGGCCAGGACGGGATCTGGGCGGCCGGCGACTGCGTGGAGTCGGTGCACCGGGTCTCCGGTCAGCCGGTCTTCGTACCGCTCGGCACCCACGCCAACAAACAGGGCCGGGTCGCGGGGATCAACATCGGCGGCGGGTACGCGACCTTCGCCGGGGTGGTCGGCACCGCCGTCACCCGGGTCTGCGACCTGGAGGTGGGCCGGACCGGGCTGCGCGAGCGGGACGCGGCGGCGGCGGGCTTCGAGTTTGTCACCGCCCGGGTGGAGTCGACGAACCGGGCCGGCTACTTTCCGGGCGCGGAGCGGATGACGGTGAAGCTGATCGCCGAACGGCACACCGGTCGGCTGCTCGGGGCCCAGATCGTCGGCCGTTCGGAGGCGGCGAAGCGGATCGACGTACTCGCGGTGGCGCTGTGGAACCGGATGACGGTGGAGGAGATGGCGAACCTGGATCTCGGCTACGCGCCGCCGTACTCCCCGGTCTGGGATCCGGTGCTGGTCGCGGCCCGGAAGGCCGCCGCCGAGCTGCGCTGATCCGCCGTCCGGCGGAGCCCGGGAATGGCGGCACGCCGATATGCTGGGCAACCGTGACGCTCGAACCACGCGACGATCCCGACCGGGTACGCGTCTCCGACCGGGAGCGGGAGCAGGTGGTCGAGCTGCTCGGCCGGGCGGCGGCCGAGGGACGGTTGACCCTCGACGAGTACGCGGACCGGGCCGGCGCGGCGCACGCCGCCCAGACCCGTGGTGAGCTGGCCCGGCTCACCGACGACCTTCCGGCGGAGCTGCCGGCCGCCCGGCTGCCCGTCCAGCGTCCCGGCGCGACGCTGGCTGGTCCTGAGCCGGAGCGGCTGATCGCCATCTTCGGCAACGAGTCCCGCAAGGGACACTGGTCGGTCCCGGCCCGGCTGGCCGCCCGGTCGGTCTTCGGCGACTGTCACATCGAGCTGCAGGACGCCCAGCTGCAGTCCCCGGTGACCCGGATCGAGGCGACCGTGGTGTTCGGGTCGGTGACGGTCTTCGTACCGGAGGGTGTGGACGTCCGGCTGACCGGCAGCGCCGTCTTCGGCAGCAAGGAGTCGAAGCTGCGCGGTGGGCCGCCGCCGCCCGGCGCGCCGGTGTTGGAGATCAACGTCCGGGTGGTCTTCGGCTCGGTGACGGTACGTCCCCCGACACACCACTGACGGCGGGGCCAGCGCGCCGGTGCTGACGGCGCTCCCGTCGGCGTCCCGGTGTGACCTCTCCGGAGAAACGCCCTGTTCCCCCGGGTGGGCAACGGCACCGCCGGTGCCCGTGCCCGGCATCGCCGAACGCGCGGCATGACCCGGACAAACCTCTTGACACCAGGACCCCTTGGTTAGATGGTTAGTTACATGAGTAGTGAACCAGGGAAGCGACGAGAGCCGGGGCCCGCGCCCGGCGTCGCGTCAGCTCCGGCCGGGGCGCGGTGATGGACGACGGGCGGCCGATCTTCCTGCAGATCGCGGAACTGATCGAGAACTCGATCATCGACGGCACGCTCGCCGAGGAGAGCCAGGTGCCCTCCACCAACGAACTCGCCGCCTTCCACCGGATCAACCCGGCGACCGCCGGCAAGGGCGTCAACCAGCTGGTGGACGACGGAATTCTCTACAAGAAGCGAGGTATCGGGATGTTCGTCGCCACCGGAGCCCGTACCCGGCTACGGGACCGGCGTCGCGAGGAGTTCGCCCAGCAGTTCCTCCACCCGTTGCTGACCGAGGCGCACAAGCTCGGCATCAGCGCCGACGAGCTCAAGCGTTTGATCGATCGATGGGAGCAGGGGCGATGAGCACGGTGGTGGACGTCCACGACGTCACCCGGCGGTACGGCGACGTGACCGCCCTGGACCAGGTCAGCTTCTCGCTGGCCGAGAACCGGATCCACGGCCTGCTGGGCCGCAACGGCGCCGGCAAGACCACCCTGATGCAGATCCTGACCGGTCAGAACTTCGCCACCAGCGGCAGGCTCACGGTCTTCGGCGAACCGCCGTACGAGAACGAGAAGGTCCTCTCCCGGGTCTGCTTCATCAAGGAGAGCCAGACGTACCCCCAGCACTTCAAGGTCCGGCACGCCCTGGACGCCGCCCGGCTGCTCTTCCCGCACTGGGACGAGGAGTTCGCCGCCACCCTGCTGGCGGACTTCCGGCTACCGCTGGGTCGGAAGATCCGCAGACTCTCCCGGGGCATGCACTCCATGCTCGGCATCACCATCGGGCTCGCCTCCCGGGCTCCGCTGACCCTCTTCGACGAGCCGTACCTCGGACTCGACGCGGTGGCCCGGCACCTCTTCTACGACCACCTGCTCACCGACTTCGCCGCACACCCCCGCACCGTCGTGCTCTCCACCCACCTCATCGACGAGGTCGGCGACCTGCTGGAGAACGTGCTCCTGCTCGACAACGGCCGGCTCCTGCTCGACACCACCGCCGAGGCACTGCGGGGCCAGGTGGTCACCGCGTCCGGCCCGGTCACCGCGGTCGACACCTTCGCCGCTGCCGCCGAGGAACTGCACCGCGAGTCCCTCGGCCGGTACGCCCGGGCCACTTTGCGCGGCAGCTTCGGCCCCGCCGAACACCACCGCGCCCGGGAACTCGGCCTCGACGTCGAACCGGTCTCGCTCCAGGACATCGTCATCCGACTCACCACCGCCCGGGCCCGCCGCGCCGACACCCGGCCCGACCTCGACACCGCACCCGGCGACGCCGGCCACACCACCCGGGAGGCAGCCCGATGAACCGCATCGGCAGCGTCGTCCGACTCCAGCTCGTCGGCTGGCCGAGCAGCCTGGGCGGAGCCTGGGTGCTGCTCACCCTCATCTTCCTGGTCAACCTCGGGCTCTTCGTCGCCATCGGTGACATCGGCGACATGACCGAGAGCGGTCCGCAGACCGGCGCGGTGATCTCGATCTACATCATCATGTTCGTCGGCGGCCTCACCACCTTCACCCAGGTCTTCCCGTTCGCCCTGGCGCTGAGCGTGATCCGGCGCACCTTCTACGCCGCCTTCGCGCTGCTTCTGCTGGGCCAGTCGCTGGTCTTCGGCCTGCTGCTCACCCTCTGCAAGCTCGCCGAGGACGCCACCGGCGGCTGGGGCATCGGGATGACCTTCTTCGGCGTCGGCCCGCTGAACCAGGACAACCCGCTGCTCCAGGTTGTCGTCTACGCGGTGCCGTTTGTCGTGCTCGGCTTCCTCGCCGCGTTCCTCTCCATCAGCTACCTGCGCTGGGCGATGACCGGCATGTTCGTGCTCACCGCCAGCTCCGTGGTGGTCTTCGGCGGACTGATCGTGCTGACCACCTGGCAGGACTGGTGGGGCGCCGTCTGGCGCTGGATCACCGAGCAGCCGGACGCGCTGCTGGTCGCCGGCTGGCCGCTGATCCTCGGCGCGCTCGCCGCCGGTGCCGGCTACCTCACCATCCGTCGCGTCACCGCCTGAGCGGTGCAAGGAAGGGGCCCCTGTCAACGCGTTCGGTAACGCAAGGCTCCCTGCTGACTCATGCGGCCGGGCGGACCGGCTGACAGGACGGACACCAGAACAGGTTCCGCCCCACCAGGTCGGCCCGGAGGACCGGGCCGGCACAGACGTGACACGGTTGGCCGGCACGGCGGTAGACGTACACCTCGCCGCCGTGCCGGTCGACCCGGGGCGGCCGGCCCATCGCCTCCGGCAGGTGCTCCGGACGTACGGTGTCGATCCGGCCGGACGCGACCGCGAGCACCATCAGCTCCCGCAGATCGACCCAGATCCGCGACCACTGTTCCGTGGTCAGCGACCGGCCGGGAGTTGTCGGCGGCAGACCGGCCCGGAACAGCGCCTCGGTCACGAAGATCAGCCCGGTGCCGGCCACCACGGACTGGTCGAGCAGCAGCGCGAAGAGCGGGGTCGGGCTGCGCCGGATCCGGGCGTACGCGGCGTCCGGGTCGGCGTCGGCCCGTAACGGGTCCGCCCCCAGCCGGGCCCGCAACGCCTCGACCTCGGGTGGGGTGAGCAGGTCGCAGGCGGTCGGACCCCGCAGGTCGAGCCAGTGCAGGTCGCTGGTGAGCCGGAGCCGTACCTGACCGACCGGGTCCGGCGGCTCCCCGTCACCGTCGGCGAACTTGCCGTACAGCCCGAGGTGCACGTGCAGGATCTGGCCGCCGTCGTAGTGGTGCAGCAGATGTTTCCCGTACGCCTCGGTCCGGTCGAGGACGGTGCCGGAGAGCAGCGCGGCGCCCTCGGTGAACCGACCCTGTGGGCTGCTGGCCAGCACCTTGTCCCCGGCGAACAGCTCGGCGTGCCGTGCCGCCAGGCGATGGACGGTGTGACCCTCGGGCATGTCACCAGCCTAGCCAGCGCCGACCGGGCGACCGGGTCAGCCTCGCCACGGTGGCCCAGCTCAGGACTGCCCGACAGCTCAGGAGCCCGGCTGGCTGATGTTGACCATCCACGGTACGCCGAACCGGTCCACGCAGGCGCCGAACTCGTCGCCCCACATCTGCCGCTCCAGCGGCACCGAGACGACGCCGTCGTCGGCGAGCTCGCGCCAGTAGCCACGCAACTCGTCGCCGTCGTCCCCGCTGAGGCTGACGGTGATGGTGTCGCCCGGACGGTGGGACATCTCCGGCGGCGTGTCCGAGCCCATCAGGGTGAAGCCGCTGTCGGTCTCCAGCATGGCGTGCATGATCTTGTCTGGCTCGACGGTGCCCTCGGCGCCGAACTCGCCGAACGTGGTGATCCGCAGCGAGCCGCCGAAGACCCGCTGGTAGAACTCCATGGCCTGCCGGGCGTTGCCGTCGAAGCTGAGGTACGGGTTGAGTCGGGTCGGCACGGGTGCTCCCTGGTCCGTGAACGGGGTCGTCACCGGGACCAACGAGTCAGCGGGCTGACCGGAGACCGGCGATCCGGTCCGCCGGCCACCTGTGTCGCCTGCGGCCGTACCGACCCGGACTCCCGTACCGGGTCCCTAGGCCGGCGTCGCAGCCGGCTCGCCGAGTGAACCGAGCGCGTGGGCGAGCAGCCGACGCACCTGCCCGTCCGGGTCGGTGGCCCGGGTGAGCAGCGGTGCCACCGCGTCCCGCCGCCCGGAGTAGCCGAGCGCACTGACCGCGCTGCTCCGGACGCTCGCGGCGACGTCGTTCAACCCGGCGACGAGGACCGCGAAGGCCCGGTCTTCGGTGGAGAGGCCGCCGAGCGAGCCGAGGGCGACAGACCGGATCTCCGGGTCGGGGTCGACCGCCGCCGACGCCAGCAGGTCCAGATCCGCCACGTCGACCACAAAACCGAGGGCCCACAGCCCTTCCCGGCGGCGGGTCGGGTCCGGGTCGGTCGCGTACCGGAGTACCACCGACCGGGCCACCGCACGGTGCCCCTGCAACAGGTCGACGATCTCTGCCGCCAGGCTGTCCTGGTCGTCGCCGAGGTCCCGGGCAGCCGCGTCGAGCAGGATCGGCAGGGCCTCGGGGCCGAGCAGACCAGCCAGAAGCTGTGCCATCAGGTCCCGGCCGTAGAAGTTGCGGTCGTCGAGGAACGTCAACAAGGCCGCCCGCGCCCGGGGCACGAGGCCGCGGTCCCCACTCGCCACCAGTGCGTCGACGACCGCCATGGCTTCGCCGAAACCGTCGTCACCGTCGTCGGGCAGGTCGTCGCCATCGGTTTCGTCGTCAACCAGGCCACCGTGCCGGATGAGCCGTTCCAGTGCTGCTGCCGTGTCCGTCACGCCGCCAGCCTGTCAGACCGGTACGACGCGCCGTTCCCCGTACCGAGCCGACACCCGCCGCCGCCCCTGACCACGCCGCCATCGCCCTGAACCGCACCGCCGTCGGTCAGAGACGCAGACCGAGATAGGTGAGCAGCCCGGGGTCGACGACGTCGACGACGTGGAACCCGAGACGGTCGTAGAAGGCGCGGGCCGCCCGGTTCTCACTGAGCATCCCAAGGTGGACACCGGGAGCACCGGCCCGGCGCAGGGCGTCCGTGAAGGTATCGATCAGCTTTCGCCCCCAGCCGGCGCGCTGGTGCTCCGGCAACAGGTCGATGTGCAGGTGCGCCGGGTAGTCCGCCAGGTCCGGCAGGATCATCCGCTCCGGGGTGTGCAGCAGGTGGGCCATCACCTCGTCCGGGTTACCCGGCTCGCCCGCCGGCGCCGGGTACCGGTCGCCGACCAGGGGCAGCCACTCGGCCCGGAACCGCCGGACGAAGACGGCGGTGTCGGCGGTACCGAGCACGTAGCCGACCGCCCGCCCGCCGTCGTCCACCACGAACGCCAGTTCCGGCTCCAGGTGCGTGTACGGGTGGGCGAAGATGTTCGGCAACACACCCGGGTCGACGTACGAGCCGGAGGCGTCCTGCCCCGCGTCGGCGGTACGGATGCAGATCTCGTGGACGGCGTCCCGGTCACCGGGCTGGTAGGGCCGAATGTGCACGAGCGGACCCTACCTGCCCCGGTGCCGTCCGGCGGTACCGTCCGGGGGCGGTGCCGTACCGCCGCTTGAAGGCGTTGCCGAAGGCGAACTCGGAACCGTAGCCGACCTGGGCCGCCACCACGTTGAGCGGCGCGTCGGATTCCCGGAGCAGTCGGGCCGCCAGCGTCATCCGCCACCACGTCAGGTACGTCAACGGCGGCTGCCCGAGCAGCGCGGCGAACCGACGGGCGAACGGGGCCCGGGAGAGTCCCGCCTCGGCGGCCAGCGTCGCGACCGTCCAGGGCCGGGCGGGTTCGCCGTGCATGGCCCGCAACGCCCTGGACACCACCGGGTCGTTGAGCGCCGCCGCCCACCCGGTGCCGACCCCGGTGGCGGCCTGCTCGTCGAACCAGGTGCGCAGCAGGTAGACCAGCAGCGTGTCGAGCAGGGCGGGCACCAGCGCATCGACGCCGAGCCGGGGCCGGAGCAGTTCGGCGGCGAGCAGTTCCACGGCGGCCCGCAACTCGGGATGCCGGCCCAGGTGGGCCGGGAGGTGGACCAGGTCGGGCAGGTCGTCCAGCAGCGGATGGACCCGGGACGGCTCCAGTTCGTACGCCCCGCACAGGGTCACGGTGGCTGGGGTGTCGTCGCCGGGGACCGGGACACCGACGGTGTCGACGACCGCGGTGCGGGCGGCGACGGCCGGGTCCCGGGGGTCGCACGCGGGGGCGGTGAGCGGCGTCGACGGACTGTCCACGAGCGCGTGACCCCGGCCGTGCGGTTGGAACAGCACATCCCCGACGGCCAGCGAGAATCCACCGGTACGGGGACGCCTCCGTGATCCGCCTCGACGACGTGCCGGTACCGACGCCCGGCCCGGGTGAGGTGCTGATCCAGGTTGCCGCGACCTCGTTCAACCCGTCGGAGGTCGGACTGCGGCGTGGCCTGCTCCGCGCCGTCTTCGCGCTGGACCTGCCGTACACGCTCGGGGTCGACGTGGCCGGCACGGTGGTCGCGGCCGGCCCGGAGGTGGCTACCCACAAGGTCGGGGACCGGGTCGTCGGCCGGGTCGACTCGGGTGGCACGGCGGCCGAGTACGTCGTCGCCGACGCCGACGCCGTCGTCCCCGCCCCGCGGACGGTTCCGTTGGCGCACGCCGCCGCCCTGCCGATCGCCGGGCTCACCGCCTGGCAGGCGGTGTACGAGCACGCAGACCTCCACCCCGGGCAACGGGTGCTGGTCAACGGGGCGGGCGGCGGGGTCGGCGGTTTCACCGTGCAACTCGCCGGCCGGGCCGGTGCCCGGGTCATCGCCACCGCCAGTCCGCGCAGCGCGGACACCGTACGCCAGCTCGGCGCCGACCAGGTCGTCGACTACACCGGCACCGCCCTCGACAGGGCGCTGACCGGGCCGGTGGACGTACTGCTCAACCTGGTCCCGATCGACCGGACCCGGGCTGCGGAACTGCTCCGCCTGGTTCGGCCGGGTGGCCGGCTGGTCTCCGTCACCGTCCCGGTCGAGGCCCCCGCCGAAGGCCTCGTGACGACCACCCACCTCGTCACCCGCAACGAGCCGGCGCAGCTCACCGAACTGGTGAAACTGGTCGACTCCGGCGAACTCCGACTCGACATCGCCGCGTCCCGTCCGCTCGCCGACCTGGCCGGGGTGCACCGGGACGCGGAGGCAGGCCGGATGAGGGGCAAGACGATCCTCGTTCCGTGACGGCGTACGGGGTGTCCAGCCGTTCCGGCTGCCCGGGAGGGTGGGCCCTGGCACCGACCCGGCGCAAGTTCTGCACCATTCAATGTCTGGATCGGAACAACTCTGTGAAATAACATGACCGGCACTCACCGCGTCGTCCCACCCCCGACCAGAGACGAGTCACGCGATGCCCCAGCAGACGAGTGCAGTGCCGAACCCCGATCCGGAGTCGACAGACCGACCCGGCCGGACGCTCCGGCGGTCCAGCCAGGTGCTCCGGAAGTCCAGCCGGATCGCGCTGGCCGGCCTACTCACGATCGGCGTCACCGCCGGCGCGACCGCCGGTCCCGCCGCCGCGGCCGGCCACGCCGGGCCGAAGAACAAGCCCGCCCCGGTGGTGACCCGCGCCGGGCTCGACCCGGCCCTGGTCGCCGACCGTGGCGCCACCGTGGACTTCCTGGAACAGGAGGCGGAGAACGCCCGCACGAACGGCAGCGTCATCGGGCCGGACCGGACGGCGTACACCCTGCCGTCGGAGGCGTCCGGCCGGCGGGCGGTCAAACTGCTCCCCGGCCAGTACGTCGAGTTCGTCCTGCCGAGGGCGGCGAACGCGATCACCGTCCGCTACAGCATTCCGGACGCGCCGAACGGTGGTGGCATCACCGCGCCGCTGGACGTGACGGTGAACGGCAAGGCCCGGAAGACCATGACGCTCACCTCCGAGTACGCCTGGCTCTACAACCAGTACCCGTTCACCAACGACCCGAACGCCGACCTGCTGCACTCGGACTGGTGGATCACCGAGTGCAGCTGCGTACCGGCGGTTACCACGCCGTACCCGACGATCAGCAAGCCGTTCCGGCCGATGCACTTCTACGACGAGCAACGGCTGCTGCTGGACCGGACCTACCGGGCCGGCGACACGGTACGGCTGACCGCCCCGGTCCGCAGCAACGCGGCCTGGACGGTGGTCGACCTGCTCGACTCCCAACTCGTCGCGCCGCCCAAGGTACGACTGCTCGCCGTGAACGTCCGCGCCCTCGGCGCCGACCCGACCGGGCGGCGGGACTCCGCCGACGCCTTCGACCGGGCGATCGCCGTCGCCCAGCGCACCCGGCTCAAGGTGTACGTGCCGCCGGGGACGTACCAGGTGAACCGGCACATCATCGTCGACAACGTGACGATCGAGGGTGCCGGCAACTGGTACACGATCATCAAGGGACGTTCGGTGGCGCTCGACGAGCCCGCCCCGGACGGCTCGGTGCACACCGGGGTCGGCTTCTACGGCCGGGACGCGGCGGACGGCGGCAGCCGCAACGTCCACCTCGCCGACTTCGCCATCTCCGGCGACGTACGGGAGCGGATCGACACCGACCAGGTCAACGGCATCGGCGGGGCGATGAGCGACTCCACCATCAGCCGCCTGCACATCCGGCACACCAAGGTCGGTATCTGGTTCGACGGGCCGATGGACAACGTCCGGGTCACCGACAACATGATCGTCGACCAGATCGCCGACGCACTGAACTTCCACACCGGGGTCACCAACTCGGTGGTGCACAACAACGTCATCCGCAACACCGGCGACGACGCGCTGGCGATGTGGTCGGAGAGGACCGCGAACGCCGGCAACACGTTCAGCCGCAACACGATCCAGTCGCCGACCCTGGCCAACGGCATCGCCATCTACGGCGGTAGGGACAACACCGTCTCCGGCAACCTGGTCGCCGACCCGGTCCGGGAGGGCAGCGGGCTGCACGCCGGATCCCGGTTCGGCGCCGAGCCGTTCACCGGCACGCTGCGATTCACCGACAACACGGTGGTGCGGGCCGGGACGTACGAGTTGAACTGGAACATCGGGCTCGGCGCGATCTGGCTCTACGCCCTGGACCGGGACATCAACGCGGACGTCCGGGTCACCGGCGACCACTACCTGGACAGTACGTACAACGCGATCATGCTGGTCAGCGAGTGGTCGGTGAAGGATCTCTGGTCGATCACCGGGGTGCGGTTCAAGGACATCCGGGTCGACGGGACCGGCACCTCGGTGGTCAGCGCCCGGGTCGCCGGGTCCGCCTCGTTCGAGAACGTGGACGCCCGCAACGTCGGCGCGGTCGGGGTGAACAACTGCGGCTCGTTCCACTTCCCGCCGACCGGTTCGGAGTTCACCCTCGTCGACCTGGGCGGCAACGACGGCGGCGGTACGACCGGCCGGTGGCTGGCGCCGTGGCTGCTGCCGAACACCATCACCTGCGACGACCGACCGCCGGTGGTGGTGCCGCCGGCGCCGGCGCCGTGGTGACCGTTCGCTGACCGCGAATTCACTGGCCCTTCCGTCAGGTTGACTTGACGTCAAGTCAGCCTGACGGAAGGCTGGGGGCATGGCGATCACCCCCGACGAACTCGAACGCCAGCACACCCTGCTCACCGCCGCGGCCCGGTTCGACCAGCTGCGGATGCGGGACACGCTGGCCCCGGCCCACCCGGACCCCGACGATCAGGACACTCCCGACCCTGACCAACCCAGACCGTTGAGCCGTGACGAGGCCCTGGAACTACTCGCCCTCGGCGAGGTCCTGATCCGGAAGGCGGCCTACGGGCGGCAGCTCGCCGTCCGGACCGCCCGGGCCACCGGCGCCTCCTGGACCCAGGTCGGTGCGGCCCTCACCGTCAGCAAACAGTCCGCCTGGGAGACCCACCAACGCTGGCTCGTGGAACAGGAACCGGCCGGCGACGAGGCGGCAACCGGCGCCCGCGGCGGCGACCACCACCTCGCGGCACGGCCGGACCGCGCCGAGGGGGCGTCGTCATGACCGCCCCGACGGTGGACCTGCGACCGTTCCGGCTCGACGTACCCGAGGCCGACCTGGTCGAGCTGCGCAGACGGCTCGCCGCCACCCGGTGGCCCGCCGAGGTGCCCGACGTCCCGTGGCGGCGCGGTGTGCCGCAGGCGTACCTGCGGGACCTCGTCGACTACTGGCACAGCACCTACGACTGGCGACGGCACGAGGCGCGACTCAACGAGTTTCCGCAGTTCACCGCCACCATCGACGGTGCCGACATCCACCTGCTGCACGTACGCTCCCCGGAACCGGACGCGCTGCCGCTGGTGGTCACCCACGGCTGGCCTGGCTCCGTGGTGGAGTTCCTCGACGTGATCGGCCCGCTCAGCGACCCACGCCGGTACGACGCCGACCCGGCCGACGCGTTCCACCTGGTCGTACCGTCGCTCCCCGGCTTCGGGTTCTCCGGCCCGCCGGTCGACACCGGTTGGGACGTACCCCGGATCGCCCGTGCCTGGGCCGCGCTGCTGCACCGGCTCGGCTACTCCCGGTACGGCGTCCAGGGCGGCGACTGGGGTCACGCGGTGAGCCGGGACCTCGGTCTCCTCGCCCCGAAGCACGTCGTCGGTGTACACCTCAACACGCTGCTCACCCTGCCGCCCGACGATCCGGCCGAGGCCGCCGCGCTCACCGACGCCGACCGGGCCCGGCTGGCCCGGGTCGCCGCGGCGCTACCGGAGATGGCCGGGTACGCCGCGCTCCAGTCGACCCGGCCGCAGACCCTGGCGTACGCGCTGACCGACTCGCCGGTCGGGCAGCTCGCCTGGATCGCGGAGAAGTTCCTGGAGTGGACCGACGCGGTCGACGCCCCCGAGCAGGCCGTCGACCGCGACCTGCTGCTCACCAACGTGATGGTCTACTGGCTGACCGGCACGGCCGGCACCTCGGCGAACCTCTACTACGAGCACGCCCATCCGGCCGGGCCACCGGCTCCGCCGCGCCGGTCGACCGTGCCGACCGGGGTCGCGGTCTTCGGCGCGGACCTCGCCGCCCCGGTCCGTCGGCTCGCCGAACGGGACAACCACATCGTGCACTGGTCGGAGTTCGACCGTGGCGGGCACTTCGCGGCGATGGAGGAGCCGGACCTCTTCGTCGCCGACGTACGGGCCTTCTTCCGTCCACTCCGGACGGAACGCGGGCTTGTGGACCGGTGAGGAGACACCTCAGGCGTGCCAGGAGCGCCAGAGCGCCGCGTACGCGCCACCGGTGGCGAGCAGTTCGTGGTGGTTGCCCAGCTCGGTGATCCGACCGTCGTCCAGCACCGCCACCCGGTCCGCGTCGTGCGCGGTGTTGAGCCGGTGCGCGATCGCGATCACGGTACGACCGGCCAGCACCGCGCCGAGCGCCCGCTCGGTACGCCGGGCCGTGGTCGGGTCGAGTGCCGCCGTCGCCTCGTCGAGGATCAGGGTGTGCGGGTCGGCGAGGACGATCCGGGCCAGGGCGAGCTGCTGGGCGTCGGCCGGGCTGAGTTCCCGGGCCCCGTCCCCGAGCACGGTGTCGAGACCGTCCGGCAGGTCGGCGTACCAGTCGGCGCCGACCGCGACCAGGGCGGAGCGCATCTGCCCGTCGGTGGCCTCCGGGGCGGCGAAGGCGAGGTTGTCCCGCAGCGTGCCGATGAAGACGTGGTGTTCCTGGGTGACCAGGGCGATCTCCCGACGTCGCTGTGCCGGGTCGAGGTCGGTGACCGGGCAGCCGCCGAGCAGCACCTCGCCGGTACGGGGGCGGTCGATGCCGGCGATCAGCCGGGCCAGGGTCGACTTGCCGGCCCCGGACGGGCCGACGACCGCGAGCCGTTCACCGGGGCGGATCTCCAGGTTGATGCCGTGCAGCACGTCCGGGCCGTCGGCGTAACCGAAGCGGGCGTCGCGGACCACGAGCCGCTGGTCGGACGGTACGACGGCACCACCGCGCGGTTCCGGCGGCACCTGGCCGACGCCGAGCACCCGGGCGAACGAGGCCACGCCCCGCTGGGTCTGTTCCATCCACTGCAGCAGGGCGTCGAGCGGCCCGATCGACTGTTGCAGGTAGAGCGCGGCGGCGACCACCGCACCGAGGCTGACCGCGCCCCGGTCCAGCAGGAACCCGCCGACCAGCAGCACAATCGCGACCGGCAGCGCGTAGCTCGCCTCCACCGTCGGGAAGAAGACCGACCGCAGCCGGAGGGTGGCCCGCCGGGTCGCCCAGAGCCGGCCGATCCGCCCGGTGCCGTACGTGATCCGCTGGTCGGTGAGGCGCAGCCCCTCGACGGTCCGGGCCCCCTCGGCGGTGGCGGTCATCGTCTCGGTCAGCTCCGCCATCGCCGCACCCTCGGCAAGGTACGCGTCCCGGGCCCGGCGCAGGTAGTGGCGGACCGCCACGGCGATCGTCGGCGCCCCGGCCAACCCAACCAACCCGAAGATCGGATGCAGCAGGCACACCGCTCCGAAGAGCAGCAGCAGCTGCGCCGAGGAGATCACCACCACCGGCAGCGCGTCCCGGACCATGGTGCCGACCATGTTCACGTCGACCGAGCTGCGGGTGGCGAGGTCACCGGTGCCGGCCCGTTCGACCACCCCGACGGGCAGCCCGAGGGTACGCCGGACGAACTCCTCGCGCAGCCGGGCCACGGCCCGCTCGCCGAACCGGTAGCCGACGTACTGGGCGTACCGGTTGAGCAGGCCCTGGGCCAGCACACAGCCGACGATCGCCAGGGCCAGCCGGTCGATGGTGCCGATCCCGGCCCCGGCGGTGACCTCGTCCACGATCACACCGAGCAGCCACGGTGAGGCCAGCCCGGCGACCGCGGCGACGGCGTGCAACAGGAGCAGCACGACGACGGTGCGGCGGTCGCCGCGGAGCAGTTCCACCGCGGCCCCACGGACCGTGCTCTTCTCCGCCACCGGCAGCCGGGGCTGCTCGGTCAGTGCCGGTCCGGTCGTCACCGCAGCACCTCCCGGGTGCCGCCGTGCTCGCCGACGTCGCGGTACCCGTCGACCTCACGGCCGGGCCCGGCGGGACCACCGTTGGGCTCGCCGACGGTGTCGGTGTCGGCGTGGTGCGGCTGCGGGTCGCGGGCGACCAGGGCCCGGTAGCCGGATTCCCGGTCCAGCAGTTCAGGGTGGGTGCCGATGGCGACGATCCGACCGCCGGCCAGGTACGCCACCGTGTCGGCGTGGCCGAGCAGCAGCGGCGAGGTGCCGAGCAGCAGGGTCGTCCGGCCGGCCCGGGCGTCCCGCAGCCGCGCGGCGATCCGCGCCTCGGTGTGCGCGTCCACCGCCGACGTCGGGTCGAGCAGGATGAGCACCTCCGGTTCGGCCAGCAGGGCCCGGGCCAGGCGTACCCGTTGCCGTTGACCGCCGGAGAGTCGCCGGGCCCGGGTGTCGAGCGCGGTGTCGAGCCCGTCGGGTAGCGCGTCGACGACGTCGTCGGCCGAGGCGACCCGTACCGCGTCCCGGAGCCGGTGGTCGTCCTGGTCGTCCCGGATCCGCAGGACCTCCCGCAGGGTGCCGGCGAAGAGGTACGAGTCGTGGTCGGCGACGAGGATCCGGGACCGTACCTGCGCCAGCGGCATCCCGGTGAGCCGCCGGCCGCCCCAGGTCGCCCCGCTGACGACGTACCGGCCGAGCCGGTCGGCGAGCGCGGCCGCCTGGGCGGGGTCGTCGGCCGCGACCGCGACCAGCTGTCCGGGTCGGACGGTCAGACCGGTGACCGGGTCGTGCAGTTCGGCCGGCCGGTCCGGGACCGGGACCGGCTCCGCCGCCGGATCGGCGACCTCGTCCGGGGTCAGGGTGAGCAGGGCGACGATCCGGCGGGCGGCGACCCGGCCCTTGATGAGCTGGTAGCCGGCGTCGAGCAGGAACCAGACCGGCACGACCAGGACCGCGACGTATCCGTAGACGGCGACCATCTGGCCGATGGTGATGTCACCGTCGGCGGCCATCCGGGCGGCGAGCCAGACCACGACGGCGAGGAAGAGCCCCGGCAGCGCACCGGTCAGCGCCCGGATCCAACTGTTGACCGCGCCGACCCGGTAGCCCTCGGCCAGCAGTTCCTGGGACCGGTCGGTGTAGCGGCGGGCGAAGAGGCCGCGCCCGCCGACCCCGGCGAGGACCCGCAGCCCGGCGACGATGTCCCCGGCCCGGGCGGTGAGCAGTCCCTGCCGGTGCCGGTAGACCGTCTCGACCCGGTCGAGCCGACGCAGCATCGGCCCCATCACGGCGGCGGTCAGCGGTACGCCGAGCAGGATGCAGGTCGCCAGCCTCGGCGAGATCGACCAGAGCATCACGGCGACGACCGCGTACGCGACCACCGCGCCGACCCCGGGACCGGTCATGGTCAGCACGTGGGAGGTGTTGCCGATGTCGGAGCCGCCGACGGTGGCGACCTCACCGGCGGCGAGCTTGCGGGACAGCACCGCGCCGGCCCGGGAGAGCTGTCGCAGCAGGACCGCCGCCGAACGGGCGGTGGCGTCCTCCCGGACGAAGGTCATCGTGCGGTGCCGCAGGATGCCGATCCAGGCCTGGCCGAGGCCGGCCACCACGATCGCGGCCACCCAGAGCAGCAGGGCACGGTTGTCGCGGGCGCGCAGGCCGTCGTCCACGGCCTTGGCGATCAGGTACGGCCGCAGCGCGAGCCCGGTCATCCAGAGGGTGCCGAGCAGGCTGCCACGCAGGACCCGGACCGGTTGGCTCCGGGCCAGCCACCAGATGTACCGCAGTGGCCCCCGGGTGTCCGGTGTTCCTGGGTCGGGGTGCGGGAGCTGCGGCGGCACCCGCCCAGGCTACCGACCGGCCGCGAGCGTTCCGACCGGTTTAGGACTCCACCGGCCGGGGTCTACGGCTGTCCGCCGCCGGACTGGATCCGGGTGATCAGGTCGTGCAACGGCTTGGTACCGCTGCCGACCATGATCCCGGTGACGATGCCGTCGATCCAGACCGGCAGGCCCTCCCACTCCGGGCCGGCGATCGCGTGCAGCACGTAGAAGCCACCGGCGGTGGAGGCGACCGTGGCGACGGCGGTGGCGATCCCCCAGGCGACGATGGTCCGGTTGCCCCGGGCCCGGTCCGCCCGCTCGCGGAGCTGCCCGAGGCTCGCCTGCTCCGCCGCGGTCGCCGGCCGGTTCGCCAACTCCGCGGTGAGGCGCTGGAGCGTGGCCTCGGCTCCCCGACCGGGCAGCCAGCGGGAGAAGGGTTCCAGGATCCGCTCGACCGCGGCGGCGAAGACGATCAGTACGCCGAAGACGGCGACGGTGTCCGGCGGCTGCATGACCTTGGCGGTGCCACCGCTGGCCCAGAGGCTCCACGAGGCGAAGCCGGCGCCGGCGATCAGCGCGAACGCGACGACAACCGCACCAAAGCTCGCGGGTGCGGGCGTCGGGGTCGCCGCCGGGTCGGCACCGCCGTTGGCCGGGGACGGGTCAGGGCCGACGGCTGGCACGGTCGTCCCGGCGGCGGCACCGACGGCGTGGTGGGCGGTCGCCGGACCGGCGGCCGCCGCGGACCCGGCGGGCTGGTCCGTGGCGGGGGACGCGGGATCGGCGAACGCGGCCGGCGGATTCGCGGACGTCACGCGGTTGACCGCGTCGCCGACGATCTGACCAATCTGGCCGACCAACTGGTTGCCCTGTTCCAACGCCATGCCACCCCTTGGCCGAGTGCCCCTACTGCCCCGCGGAAGGCTACGCGGCGAATTCACCTGACAATCGGCCGGGTGGCCGATGCCGGAACGACCATTGGCCGCCTTCCGATCCACCTCGGGAAATGCAAAGCTGTCGATGTCTTTGCGGGCGGACCGCACGGGTCATGCTGCCGACAGGACCAGGCGGCACCGCCCGTGCACCCGTCATGTCCGGAAAGGACCCTGATGGCCACCACCCTCGTACGCCGGCTGTCCGCGATGATCGGTGCGGTCGTGCTGGCCGCCACCACCGCACTGGTCGGACCGGCCGCGCCCGCCCGTGCGGAGATCGCCTGCGCGGTCACCTACACCAGCAACACGTGGCACAACGGCTTTCACTCCACCGTGCAGTTGACGAACCTCGGCGACGACTGGCACGGGTTCACGCTCGAGTTCACCTTCCCGGGCGACCAGCGGATCACCAACCTCTGGAACCACAGCTTCGGTCAGAGCGGCCCGGACGTGATCGTGCGCAGCGGGACCTGGCCCGACACGGTCCGGACCGGAGAGTCGGTCTGGCTCGGATTCCAGGGCACCTACACCGGGACCAACCTGGCACCGACGAACTGGCGGGTCAACGGGGTGCCCTGCGTGGGTAGCGCACCCCGGGCGGTCATCGCCGAGCCGGACAGCATCTCGTTGCCCGAGGGCACCGGCCGCTCGTTCACCGTACGACTCAGCCACCCGCCGACCGGACAGGTCACCCTCCAGATGCGGATCCAGGGCACCGGGATCTGGGCCGGCCCGCCCATGGCGCTGGTCTTCACGCCGACGAACTGGAGCACGCCGCAGGGCTACGGGGTGATGAACGCGCAGGACGCCGACGACGTGGACGACGTCACCGTCTTCACGCTCTCGGTTCCCGGTTACCTGTCGGACACCGTCACCTTCACCCAACTCGACGACGACCGGGTCCGCTGACCTCGGCGGGCCGGGCCACCGAGGTGTGGCTGACCGCACATCGGGGTACACCGATCGAAAAATTCCCGCGTAGGTGCCATCGACGAGGCCCACGCACGTTTTTCGGAGGTGGGTTGTGGTCAGGATTCCATCACTCTCGCGTGGCAACGAGACCGCCCGCGACACGAACCGCGACGGTCGGGTCGACGCGCGCGACGCGCGTCCGGGCCCGGCCGGGACCGGGGACGCCGGCACCGGCGACCGGGGTGCGCGCTCCGACACCACCCGGTCCGACAGCACCCGCGCCGACACGACGACCACCCGGATCGACGGGGACCACCGGACCGGGGACACGGACGGGCGTACCGGAACCGTCGAGCGCGACCGCGACCGGGCCGCCGGCCTGACCCCGGGCCGGGCCCGGGCCGCCGTCGCGGAGCGGGACCGGGGCACCCCGCCGGCACCGCCGGCCACCCCGGAGACCGACCGCCGCGCGGACCGGGACAGCGACGAGGGTACGGCCGACGCGCGGCGCCGGCCCGAGGGCGTCGCACCGGCCGGCCCCCGCCCCCGGGCCAGCATCCTCGCCACGCTCAGCCTGGTCGTCGGGGTGGCCGCCGCCGGTTTTGTGCTCACCGGCACCCTCGCCGGGTACGGCATCGCGCTCGGCGGCCTCGCCCTGCTGCTGGCGATCGGCGGGGTCTCGGCGACCGCCCGCCGGCACATCGCCGGCCGGACCGACGCGCTGATCGGGCTCGTCCTCGGCCTCGGCGCCATCGTGGCCGGGGTGCTCGCGATGACCGGCGACCTCGGCTGGCCGAGCACCGACGGCGACAGCGTGCAGCGGTTCCGCGAGTGGCTTGATTCACAGTTTGTGGACCGGTTCTGACGGGCAGAAATGCCCGCGGAGCGGTGGTTCACCGCTCTGGCTCCGCCAGCCGGTGGTGGTGCACCACCTGAGCGCACAGGTTCGGGGGCGGCAGTGCTGCCGCCCCCGAAGTGCTGTCCGGGGTCCGACGGCCGGTGCGGGCCGGCCAGCCCCAGGCGTGGGCTTAACGATTCGCCCCTCTGGTCGGCCACAGACGCAACGATCAGCCGGATCACGCAAGTTCCACCGGTGGTTCCTGCCGCCGCGACCCGCATACCGTGGGTTGGGCGCCAGCCCGCGAGCCGTACCGAGGCCGGGCGCGCCCGAATCCCCTGGAGCAGGACCATGACGTTGGACGCCACCCCTCGACCGGGTCGTGACCCCGACCGGCTGCCTGGTGGACCCGTACCGGTCGACCCGGTACGCCGCCGCTATCTGATGTGCCGGCCGACGTACTTCGCCGTCGAGTACACGATCAACCCGTGGATGGACCCGGCCGCACCGGTCGACACCGCGCTCGCGATCCGGCAGTGGGAGACGCTGCGGCGGACGTACCTCGAGCTCGGGCACACGGTGGAGGAGATCGAGCCGCTGCCCGGCCTGCCCGACATGGTCTTCGCGGCGAACGGCGCGACGGTCGTCGACGGTCGGGCCCTCGCCGTACAGTTCCGCGACCCGGAGCGGGCCGACGAGGCACCGGCGTACGCGGCCTGGCTGGACCGGGCCGGTTTCGAGGTCTCCGAGGCCAAGCACATCAACGAGGGTGAGGGCGACATCCTGGCCGTCGGCGACCTGCTGCTCGCCGGGACCGGGTTCCGGACCAGTCACGCGGCCCACCCCGAGGTGCAGGAACTCTTCGGCCGGCCGGTGGTCACGTTGCGCCTGGTCGACCCGCGCTTCTACCACCTCGACACGGCGCTGTGCGTGCTCGACGACCGGACCGTGGCGTACCTGCCGGAGGCCTTCTCCCCGGGCAGCCGGGCGGTGCTGCGGCAGCTCTTCCCGGACGCGGTCCTGGCCACCGCCGCCGACGCCGAGGTGCTCGGCCTGAACGCGGTGAGCGACGGCCGGCACGTTGTCCTTCCGGCCCAGGCCACCGGACTGTCGGCAGCCCTGCGGGACCGGGGATACGACACAATCGGTATTGATTTGTCCGAGCTGCGTAAGGCCGGCGGCGGACCGAAGTGCTGCACCCTGGTGCTGCGGGAACGAGAGGCGGACCGGTGAGCGCGAGGAGTGAACGAGCGCAGCGAGTGAGCCCCGCAGTCGCGAACGAAGAAGGACTCGTGAGCATCAGCGCGAGGAGTGAACGAGCGCAGCGAGTGAGCCCCGCGGTCGCGAACGAAGGAAAACTCATGGACGACGTGCTGCGCACCCCCGAGGCGGTACGCGACGCCGAACGCTGGACGGCGCACAACTACCACCCGCTGCCGGTGGTGGTCTCCTCCGCCGAGGGGGCCTGGGTGACCGACGTCGACGGTCGCCGCTACCTGGACTGCCTCGCCGGCTACTCGGCGCTGAACTTCGGTCACCGGCATCCGACGCTGATCGCCGCCGCGCACGCCCAGCTCGACCGGCTCACCCTGACCAGCCGGGCGTTCATCCACGACCAGTTCGCCGACTTCTGCCGGGAACTCGCCCAACTCTGCGGCAAGGACCTCGTCCTGCCGATGAACACCGGCGCCGAGGCGGTGGAGACCGCGATCAAGGTGTCCCGGAAGTGGGGTTACCAGGTCAAGGGTGTGCCGGCCGGCCAGGCCACCATCGTCGTCGCGGACGGCAACTTCCACGGTCGGACGACCACCATCGTCAGCTTCTCCACCGACCCCGACGCCCGGGACGACTTCGGGCCGTACACCCCGGGCTTCCGGATCGTCCCGTACGGCGACCTCGCCGCGCTCGCCGACGCGATCGACGAGACCACCGTCGCCGTACTGCTGGAGCCGATCCAGGGCGAGCAGGGTGTGGTCGTACCGCCCACCGGCTATCTGCCCGGGGTCCGGCGGCTCTGCACCGAACGGAACGTGCTCTTCGTCGCCGACGAGATCCAGTCCGGGCTCGGCCGGACCGGGGAGACCTTCGCCTGCGACCACGAGAACGTCGTCCCCGACATGTACGTCCTCGGCAAGGCGCTCGGTGGCGGCATCGTCCCGGTCTCGGCGGTCGCCGCCGACGCCGACATCCTCGGCGTGCTGCGGCCCGGCGAACACGGCTCCACGTTCGGCGGCAACCCGCTGGCCTGCGCGGTCGCCACCGAGGTGGTACGCCTGCTCGCCACCGGCGAGTTCCAGCGCCGCTCGGCCGAACTCGGGGCCCACCTGCACGACGCGCTCCGCGGGCTGATCGGCGAGGGGCTGGTCGCCGTACGCGGCCGGGGGCTGTGGGCCGGGGTGGACATCGACCCGGCGCTGATGACCGGGCGGCAGGCGTGCGAGCGGCTCGCCGAGCGGGGCGTACTGGCCAAGGACACCCACGGTTCGACGATCCGACTCGCCCCGCCGCTGGTGGTGACCGCCGACGAGCTCGACCACGCGGTCGCCCAGCTCACCGCCGTCCTGGGCTGACCGGAAGGGCCCCTCCTCCACCGGAAACGCTGGGAAGGAGCCCTTCCGCACACCCAACCCGAACGGTCAGCGGTCGACCACCCGCATCGCCATCGTCGGCGCCTCGGCCATCACCGAGGTCGGGTTGCTCATGCCACCGGAGGCCCAGGTGCTGGCCCGACCCACCTGAACGCCGGGATACAGCTCGACGATGTCGCCCGGACGCAGCACCCGGGACTGCTGCCGGGCCAACCCGATCCGCTCCGACTCCTCCAGCGACCCGCCCGGACGGATACCGGAACCGTTGGTGCTGACGTCCTGCGCGACCAGATCGGCACCCCGCAGCTCGAACCGTACGTGGCTGCGGCTGATCCAGCGTCGCGCCTCGTCGTTCAGCCACTGCCCGAGCCGGACCCCGGTGCTCTCCTCCGGCGCCCGGCCGACCAGCACCGGCCGGTCGGCGGCGACCACGAACCGGCGCCGCACCATGCCGCCGATCCGCACCGACAGCACCTCGGTGCCGGGGCGGGGGCCGGCGTCGGTCAGCCGCTGGTCGTGCCGGGGGCAGATCGGCTGGCCGGCGCGCAGCCGGGGCGGCGGCTGGCCGCTCGGCTTGCGGTCGATCTCGGCCAGGTCGGCGAAGGCGCCCCCGCCGGAGCCGCCGAACAGCACACAGCCCGGCTCCTTGCAGCGCCAGGTGCGGGCGAGCAGCTTGCGCCCGGTCGGCGAGGGTCCGACCGGTCCGGGGTTGTTGCCCTTCACCCTCGGCACCAGCACCGGCCCACCGGCCCCCGGCAGCGGGGCCAGCAGGCGCCCCGGCTGCCCGGTCACCCAGGGGAAACGGCCGGCCATCCCGTCGTACCGGGCCCGGCTCAGCACCGGCAGCCCGAGCAGCTCGGCCACCTCCAGCACCCGGTCACCCGGATTGTTGAGGACCTCGATCAGGCCCTCGTCGGCCCAGCGGCGCAACACCATCCGCTCGTTGGAGGTCAGGTCGGCCTCGCTGAGCAGGGCCCGGTGCACCACGGCGTACACCGGGACGTTGTCCTCCTCGAGCTGCCGCCCGAGCGCGTCCATCACCATGCCCAGTCGCAGCGTGCTGGCCGGCCGCCCGCCGTCCAGGTCGACGTACCGGACCACCTCCGCCAGGTCGAGCACCGCCCGGACCAGGTCGGGATCGGTGCTGACCCGGCCCTCGATCGCGTCGAGGACCTTGCTTATCTCAAATCTCACGCCGCTCCCCGGACTATCTCGTCGATACGCCGCGCCAACTCGACGTCGCGTCGAGTGACTCCGCCGGCCGAGTGTGTGGCGCACCGGAAGGTCACCGTGCGCCAGCGGATGTCGATGTCGGGATGGTGGTCGAGTTCCTCCGCGACCACCGCGACCCGGTCCACGACACCGATCGCGTCACGGAATCCGGGTAGTTCGACGGTACGGCCGATGCAGGCCGGATCACCGGACCAGCCGTCCAACCCCTCCAGCTCGGCCCGCACCGCCCCCGCGTCCAGCACGTCTGCCATGGCCAGACCTTACCGCCGGGGGTCGACACCGTGGAGAGCATCCGTTTCCCGACCGATCTCGGCGGTGGAAGCGAGCCTCTGCGGTGGGGGCGAATTTCGGCGGCGGATGTGGGACCCGGTCGCTACGCTGCCTGCCGGACCGGCCACCGCGGTCGATACGGCACGGCGACAGGGTCCGGTCGGTGCCGTTCACCGCCAAGGTCGACGGGCAGGGCCGGCTCACCGAGATCTCGGTGGACACCAAGAGCGTGTCGCCGATGCTCGGCGAGATGCGGGTCGCCTACGACAACTTCGGCAAGCCGGTGGAGATCAGGAAGCCGGACCCGTCCGAGGTGTCGGACATGCCGGACGAACTGCTCGGACTGATGAACGCCTGAGTCGTACCTCAGCGGAGCCCGGTCGGGGACGGACGCCGTCCCCGGCCGGGCTCCCGCGTTCCTTCACGGCCACTCAGCCGACGGCGGTCGCCCGGTCGGCGGCCCGCAGCGGTGCGCCAACCTCGTGCAGGTGCCGGAGGGCCTGCCGGTAGGAGTCGAAGAGTCCGGTCTCCTCGTACGGGATGCCGCGCTCGGCGCAGAACTCAGTCACAATCGGCTGCGCCTTCCGGAGGTTGGCCCGGGGCATGCTCGGGAACAGGTGGTGCTCGATCTGGTAGTTGAGGCCGCCGAGCAGGAAGTCGACGACCACTCCGCCCCGTACGTTGCGCGAGGTCAGCACCTGCTTGCGCAGGAAGTCGAGGTTGTCCTCGGCGGTCATCACCGGCATGCCCTTGTGGTTCGGGGCGAACGAGCACCCCATGTAGAGCCCCCACAGCCCCTGGTGGACGGCGATGAACACCAGCGCCCGCACCGGGGACAGCACGGTGAACAGCACGCCGAGGTAGCCCACGGTGTGCACCACCAGCAGCAGTGCCTCGACCCGCCGGTGCCGCATCGGCGTGCCGCGCAGCGCCCGCACACTCGCCACGTGCAGCGCCAGCCCTTCCAGCAGCAGCAGCGGGAAGAAGAGGTACGCCTGCCGGCGCGCCATCCACCGTCCGAAGCCCCGGGTCGCCAGCGCCTGCTCGTGGGTCCAGACCAGGGCGCCCGCCCCGACGTCGGGGTCTTCGTCCTCGTGGTTCGGGTTGGCGTGGTGCCGGTTGTGCTTGTCGATCCACCAGCCGTAGCTGAGTCCGGTCGCGAGGTTGCCGGCGATCAGGCCGGCGATCTCGCTGGCCCGCCGGTTCCGGAACATCTGCTTGTGCCCGGCGTCGTGGCCGAGGAACGCGACCTGGGTGGTGGCGAAGGCCAGGAAGACCGCGACCGGCAGTTGCCACCACGAGTTCCCGACCGCGGCGAAGGCGATCCAGCCGGCGACGAAGAGCCCGATGGTCACCGCGATCCGGGTGACGTACCAACCGGTGCGCCGTTCCAGCAGGCCCGCCTGACTGATCCGACGCGATAACTGAGAGTAGTCGCTACCACGCCGTACGGCTGGCTCAGCCAGCGCGCTGATCGCCATTCTTCATCCCCAATCAGGTTATTCCGGCCACACCGCTGGGCGGCTAGGCCCTCAAGCCTCCCGTGATCAGGTGCACTCAGTAACCCCGGAAGCCCCCGTATCCGGGGTAGGGCTATCCCCCCGGTTTGATTGACGGATCCCGATGCTGGAAACAGCGGCACACCGGCCGGCCCGCCGTCGGCCGGACGAGCCGGCCGCCGCACCAGGCCCACCGTCGGCCGGACGAGCGGACCGTCGGATCCGCCGGCTCAGCTCATCCGGCC
This sequence comes from Plantactinospora sp. B24E8, assembly GCF_039871735.1. Taxonomy (NCBI): domain Bacteria; kingdom Bacillati; phylum Actinomycetota; class Actinomycetes; order Micromonosporales; family Micromonosporaceae; genus Plantactinospora; species Plantactinospora sp. B24E8. The sequence continues at coordinate 181,384 of NZ_JBDPMH010000011.1, forward strand.
GACCGCGCCGCGCAGCCGCCGCAGATCCCGGCGCCGCCGTTCGTACGTGACGGCCAGGCCGATGAGCGTGAAACCACCGATGGCGAGGAAGATCCAGGGCCACCGTTCCCAGATGCCGACGCTCTCCCGCACCGCCTGCACCGAGAGCACCACTCCACCGAGCACCACCGGCGCCTGCCGTCGCCACCGGGCACCGACGAGTACGGTCACCAGCGCACCGACGCCGAGCAGCAGCCGACGCTCCGGCTGCCCGCCGGCGACCAGCACCGACACCAGACTCGGCAGCAGCGCGGCGGCGAGTCCGGGTCCGTACCCGACCCAACTGCTCAGTCCCGGCCAGGCCCGGGTGGCCAGCCCGCCGACCAGCAGCGCCAGCAGCGCCGCCGGCAGGGTGTACGCCTCGACCAGCGCCACCTCGGCCGAGGCGAGCAGCAGCCAGATCCCGAGCATTTCGGCCGCGCCGGCACCGGCCGCGTAGGCCCAGCGTCGGTGCTCCGGCTCCGCCGGACGCAGTGCCCGCAGCCCCAGCACCACTCCCCACAGCAGGCAGACCGTCGCCGCGTACCGCGGCTCGCCGACGGTCAACACCAGCGCGACCAGGGCCGCTGCATACCCGGCCGCCTCGGCGGCGATCGCCTCGACGCGCCGTCGGTCGGCCGACGCGGACGGGAGCAGACCACGCAGGACGACCCCGCCGGCCAGCGACGCCGCCGCGACCCCGAGCACCACCAGCGCGGCGACCCGGAGCGGCTGGCCGGCGGCGAGCGGGGCGGCCACCGCCAGCAGCACCGCCGCCGTGGTCGTACCCAGCCAACCGGACACCCGGGCGTGGCGACCGCGTCCGAGCAGGCCGACGGTCAGCCCGGCCGCGACCAGCACGGTCAGCCCGACGATCGTGCCGGACCTGGTCGGCAGCAGCCCGGCGAGGCCCGCGCCGGTGAGCGCCACGCCCAGCGGTACGACAACCTGGCCGGCCCGGCCGACCCTCGCGGTGAGCGCCGCGCCGTGCAACGCCACCAGTCCACCAGCGAGCGCCAGCGCCGGCACGGTGGGCCAACGGGCACCGGCGGCGGCGAGCCCGGTCAGTGCCGTGGTCACCAGGAACGGTACGGCGACCAACACCGCCGCGCGGGCGGTACGCCGCCACGCCCAACCGGCCACCGCCGCCGTCCCGGCGAGCAGCAGCAGCGTCACCACCTGCGGCAGGTCGGGCCGCCAGTCGGCCGGGGTCAGCCCGACGCCGGCCGGCGGTCCCGACCAGATCCGCCCCAGCCAGGCGTACGGCGCGAGGAAGACCGCCACGAACGCCGGCACCACCGCGACGGTGACCCGGAGCAGCAGCAACGTCGTGGAGACCAGTGAGGTGACCGTCCACAGGGTGGCGGGCAGGGGCTCGGCACCCGTACCCGAAGCGGGCCGATGGACCGTACCCGCAGATGGCCGGCGGACCGGCCACCGCCAGGGACGCGCCGCGACCCCGACCGCGACAGCGGTCAGCAGCGCCCCGGCGGCGTACATGCCCGCCGGTTCGGCGACTCCGGAGAGGGTGGGCGAGAACCCGACCACCAGCGCCACCAGCGACAACGCCGCACCCGCGTAGGGCAGGTAGCCGGCCGCCACCGGCTGGGACCGGACCACACCGTCCCGGCCGTCCGGACCGGGCGACGGCGCGGAGCCGGGCTGCACCGCCGGTGCCGATACGGGAACGGGCTGCACCGCCGGCGAGGGTGCGGAGACGGACGTCCGGACGGCGGTCAGCAGGACGCCGACGGTCAGCAGCACCGTGCTGGCGAGCGCCGCCCGGGCCTGCCACCACGGCGGTACGTCGACGGCGAAAAGGCCGAGGACCACCGCGCCCGGCACGGCCAGGACGGCGACCGCCACCGCAAGCCCGCCGACCACCCGGGCCGGGCCCGGCCGTTCGGAGCGGTTCCGCCCGGCGGTCACCGCGACCGCCGCCCCGGTCAGCACGATGCCGGCGAGGACCCCGGCGGCACCGGCCGGCCGGGCCAGCCCGACCACCAGGGCGTGTCCGGCGGTCAGGACGGCGGCGCCGGCGAGCGGTCCGACCGCCCCGCCCGGGCGGCCGGTCCGGACCGCGGCGACGGCCAGCGCCGCCGCCATGCCGAGGCTCAGCAGCGCGATCGCCCACCAGGGCAGCGGCACCGCGGTCGGCAGCGCCAGCATCGTCAACACCCCGCCGGCGATCCCGGCCGGCCATCGTCCCCGGGTCGGCAACAGGAACACCAGCGCGCCGACCGCGAGCGGCAGCGCCACCGGCGCCTGCCAGTCGAACGGCCCGGTGTCGACCGTCAGGTCGGCCCGCCAGGCCGGCTGCGACCGGAGCCCGGTGTCCAGGGCGGTGACCAGCGCCATCCCGCCGGTGATGGTGGCCAGGGCCGCCACCGCGGCCAGGCTGCCGGCGTACGGGCCGAGGCGTACCCCGGGCGGCAGCAGCCGGGCGCAGGCCTGCACCACCCCGGCGAGCAGGGCGAAGACGACGGCCGAGCCGACCAGCACCGGTCCGTCGAGTTCCGCCACCGCCCGGACCAGGGCACCACCGAGCGCCACCACGAGGAGTCCACCGGCGGCCGCCCCGAACCCGTCGTCCCGGGTCAGCACCGCCCCGGCGACCAGCAGCAGGGGCGGCACCAGCAGCGGAGCACCGGCGAAGGCGGCGTACGGACCGTCGGTGAGCGCGAGCGCCAGCACCGCGCAGCACGCCGAGGCGAGCACCGCGACGCCGTAGCCGAGCCACGCGACGGACCGGCGGGCCAGGTCGAGGCCCGCCGGTCCGTCGCCACCCCGCCCCCGGGTCAGGAGAAGGTCGAGCACCGCCAGCGCGGCGAACGCCAGCGTCCAACCGGTCGCGCCGACCCGCGCGTCGAACGCCAGCAGCGGCGCCACCGGTTGGACCAGCAGCAGTCCGGCGAACCACGGCGCGGTGAGCCCGGTCAGCCGCCGGTAGCCGGCGGCCACCACCGCGCCGACCCCGGCGACCAGTGCGACGTACCGGGCCCGGGGCCAGTCGCCCACCCCGAACAGGTCGACTGCCCAGACCGCGTACCCGTCGAGCAGTACCAGCAGCAGACCGATCGCCGCGAAGGTCTCGGCGGTGGCGGTGAGGCCCCGGCGCCGGGCGAGCACCGGCAGGGCGAGCGCCAGCCCGGTCAGCCCGGCGAGGATCGCGGCCCGTCCGGTGAGGCCGACGGTGGCCCAGGCGACCACGGTGAAGACGATCGCGGCCGCCCCGAGCAGCAGGCCACCGAGGACGAAGAGAACGTTCTGCACGGTCCGGGTGGAGGCCTCCGGTCGTACCGGTGCCGGAAGCGTGACCGGGGCCGGGCCGGCGGCGGTCGCGACCGGCGGCGCGACCGGCGCGAGGACGGCGCTGGTCGGGCCGGTCGGGGTGGGCACCGGGCGCGGCGGGGCCATCCGGGTCGCGGCCTGCCGCGCGGCGAGCGCGGCGGCCCGGACCTGCCCGGCGAGCGTCTCGCGACGCTGCCGGGTCTGCCGGAGCGTGGCCTCGAGGGTCCGGTACGCCTCCCGGGCCTGGACCACCCGGACGGTCAGCGCGGCGATCTCTCCCTCGAGCCGGATCACCTCGGCGGCGACCGGGTCCGGACCCCGCCGGCAGCCCGGGCAGCCGGTCACCAGGTCGGCCCCGGTCCCGCACACCGGGCAGGGGTACGCGCGCACGCCTTCGGTCATGCCGCCATGCTCCGCCGACGCCACGACCGCCCACAGAGTGCGCGTACCTATCCGGGGCAGGTACGCCGACCCGCGTGGCCGGACTGCCGGGACCTGCCGCCGGTCACGGCCGGGTCTGTTCGTGTAGCCAGGCGGTGTAGTCCGGGTTGCCGCCCTCCACCCAGCTGACCAGGATCTCCGGTATCTCGTACGGGTGGGCGGCCCGCACCTGGTCGACGAGGGCGGCCACCCGGTCCGGGGTGGTCTTGAACCGGACCGTCCACTCCCGGGTCGTCTCCAGTCGTGACTCCCACCAGTAGGTGCTCTCCACCGGCCCGCTCACCTGGGCCGAGGCCGCCAACCGGCCGGCGACCGCCGCGGCGGCCATCACGTCCGCGACCGCCCGGGCGTCCACGACCGTCGTCACGACGCAGATCTGGTCCACGCCGGGCACCCTACTGCGGATCCGGGTCGGGGCGGTGCGTGTCGATCCACGCGTCGATCCGCGCCCACCAGTCGAAGAGCCAGTCGATCCGCTCCTGTCGTCCGGGCGGCACCTCCTCCGGCGGTACGGACCAGAACCGCATCACGATCCGCTTGTCCATCGGCAGTTCCCGCCACACGTCGGCGACGGTGACCATCCGGTCCAACCCGGTGTGCGCGACGAAGACGACGCCGGCCTCCGGGGCGGCGTCCAGGGCGGCCAGCACCCCACCCGGTTGCGGGGCGAGCACGTGCCGCATCGCCTCGGCCCGCTTCGCCATCGCGTCGAGGCCCCGGGACCGCAGCAGGTCGATCGCGCGGAGCCGACGCCGGGGGGTGAAGTTGCCGCCCTCGGGAAAGATCACGAAGGCGTCGTTCTCGTCGAGACCCTGGGCGAGGTGCCCGATCTGCTCGACCAGGGCCTCCCGGGGCGCGCCGGGCCGTTCGGTGCGGCCGAGCCGCCGGGCCTGGCGCTCCCGGCCGGCGATGAAGCGGTTCGGCAGCCGGTTCAGCAGTACGTCCACCGCCGGATCCCACTGCAGGGTGTCCTTGAGGACGATCCGCGGTTCCCGCTTGAACCAGTTCACCAACGCGTGGATCAGGATGAACGAGTCGCCGGGGCCGGCGTGCCGGCAGAGCACCAGTTCGGGGCGGCCGGGCAGGGCGGTGTCCGGGTCGGTGCCGACCACGTCGATGCGCAGCCGTAGGGTCCACCGGGCCTGCCAGAACAGGAAGGTGAGGAACCAGCCGGCCAACTGGTAGTGGGCACGCTGGAACGACGGGGACCGGCTGCGCCAGCCGAAGCCGGAACCGACCCAGAGCCCGAAGAGGACGACCAGCGCGGCGGCGTCCCAACAGAGGTAGACGATGCCGAGCCAGAGCAGCCGCAGCGGGCGGAGGTAGCCGGGGACCAGCGGCGAGGCGGCCGCGGCGACGATCAGCCACACCGGCAGCAGGCTGACCACGAGGAAGGCGAGCAGCACCGTACCCGGGGCGAGCAGGAGCCGCCGGACCCACCTCGGTGGCAACGGCATCAGCCGAGGTCCACGTGTTCGGTGAGGTAGCGGCGGGACGCCGTGTAGGCCCGGCTGATCCGCCGCCCGACCGCCGCCATGTCCCGGTACGCCCACGGGGTGTCGTCCCGGGGTCCGGGTCCGCCGGTCGGCAGCACGTGTACGTCCACGTCGTCGGGGAGTGCCGCCATCTCCCGGGCGAACCGGTGCCGGCGGGCGATCTCGAACGCCACCTGGGCGATCTCCCACGGACGGCGCGGCGGGGTCAGCGGACGCTCGATCCGACCGACCTGGAGTACGAAGATCTGCTTGGCGCCCGCGTGCACCGCCTCGCCGATCGGGATCGAGTTGACGATCCCGCCGTCGACGTAGTGCTCGTCGTCGATCCGGGCCGGCGGCAGCAGACCGGGCACCGACGCGGAGGCGAGGACGGCCGGCACCAGCGGGCCGGCGGTGAACCAGTGCTCGGCGGCCCGTTCGATGCTGGCCGCACAACACCGGAACGGCACCTTGAGGTCGGCGAAGGTGGTCTGCTCGCCGAGTTCGGCTTCGAGCAGCCGGCGCAGCGGACGTGGCGAGTGCAGATGGGTACGGGCGGCGAACCGGCGCAGTTGCCGGGCGATCGAGTCGCCGTAGACCTCGGCCGCCTCCGGCGACGCCCAGAGCCGGACGAGCCGGTTGGTGACCCCCTCGCTCGGGTCGGCGGCCACCAGGGCGCCGTTGACCGCGCCGATCGACGTACCGAGCACCAGATCGGGCTGGATGCCGGCCCGGAACAGCGCCCGCAGCATGCCGACCTCGACGGCGCCGAGCACCCCACCGCCGCCGAGCACGAACGCCACCGGACCGCTGACCATGTCATTCATCCTGGCACGGGCCGCCCAGTCGGCCACGCCAGCGGTCCCTGCCGGTCGGTCGCCGCTCCGCCGGGCCGGAGCGGGAGCAGGCCGGAGAGGACTTTCTGGCAGCAAAGGGGATGCATCGGCGAGAGTGGCTGTCATTGACAGGAGTTGGTCCGTCACGCAGCCTGGTACGACCCCCCACACGGCCTGATGTAATCCCCCGACTCTTCCAGGCAGGTGCGACGAACGATGGCAGCGTTGCAGGCGGGCGGCCTGCTCGCCCGGAGATATCGTCTTATCGACAGGATCGGTGCCGGCGGCATGTCGGTGATCTGGCGGGCCCGTGACGAGGTACTCGACCGGGTGGTCGCGGTGAAGGTGCTCGCCGCGTCACTCGCCGCCGACACCAAGTTCCGGGAGATGGTCCGGGACGAGGCCCGGGCCGCCGCGCAGCTCGTCCATCCGCATGTCACCGCCGTGCACGACTACGGTGAGACCCTCGGCCCGGACGGTGAGATCACCTCCTTCGTGGTGATGGAACTGCTCACCGGCGAGGAGTTGAAGGCACAGCTCACCGCCGGCGCGCTGCCCTGGCCGACGGCGGTCGGGATCTGTGCGCAGGTGGCCGAGGCGCTCGCCGCGGCCCACCGGCTGGGCATCGTGCACCGGGACATCACCCCGGCCAACATCATGATGACGGCGACCGGGGCCAAGGTGCTCGACTTCGGTATCGCCACCCACGTCGGAGCCCCGGACGAGGACGAGGACGGCGAGACGTTCGGCACCCCGGCGTACGTCGCCCCGGAGCGGCTGGACGGGTTGCCGGCCCAACCGGCGACCGACACGTACTCGCTCGGGGTGCTGCTGCACGAGACGCTGACCGGCCGGGTGCCGTTTCCGGCGGAGACCTGGGACGAGTTGACCCGGGCACTGCAGTCCGGGATCGAGCCGACGTTGGACGGCGTACCGGACGTGCCGGCCGCGGTGGCCGACATCTGTCTGCGCTGCCTGGACCGCGATCCGTTCGGTCGACCGACCGCCGCGCAGGTCGCCGAGACGCTCCGTGCCCAACTGCGGGCGGTCGAGCCGGCGTCGTCGACCGTGCCGGCGCCGACCGTGCGACCCGGGCCGCCGGCCGGCGGCCCGGACGACCCGTCGGCGGCAGAGCCGGGAGTGTCGGAACCGCGCCGCCAGCCGAGGCATCCCGGCCGAGTGCTGCTCATCACGGCGACGGCGTTGGTCGTACTCACCGCCGTCGTGATCGTCGCCGCGACCCTCGGCGCCGACCCGGGCGGCAGGCCCACCGGCGGGGCGGGCAGCACCGGACCGGGCGCCGGGCCGACACCGTCGGCGCCCTCCGGAGACGTGGGCCCGACGCCGACCCGGACACCGGCCACCACGACGGCGACCGTGCCCGCGACGGTGACGACGGCGACCGCGCCGGCCACCGCGACCGTTCGGCGCCCGGACGCCACCCCCTCGGTGAACGAGGTCATGGCCAGCCTGGACCAGATCGTCACCGACGGCCTGGCGGCCAGCGCGATCCGCGACCATGCCGGGGTGGACCTGCGCAACCATCTGCGTAACCTCCGGACCGGGCTGGCAACCGGGCCGGCCGACCTGTCGGGGGAGGCGACGGTGCTCCGCGACAAGGTCGCGGTGCGCCTCAGCGAGGGCTCGATAACCCCCGAGTACGCCCGACTTCTCGACGCCGCCCTGACCCAGTTGGCGGGGGCGGCATAGGCCTACGCCGGGTGCCGGTCCAATCCCCTGGCCGGCACCCGGCACCCTGTGCCACCCTCTCCGCCATGTCCGCCCTCTCCACACCGCCCGGCACCGTCGAGGAACTCCGCGCCCTGCTCGCCGACGGCGCCCCGGTGAGGTACGTCTTCTTCTGGGGGCACCGGCCGGGGCGCGGTGGCGTGGTCGGCGCCGGATGCCTCAGCCAGTGGTGGCCGTCGTCGTTCACCGTGGACGGTGTCCGGTACGCCACCGCGGAGCACTACATGATGGCGGGCAAGGCCCGGCTCTTCGGAGACGAGCCGATCGCCCGGCAGGTGCTGGTCGCCCCGAGCCCGGGCGCGGCCAAGGCCCTGGGCCAGCGGGTACGTGGTTTCGACCAGTCGGTCTGGAACGCCCAGCGGTTCGACCTGGTCGTCGCCGGCAACCTGGCGAAGTTCGGTCAGCACCCCGAGCTGCGGGACTATCTGGTCGCCACCGGCGAGCGGGTGCTGGTGGAGGCCAGTCCGCTCGACCAGGTCTGGGGCATCGGGCTCGCCGCCGACGATCCCCGGGCCGGGGACCCGGCGCACTGGCGTGGGCTCAACCTGCTTGGCTTCGCGCTGATGCGGGTCCGGAGCATCCTGGCGGCGGCACCGGACTGACCCGGCGGCCCCGTCGACCGGTGCGACCGGCCGCACCGCCGCCCGGTGGCAGAGTCAGTCCAGACGGATCCGGTCGCCCGCCCCGTCGAACAGCAGCAGTTGGTCCAGGTCGACGGCGAGGCTGACCAGTTCGCCGCGCCGGGGCAGAGCCGCGGCCGGCATCCGGACCACCAGCTCGCCGGCGACCGGTGGATCGGCACCGAGTTCCGGATCGTAGACCGGATAGAAGCCGTACTCGGTGCGGGCCGTCGCCGGCTGCCGTGCGCCGCGCTGATGGGGAATCATCCTGTTCAGGCGGTCCCGGACCGGATGCCCGGCCGGCAAGTCGTCGGCGAGCACCGCGGCGAGGGGCTGACCGGGGTCCGGGTGCTCCAGCCGGGCCTGGTCGTTCGAGGTCGGCACCGTGTCGGTCGTGACGTGCACCAACGCCTGGTGCCCGAGGTTCTCGACGAGACGGACGACTCCCCGGATGACCGGGGGGTCGGCCGTCGTCCCCGGCGGGACCGGGGTCAACGCGTCGGCCCGCAGCGCCACGGTCACCCGCGCGGTGTGGCGGGTCCGCAGGGCCGGCACCCGGGGGTCGTCGGCCGGCAGTTCGAGCAGCTGGGAGCCGAGGTCGAGCACCACCGTCCCGTCGGTGGCGTAGACGGCGGCCTGCAGCAGGTTCGCCCGGGGCGTACCGAGGAACGCCGCGACGAACAGGGTGTGCGGGTCGCGGTACACCTCGTCCGGGGGGCCGACCTGTTGGAGCACCCCGCGACGCAGCACCGCGACCCGGTCCGCCATGGTCATCGCCTCGACCTGGTCGTGGGTCACGTACAGGGTGGTGAGCCCCAGCCGCCGGGCCAGCGCCGCGACCTCGGCGCGCAGCTCGGCCCGCAGCCCTGCGTCCACGTTGGACAGCGGCTCGTCGAGCAGGAACGCCCGCGAGTCGCCGGCGATGGCCCGGGCCATCGCCACCCGCTGACGTTGCCCGCCGGAGAGCTGGCGGGGACGGCGGTGCAGCAGGTCGGTGATGCCGAGCTGCGCGGCGACCTCGGCCACCCGGCGGGCCGGGTCGACCACCGGAGCGGTGCCGGTACTCAGCGGAAACCCGATGTTCTGTGCCACCGTCAGATGTGGATAGAGGGCGTGGTCCTGGAAGACCATCGACAACCGCCGGTCCGGTCCGGCACCCCGTTCCACCGGACGGCCGTCGATCAGGACCTGCCCGGCGGTCGGCTCCTCCAGCCCGGCGACCAGACGCAGGATCGTCGACTTGCCGCAACCCGTCGGGCCGACCAGGACGACAAACTCGCCGGAGCCGACCTCGACGCTCACCCGGTCGACCGCGACGGTGCCGTCGGGGAACACCTTCGTCAACTGGTCGGTGGCGATGCTTACCACGGCGACCACCTCCTGCCGCCATCGTCGCCGGGTACTGGCCCCTTACGCCAGTCCTGCTGCGCCGGACGGCCCGGTACGGTGCGCCGGACGGCGGGACCCGGCGCCGGACGGCGGCAGGTGTCGTACGGGGACGGTTCCGTACACCCGGTTGGTCCGACGCTCAGTAGCCGGAGTCCGGGGGCGGGTCGACCCGTACCGAGCGGTCCATCCAGCCGTCGCCGTCGTCGTCGTACATCCGCTTCTCGAAGAAGCCGTCGCGGTCGCGGTCGTACTCGCTGATCTCGACCAGTCCGTCGGCGTCCAGGTCGTGTCCGACAAAGTCGGTCCGGCCGTCCCGGTCGGCGTCGACGAGGATGTCGACGCCGCCGTCGGCCCGGCCCCGCAGGGTGTGCCGGTCCCAGTCCCCGTCACCGTCGACGTCCACCCGCGTGCGGTAGCCCTCGGGCACGTCCGGTGTGGCGTCGGACGGTGTCGGGGCGCCCGCCGGGGACGCCGTGCCGAAGCCAGCCTCGGCAGCTGGATCGGCGGTGCCGAAACCCACCTCTGCGGCCGGATCGGCGGTGCCGAAGCCAGCCTCGGCGGCCGGGGTGGCGGCGCCGAACCCGGCCACCGCCGGAGGTTCAGCGGTGTCGGAGCAGACCGCAGCCGCTGCTCCGGCACCACCGAGACCCGTCTCCGTGCCGGCCGCACCGCTGACCGCGCCGGCCAGACCACCGGCGGGTTCGGCCAGCGCGGCGTCGGTCGCCGACTGGATCGACCGACCGATCTCGTCGCCCAGACCGGCCAGGCCGCCCACCGGCGTCGCGACGGTGGGGGCCGTGGCCGGCGCGACCTCGGGCAGCACCGGGTCGGCCCGACCCGACCCGGCCGCGTTGAGCTGGTCGGCCACCGACACCGCACCGGCAAAGCCGACAAGCGGGGTGAACATGCCGAACAGACTCGACTGGTTGGTCCGGCTCTCGACCTCGTGCTGCCCGCCCGGGTCGGCACCGAACTGGAGCTGGAGCAGGGCCACCTCGTCGGCGTCGAGTTGGTAGCCGGCGAGGGCCGCGTCCGGATCGGCGGAGAGCGCGGCGGCGAAGAGCGGATCGGCGAGCAGCCGCTCCAGAACGACGTCGAAGTCACTCACCGTGGCCACCTCCCGGGATCAACCCGTCCCACGCTAGTCCCGGCCCGCCACTGCCGACCCTGCTCGGCCCCGATCCCGCCGGATCCGGCCCGGCCGGTCAGTCCAACTCGGGCATCGGCACCGGCTGCGGTCGGGGCCGGCAGGTCCCGCACTGTACGGCGTCCTCGACCACCAGGCCCTCCGCCCGGCCCCGCGCCTCGGAGCGGTGCACCTGCAGCAGGTACGGGCCGAACCGGGCGTGGTCCTCACAGACAGCACGCCCGCAGAACCGGCACCCACCCCGTGCCGCCTTCGGACAGAACCAACAGAGCACATCCACTCCTCACTGGGGTACCGGCAAGCTACACCGCTCCAGCCTGATGGTCGCCGTCACCGGGTCCGACGTGTTGCCGGCGGCGTCGACCGCCTGGATCGTGACCGTGATCGTGCCACCCGGCTCGTCGGCGTTCTGCGGCACCACGACGGCGCCCTGGAACACATCGCCGGACCGGCTGAAGCTCACCGTCCCGTTCTCCTGCCCGGTCGTCCAGCTTCCGCTGACCGTGATCTCGCCGGCCGGTGTGACGTTGTCGGCGACGCGCCCGCTGACGGTGGCCCGGCCGTCCGAATCGCAGCGGTTGATGCTCGGTGGGTCGACGGAGACGCCGGAGACGGTCGGGTCGGTGACGTCCCGGGGCGGGGTCGGCGGCCGGGTGGTCGGCGGGGCGCTCGTCCGGGGTGGCGTACCCGGTGCGCTCGTCGCCGGGGCCGGGGACGATCCGGTGGGGGTCGGGCTCGCCGACGGGGTCGGGGACGGCGTGGCCGACGGGGTGGGCGACGGCGTCGGGCTCGCCGTCAAGGTCGGTGTCGGGGTCACCGGATCGGTCGGCACCGTCTCCTCGGGGGTGGCCGAGCGGACCGGGTCCGCCCCGTCCGGTGTTGTCCCGCCGTCGCAGTCGAGGGTCCGGCCGGTGTCCTCCTGACGTACCCCGGAGACCCGCACCTCGCCGGCGGAGACCTCGATGCCGCGGGCCCAGGCCGCGTACCGGGCGGCGCCCCGGTTGATGATGCCGCCGGAGGTCCGCTCGACGGTGAGGGCGAGCGGCGCGAACGCGGCGCTGGGGCTGCCGGTGTCGGCCACGATCCGACCCACGTCGAGGGTGAGTCGGCCGTACGGGGTGACCGGCCGGACCCCGTCACTCCAGAGCGGACCGACGTTGGTCCGGGCACCAGCGCAGAGCAGCGCCGTCGCACCGCCCCGGAACGTCAGGCTGCCCCGGGAACGGGTGCCGACCCGGATCTGGTCGCCGGCCCGGACGTAGACCCGGCCGTCGCCGGTCAGGGTGACCGCCCGGCCATCCACCACGGCGTCGATCCGGCCGTGGTCCACCGCCAGCAGCGCCCGGTCGTCGGGCATCTCCGCCCAGGCCGGCCCCGGCACCAGGTTGGCCGCGCTGGAGAGCAGGGCCACCAGCAGGAAGAGCAGGAGCAGCCACCACAGTTGCCGCTCGAACCGTCGGTCGACGTCGGGGTCGGCCTCCGCTGGTGGCGGTCCGGGCGGGGCGAGCAGCGGCGGGTAGTCGGCCTCCGGGTGGACGCCGGCCCGGGGAGCCGCGCCGGGTGAGGCCGCCGCCGTGGAGAGCGTCGTCGGTGCGGCCGTCGCGGGCGCGCCGAGCACCATGGACAGGCCGGAGACCGCCGGTACGGTCCAGACCCGGACGGGCGTACGGGCGGTCGCCACCGTACCCGGCTCGCCCTCCCCCGACGGGCCGATCACCGTACCCCGGCGCAGTTGCGTGCCGTCGGGGAGTTCCACCACCCCGGACTCCACCACCACCGCCTCGTGCGACGTCAGCAGGGTGACCGGGTCGCCGGGGTCGACGGTGGCGACCCGGGCGCCGGAGACCAGGCCGAGCCGGTCCTCGGCGGTGAGTCCGCGCAGCGCCGGGGCCTCGCCGAAGAGCGCCTCCGCGGCGACCCGGTCCCCCGACGGCGGGCCGGGCAACGGGCCCACCGCGGTGACCACCGCCGACGCGGGCAGGGCGAGCAGCTCGCTGCCGGCGCTGTGCCAGTCCAGGCCGGCCGGACTGCCGGTGAGGGCGTTCGCCAGCCCGACCGTGCCGCCCGGGCCGAGCCGCTGCCGGACGAGTCCGGCCGGGTCACCCGGCCGCCGACCCTCCACAATGCCGTCGACGACCACGTGCACCACCGACTGGGCGGCACCGGCGAAGCCGAACTGCTGGCCCGGGTGGGGCCGTATCCAGCCGGCCTGTGCCGCCAGGCCGGCGAGTGCCGGAGCGGGGAGCCGGCCGAGCGGCGAGCGCCGCAGCGCCGCCATCCGTCGGGGCAGGTCGGCCCGGCGCCGCCGGTCGACCCACCGGGCCCACGCCCGACGCAGCCGCCGGGCGAGCCAGCCGGCCACCAGCCAGACCAGCGGCGCGGCCAGCCCGGCGACGACCGCGACCAGCAACAGCCGGGCCGGCCACCCGGAACGCCACAGGCCGAGGGTCAGCCCGGCGACCCGGTCGGTCCAGATCCGCCAGCCGAGGTTGGCCGCGATCGCCAGCCAGCAGACCGCCAGGCCGCCGTACAGGGCGACGATCCGGCCCTCCCGGTCGAGTTGGGCCCAGGAGGGTGGGCGGCGACGCAGCCGGGCCAGGACGAACGCCAGCCCGCGCGCCCGCAGGTTGGGGATCTCCAGCCAGTCCATCAGCAGGTAGTAGCCGTCCAGCGCCAGGAACGGGTTGAGGTTGAACAACGCGTTCAGGTACCAGGCGAAGGCGAGTTTGAACGTCCACGGGGCGGCCTCCGGCACCAGCACGCCGACAACCTGGGCGAGGCCGGCGAGGACCAGGCCGGCGGCCGGACCGGACGCGGTGGTGAGGATCCGGGCCCGACGGCCCGCCATCCAGACGTCTGTGGTGTCGACGAAGACCGACGGGATGCCGAAGTAGACCAGGAAGCCGGCGGCCGGGACCCGGCGGCCGGCGTGCCGGGTGGCCAGGGCGTGGCCCGCTTCGTGGCAGGCCAGCGCGATCACGTTGAGCCCGAGCAGCACCGCCGCGCCGACCGCGTACGAGCCGTCGGTGAGGAACAGCGACTGCTCCCCGGCCCACCACGTCCAGCCGAACAGGGCCATCCCGGCGAGTGCCACCAGGCCGAGCAGGGTCGCGGCGACCCGGGTGAAGAGCAGTCGCCCCCCGGCCCGGTAGAGGAACCCGACCAGCGGGTCCACGTCGACGACCACGCTGCGCCGGCCCCGGGCGGCGGCGAGCAGACCGCGCCCCAGCCGCAGCGGCCACGGCCGTCGGCGTACCCGGTCCAGCGGGCGGAACGCGTCCACCGGCAGTTCGGCCAGCATCCGGTTGCCGGCCAGGTCGGCGACGACCCGGGTGACCTGCTCCGGCGCCAGCCGGCCGGCGATCCGGGCGAACTCGGCGACCAGCCGGGCCACCGTACGGGAGCCGTCCATCAGCTGGGCGAGTTGCCACTCCTCCGGCGACAGCCGCAGATAGCAGGCGTCGCCGCCGCCGTCCGGCGAGCGGAGCATCACGTACGGCACGTCGCGTACCGAGACCAGCTCGGCGCTCTCGATGCCGGGCCGGAGTACGGGCCGGGCCCGGGCCGGGTTGAGCCGGTCGACGACGGCCGACCAGACGCCCGGTTCGGCCGGACCCAGCGGCTGCCCGGGGGCGCGACCCGCCAACGCCTCCCAGACGCTCACCCGGCTCTCGACGACGGCCACCGGCTACCTGCCTTCTTCCACGGGTCGGTGCGGCCCGCAGAATAAGCCGTAAATCCGGCGCTGGTGACAGCGGGTCCACTACCCGACAGGCAACCCGCCGATCGTGGGACAGGCCGCCCCGGGATGAACGGCCGTGGCGGTCACCAGGCGCTCACCGAGGGCGTCGAGGTGGACTCCGCGGTTTCCCGGGCCGGCACCAGCCAGGCGCGGTAGACGCGCTCGTACTCGTCGGCCATCCGCTCGGCGGAGAACATCCGCCGGACGTGCGCGACGCAGGCCGCGGGATCCAACCGGACGGCGTCGTGCAGGGCCGGCGCCAGCTCGGCCGGTTCGTCGCAGATCAGTCCGGTCTCCCCCGGCCGGATCAGTTCCGGCACCGCGCCCCGGTTGAGGGCCACCACCGGCGTACCGGTGGCCATCGCCTCCACCATCACCATGCCGAACGGTTCCTCCCAGCGGATCGGCATGATCAGGCAGCGGGCGGCGAGCATGAGTCGTACGGTCGCGTCGCGGTCCGGGTTGCGCAGCACCGTGACGTCCGGTCCGAGCATCGGCTCGATGACCTGTTCGAGGTACTGCCGTTCGGACCGCTCGTCGCACTTGCCGGCCAGCACCAGCGGCAGGCCGGCCGCCCGGCACGCCTGGACCGCCAGGTCCGGGCCCTTGTCCGCGCTGAACCGGGCCAGCCACAGCACGGGCCCGAGTCCGGGTGCCGACTTGCTCACGATGTTGCGGCTGGCGATGCCGTTGTGGATGGTCGCGGTCCAGGGCAGCTCGGGTGCCAGCCGACGCTGGGTGTGGGAGATCGCCACCAGTCCCACCGCGGGATCGAGGTCGCCCAGCACCTCCCGCAGTTCGCCGGTCGGCCGGTTGTGCACCGTGGTGACGGTCGGCACCGACCGTTCGGCGGCGGCGAACGGACCGACGGTGGTGTGGTCGTGCACGATGTCGAACGAATCCGGCGAGATCATCCGGTTGACCCGGGCGACGTGCGCCAACTCGGGCAATGCCTGACCGAGCCGGTGGTGCTGCACCTCCGGCACGGTGCCGACGAACCGCGCGCTGGTCCCGGTGCCGGTCCCGGCGCCGAAGAGGGTGACCTCGTGCCCCTTGGCCACGAGTCCGTCCACCAGCGCCGAGCAGACCTGTTCCAGGCCGCCGTAGCCCGGCGGTGGCAGCTCGTACCAGGGCGGGACGACCATCGCGATCCGCAGCGGGCGGACCGGACGTTCCCGATCGGACGGATTACTGGTCACTGGGGCCTCCCGCAGGGCCGGCGGATCGGATGCTGGACGCCGGGCGGGCCGGGTCAGCCCGCCAGGCTGAGCCGGACCTCGACGTCACCGACTCCCGGCGCGGCCCAGGCGACACGTTCCGCCTCGTCCCGCTCCTTCCAGGACCGGACCTCGCCGCTGAGTACCACGGTCCCGCCGGCCACCTCGACGTCGATCAGTTCGGCGTCGAGGCCGGCCCGCCGGGCGAGGGCGTTGCGGACGTCCCGCTCGAGCTCCGCCGCCAGCACGCCACCGACCGGTCGTACCGTGATCAGGTTGGTCACGCCACGGACACCGGTGAGCCGACGTACCGCCCGCTCGGCGGCACGTTTCTGGAAACCCTGCGCGACCTCGCCTCGCAGGGTCAGCCAGCCGTTGGCGACGGTGACGTCGAGTTTCTCCACGGGTACGTAGGCGTCCCACTCCAGCGCCCGGCTCGCCGCCGTGGCGATGTCGGTGTCGGTCCGCTCCGCGTCACCGGGCAGGCGGACGATGATGTCGTTGGCCACCGCCCGGACGCCCCGGATCCGGTGCGTCGTCCGTTCCGCCGCCCACTTCTTGGCGTAGCTGTCCACCCAGCCGGAGAGGGTCGCGACGCCGGCCGCCACCGAGACGCCGATCTCGCTGGCCCGTACCCGGGCGTCCCAGGCGAGTTCGGCCAGCACGTCGTGCTGGATCTCGGTGTCGCGCCGGGCCATGCTCACTCCGGTACTCATCGCCGTTCCTCCCCCGGTGCATCGCGGTTCCCCCGGGCCCGTCGAGCCCGATCGCTGGCGCTGCAGAGCACTCCCCATGTTCACTCCGGCCCGGGTGAGCCGGGTTCACCCCGATCAGGTGAAGGCATCCGGCGCCGGGAAGTGCGCGGACGGGAACGGCGGCGAAGCCGGACGCGGACGGGGACAGAAAGGGAGCGGCGGGCGACCTGACCAACCCCCTTGGTCACGTCGCCCGCCGCTCTGGGAGGAGGCACCACTTCCGCGTACGGAAGATCGGCCCGAAAGCGTACGGCCTATCTCTAGGACGCTTCGGTAAGCGTCACGGTTGCCGTGGTCTGCGCCCCGTTCCGGGTGTAGGTCACCTGCACCTGGTCACCGACCTTGCCGGCCTGCACCGCGGCGACCAGGTCGTTGGAGTCGTTGATCTTCTTGTCACCGAACTGGGTGATCACGTCGCCCTGCTGGATGCCGGCCTTGTCGGCCGCGCTGCCCGGCACGACCCCGCCGACCAGTGCCCCGCCGTTCTCCGCGGGGTTGACCGAGACGCCGAGCGACGGGTGGCTGACCTTCTCGCCCCGCTGCAGGGCCTCGGCGACCGCCTTGGCCTTGTTGCTCGGAATCGCGAAGCCGACACCGATGTTGCCGGTGCCCTGGCCCGAGGTGGCGATGGCGGTGTTGATCCCGATCACCTCGGCGTTGGTGTTGATCAGAGCGCCACCGGAGTTGCCGGGGTTGATCGGCGCGTCGGTCTGCAGCAGGCCGGAGATCGAGCTGACGCCCTGCTGCGGGCGGTTGAACGGACTGCCCTGCTCGTCACCGCCGGCCTGGATGGTCCGCTCGCGGGCGCTGATGATGCCGGCGGTGACCGAGCCCTGCAGGCCGAGCGGGCTGCCGAGCGCCAGCACGGTGTCGCCGACCTGCATCGCGTCGCTGTCGCCGAACTTCGCGGCGCTGAGCCCGGAGACCCCCTGCGCCTTGATCACGGCCAGGTCGGTCTTCGGGTCGGTCCCCCGGATCTCGGCGGTGGCCTGGGTGCCGTCGGCGAAGATCACCTGTACCCGGTTGCCGGTCGCGCTCGCCACCACGTGGTTGTTGGTCAGGATGAAGCCGTCGGCGCTCATCACCACACCCGATCCCTCGGCGTTCGCGGTGCTGATCGAGACGACGCTGTTCTGCACCTGTGCGGCGATCTTCGGCAGGTCGGCCGAGTTGATCACCGGCGCCGCCGTGTAGGTCTTGGTGACACCGCCGCCGTCGTCGACGGCCAGCGCGATCGCGCCACCCGCGATGCCGGAGCCGACCATCAGGGCCAGTGCGGTGGCGCCGACCGCCACGAGCTTGCCGAGCCGTCCGGGTGCGTGACCCGGGTTGGCCGGGGTCGCCCAGGGCGGTGGAACCGGGCCGCCGTACGGCTGCTGCGGTGGCATCCCGCCGCCCGGCCCGGGCAGGCCCGGGTGCCCGGTCGGGTGGTGACCGGCCCAGCCGTGGTGCGGGTGCTGCGGGGCGCCGTGCGGCGCCTGCCAGGGGTTGGCCGGCTGGCCACCGGGCGGCAGCGTGTACGGCTGCGCGGCGCCGTACGGTCCGGGACCGTACGGCTGTCCGGAGGTGGGCGGCGGGGAGCCGTACCCCGGACCGGAGGTGGGCGGCGGGGTGCCGTACGCCGGGCCTGAGGCGGGCGGCGGGGTGCCGTACGCCGGGCCGGAGGCGGGTACCGGGGAGCCGTACGCCGGGCCGGTCGACGCCACCGGGGCGGTGGAACCGCTGTCCGTGGTGGCGGCGCCGATGCCCGGGGTGTCCGGGTCGGCGAAGCTGGTGCCGGGGTTGGCCGTACCGGCGTCGGACTGCCCGCGGTCGTCGCGGGGCAGCTCGGCGGTCTGGGCGTGGTCGTCCCGCGCCAGCTCGGCGGTCTGCCCGCGGTCATCGCGCGGCAGCTCGGCGGTGGGATGCGAGAGCTCGCGGTCGGCGTCTGCCGGCCGCCGCTGCGGGTCGGTCTCGAACTCGCTCATGCCCCTACCCTGCTCCCCTGCTCTGCGATCCACCTGGAACCCACCTGGATATTGCCTGGGAATCACTCTACGTCGATCGGATCGGCGTGACCCGGTTGTTCGGCCGGCCCGGACTCGGAACCCGGCTCGAGGCCCTCGTCGCTCTCCGCCACCAGCGGCAGCCGCACCCGGAAGGTGGCGCCGCCGCCCGGTGTCTCGTCGACCTCGACCGTGCCGTGGTGTCCGGCCACCAGGGCCGCCACGATCGCCAGTCCGAGTCCGGTGCTGATCCCGCCGCCGGCCCGACGGGTCCGCGCGGCGTCCGCCCGGTAGAACCGTTCGAAGACCCGCTCCGCCTGTTCCGGGGTGAGCCCCGGACCGGTGTCGGCGACCTCGATGACCGCATCGTCGCGGTCCTTCCGGAGTCGCAGGGTCACCGACGCCTCGGGGGGCGTGTGGGTGAGCGCGTTGGTCATCAGGTTGCCCATGACCTGACGCAGCCGGGCGTCGTCACCGAGGACCACGAGCGCTCCGGAGCCCGGTTCGATGTCCAGGGTGACCGACCGCTCGGGGGCGACCACTCGAGCCGCCTGGACGGCGTCGCCGGCCAGCACCGGCAGTTCCACCGGGGCCAGGGTGAGTGGCCGTTCCCGGTCGAGGCGGGCGAGCAGCAGGAGGTCCTCGACGAGCAGGCCCATCCGGGCCGCCTCGTCCTCGATCCGGCGGATCAGTTGAGCGGTGTCCTCCGGTGTGCCGACGGCTCCCTGTCGGTAGAGCTCGGCGAAGCCCCGGATGGTGGTCAGCGGAGTACGCAGTTCGTGCGAGGCGTCCGCGATGAACTGCCGCATCCGTTCCTCGGACCGGCGGGCCCGGGTCTCCGAGGTCTGGGCGGCACTGGCCGCGTTCCGGGCCGCGGCCTCCGCACTCCGCGCGGTCGACTCGGCGGTCCGGGCCGCCGCCTCGGAGGCCGCCCGGGCGGTGAAGGCCATCTCGATCTGCGCGAGCATCGCGTTCAGGGCCCGGGACAGCCGACCCAGTTCGGTTTTCGCCTCGATCTCCCCCAGTTCCGGGTCGGGCACCCGGCGGGACAGGTCACCTCGGGCGATCGCCGCCGCGGTCCGTTCGATCTCCACCAGCGGTTTCAGACTCGTCCTGACGATCGCCGCGCCGGCGGCCGCGAGGGTGATCAGGACCGAACCGCCGACCAGCACGTCGATCCAGACCAGTTCCTTGACCGCGAGGTCGACGTCGGTGAGGTGCTGCCCGACGGCGAGGTACAGCCCGTCCTGCAACTGCACGATCATCACCCGCCAGCGGTAGCGGTGGTCGGCCGAGCTGACGGTGAAGACGTCCTCGTCGGCGTACCGCTGGTACCAGCCCAGGTCCTGCAGCGTCCCCGGCAGGTTGCTGGTGGTCAGCGCCCGGTCGTCGTAACGCAGGCTGGCCTGGGTGCCGTTGACGAAGACCACCAGGTAGTCGGTGGGCAGCCCGCTGTTGCCGGTGGTCGGGTCCCGCTGGATCTGCTGGAACACGGTCTCCGGTTGGTGCGCGTAGCTGGCCAGCTCGTCGTCGATCTTGTCGACGAGATAGCTGCGCAGGAAGAACGCCGTCATCACGCTGATCACCACCAGCGCGGCGGCGACCAGCACGAGGACTGCGGCGACCAGTTTCACCCGCAGCGGTACGGCCCGGAGCCGTCCCTTCAGGGCGAGGGTCGCGTTCACGCCGCCGGCTTGCGGAGCACGTATCCGACCCCTCGTAACGTGTGGATCAGTCGAGGCTGGGTCGTATCGATCTTGCGCCGCAGGTAGGAGATGTAGGACTCGACGATGTTGTCGTCGCCCCGGAAGTCGTAGTTCCAGACGTGGTCCAGGATCTGCGCCTTGGAGAGCACCCGGTTGGCGTTGAGCATCAGGTAGCGCAGCAGCTTGAACTCGGTCGGCGAGAGCTGCACCCGCTTTCCGGCGCGGTGCACCTCGTGGGTCTCCTCGTCCAGTTCCAGGTCGGCGAAGGTCAGCCGGGACGGGGCGTGTTCACCCGTGGCGGTCCGCCGCAGCACCGCCCGGATCCGGGCGGTCAACTCCTCGAGGCTGAACGGTTTGGTGACGTAGTCGTCCCCGCCCAGGGTCAGGCCCCGGATCTTGTCGTCGGTCGCGTCCCGAGCGGTCAGGAAAACCACCGGGGTACGGGTACCACCCTCGCGGAGCAGCCGGATCACCTCGAAACCGTCGAGATCGGGCAGCATGACATCAAGTACGACCAGATCCGGTCGGCGCTCCTTGGCCGCGCTCACCGCCGCACTGCCGCTGGTCGCGGTGGCCACGTCGAAGCCGGCGAACCGCAGACTGGCGGAGAGCAGCTCGAGAATGTTCGGGTCGTCCTCGACCACGAGTAGCCGGGCCTCGCTCTGGGTTGTCGCTGCCATCTGGCCATCATCCGCGCCCGTGCTGCGGCCCGGCTGAGCATCCCCTGAAAACTGTCTGAGAGCCGGGTCGGCCGCACCGCACACTCACCGCAGGCTCGGCACAGCAGTCTCACAAGCTCGGCGCAGCAGCCCCCAGGATCAGCGCGGCAGCCCCGCAGGATCAGCGCAGCAGCCGGCGCAACCCGTCCAGTGCGCCGTCGAGCAGGCGGATCGCGGTGCGGAGTTGGGCGTCGCTGAACCGTCGGCTCCGGGCCAGCGCCTGAGCCTCCTCGACAAAACCGAGCAGCCGCCGCTCGAACTCGTCGCCCGGATCGGTCTCCCCGGCCGCCTGCGGACCGGGCGGACCGCAGGGGCGTCCGGTTCGGGGCACCCCGTCCCTGCCCGTCCCCCGCGACGGCGGGACCGGGGTCGACGGGATGTTCCGGACGGCCCGTCGGGTTTCCCGTGCCGCCGCCCGAAGCTCCTGCCGGAGGTCCCGGATCGACTCGCGTACCCCGGTCCGGATCTCCCCGGCCAGTCTGCTCAGGTCGGCCAGCGAGGTGTGGATCTCCACTTCCAGCGCGACCAGTTCGTCCGCCCGCTCACGCAGCTCCCGCCGTCCCCGCTCGGTGATCTCGTAGACCTTCCGACCGCCCGCCGCCTGGTGGGTGACCAGCCCCTCGGTCTCCATCCGCTGCAGTCGGGGATAGACGGTGCCGGCGCTGGGCGTGTACAGCCCCCGGAACCGCTCCTCCAACAGCCGGATCAGTTCGTAACCGTGCTTCGGCCCGTCGTCGAGGAGTTTGAGCAGATAGAGCCGGAGCCGGCCGTGTCCGAACACGGGGGTCATGACGACCCCGCTCCGTCCCACGCCGGCCCGGTCACCGGCTCGCCGAGGACGGGGCGGCGGCTGCCGTGGAGCCTCCACCTGGCCATGGTGTTTCTCCGTTCCGTCCCGGCTCCGGTTCCGCCCCTGGGCCCGGTCCGCCCCGCCGGGTTCCTGTTCGTGAGCCACCGCGCCCACTGGCGGTGCCCGGACACCTCCCGGGCCACCATAACGCGATACATCGCGACCCCGGTACTGCGACCCGCCTGACCCGGGCGGGTCTCGTGGACCTCTTCGACGAGACTGAGTACGGCGCCAGCCAGCGAGGACGTGGCTCTCCGCGACGAACCCGCCGCCTTCCGTCCCCCACCGCAAACGATCTTCACCTATGCTCCGCGCGTGACCTCCCCAGCACTCGACATCCGCGGTTTGGTGAAAACCTTCGGGACGCATCGCGCGGTCAACGACCTCGATCTGACCGTCCGCGCCGGTACGTTCCACGGCATCGTCGGGCCCAACGGCGCCGGCAAGTCCACCACCATCGGGATGGCGGTCGGACTGGTCACCCCGGACGCCGGGGAGATCCGGATCCTCGGCCACGACGCGCTCCGCGACCGGGGACTGACCCGCGCGCTGACCGGCGTGCTACCCGACGGCCTCGACTTCCCGGAGCGCCTCACCGGTGCCGAGTTGCTGCGGTACAGCGCCGGCCTGCGTGGGCTGGACCGGGTCGCGGCCGCCGACCGGGCCGCCGAACTGGTCGAGGTGCTCGGCCTCGCCAAGGGCGCCGGCACCCCGCTCGCCGACTGCTCCACCGGCACCCGCAAGAAGCTCGGCCTCGCCCAGGCCCTGCTGCACGCGCCCCGGCTGCTCGTACTCGACGAGCCGTTCGAGGCGGTCGACCCGGTCTCCGCGGCCACCATCCGCCGGGTACTGCGCCGGTTCGTGGCCGCCGGCGGCACCTGTGTGCTGTCCACCCACTCGATGTTGCTGGTCGAGCAGATGTGCCACGAGGTCACCGTGATTCATCAGGGCCGGGTGGTCGCCGCCGGGCCGGTCGCCGAGGTCGCCGCCGGCGGCAGTCTCGAGGACCGGTTCGTCGAGCTGGTCGGCGCCGACGCCTCCGGCAGTGCCGGCCTGGACTGGCTGACGGGGCCACGATGAGTACGTACCCGTTCGCCCCCGGCCCGCTGACCGGCACTCTCGGCAGGATCGCGGTGCCGGCCCAGATGCGCACGGCCATGCTGCGTCGCTCGCTGCGCGAGAATCCGGGACCCACGGTGGCCGGCCTGACCGGTCTGCTCGCCGCCGCCTGGCTGATCCGGTACGCGCTCCGCGGCGACCAGCACACCCTCGCCCTGCTGGTCGGGGCGTGGGTTCTCGGTTGGATCGTGTTGCCGCTGTTGCTCGGCGGCGGTCAGGGCCGGGTCCGCCCGGCCCACCTACGGCTGGAACCGATCGCCGGTCTCCCGGCCGCGATCGGTCTGCTCGCCGCGTCGGCGATCGGCATCGGCCCGGCCGTCTCGCTGGTGGCGCTCGCCGCGCTGCCGGTGCACGCCGCTCGGCACGGCGCGGCCGCGATCCTCGTCGCCGCCTCCGGCGCGGTACTGCTCTGGCTGCTCGGGCTGATCGGCTCGGCGATCGCGCTGGAGGTCGTCGGTCACGCCGGCGGGCCGGCCGGGGCGTTGCTCACCGGCATCTTCACCGGTACGGCGATGGGTGTCGCCGGGTCGCTCTGGGCGGTCTTTCCCTGGGTGTCGGTCCTGCTGGTCGGGGCGCCGGACGAGGTGGTCCGGGCGATTCGGTACGTGCCGAGCAGTTGGCCGCTCTCCGCCGTGACCGGGTCACCCGGCCGAGGAGCGGGAATGATGGCTGCCCTCGCTGGCGTCGTGGTGCTCTGCGCCGCCGCGTACATCCTGCTCGTCCGAAGGATGGTCACCACCGGCGTGCCGTTCCGGCCGCGCGGAACCACGGCGGCCCCGCTCCCCCGCCGCACCGACAGCGGGCCGGCCGGGCCGCGAGGGACCACGGCGGCCCCCTCGGCCGGAGTGGGGCGTGCGCAGTCCGGGTGGCTGGGATGGGTGCCGGCCCCGACCCGGGCGGTCGCGGGGCGCGAGTTGCGCGCCTGGCTGCGGCATCCGCTGCGCCTGCAGTACCTGGCGTTCGCGGTGGTGTACGGCGCGCTGCTCGCCGGAGCACCGCTGTTGTCCGACGTGGACCTGTTGCTGCCGTGGGCCGGGCCGCTCGCCGTGCTCGGTGCGGCGGCGATGTCGGCCGGGCTGGTCGGACTGGACGGCACCGCGTTGTGGCTGCCGTTCACGACGCCGGGTGGCGAACGTGCCGAGGTCCGTGGCCGGGCCCTGGCGTGGCTGGTTCTGGTCACCCCGATCGGGGTGCTGCTCACCGTCGCCGGCGTCGTCCTCGCGCCCGATGTCGACGCGCTGGTCGCGCTCGCCACCCTGCCGGCCCTGCTCGGCGCGGGCGCATCGGTACCGGTGTGGGTGTCGCTGCTGCGGGTGCGCCCGGCAGCCGACCCACGGCATCCCACCTCGGCCGACAACCCGACCGACATCGTCAGCGTGCTGGTCGCCACCGGGGCTGGGCTGCTCACCGCGGCGCCGGTACTCGCGCTGGCGGTCTGGGGCCCGCCGTGGGTGGCACCGCTGATGCCAGCGGTCGGGCTGCTGTGCGGTGCGGCGGTCTGCTGGGGCGGCGTCTGGCTGGCCGACGAACGCCTCGCCCGGCGCGGGACCGAGGTGCTCGCCGCGGCCGGCCAACGGAGCCGGCCCCCGGAAACGGTGATTCCGCTGAAGTGGGATGCGCAGTGGTACCGGGAGAACCGGGCGACGGCGTGGGCGCTGGCGCTGTTGACGGTGGGGTGGATCCCGGTGGTCCCGCAGGGGGTGATGGTGCTGGCCTTCGGGATCGACGGTGGCTGGATCGTGGCCAGTCACCTGGACGGGGGCGCGCGAACCGCGGTGGGGCTGGCAATGGTCGCGCTGGGCGGTGCGATGCTGCTCGCCGGTCTGGTGTTGTGGGGTCGCCGACCACAGCCGGGCAGCTCTCCCCACGCCCGGCCCGCCTCCGGGGAACCGGGCTAGGCAGCGTCTCTCGGATCATGGTTCGGTCCAGAGCAGGATGCCGGCGAGGGTGAGTGCGGCCTGGTGGTGCACGGCCGGTTTGTTCGTGCACATGGCCAGGCCGCGCCATTGTTTGAGCCGGTTGATGCAGCGTTCGGCGACGTTGCGTTGCCGGTGACCAATGCGGCCGAAAGGGACCTGACCTCGTACGTCTGCCGCCTCGCCCCGGGCACGGTGAGCCGGCCGGAGCTGGGGCTGCGGCTGGCCGGCACGGAGTGATAGCTTCCGAAACCACTTGCAATTTGCAATTGGTTCTGGAGGAACGATGAAGCTTCTTCTCACGTCGGCGGGCGTCAAGAACGCGAGCATCCACGAGGCGCTTCTCGGCCTGTTGGGCAAACCGATCGCCGAGGCCACCGCCCTCTGCATCCCCACCGGCATGTACGGGTCCCCCTGGGTCAAGCCGGCGGGCGTGTGGGAGTTCGTCGCCGGCAGGTCCGGGCAGCCGATGACCGAGCTGGGCTGGAAGTCGATGGGCGTGCTCGAGCTGACCGCGCTGCCAAGCATCGACCGCGACCACTGGGTGTCCTGGGTCGAGCAGGCCGACGTGCTGCTGGCCAGCGGCGGCGACGCCCTCTTCATGGCCCATTGACGTGATCTCAGCATGGATTCGGTAGGTATCGGTATTCGAAGTGGGTGAGGTGGAGAGCGGCGCGGACGATGTCGCCGATCTGCCGTGGGCTGGCGGTGGTGTGACGAAGGGTCCGCCAGCGGCC